>NZ_JAAMPA010000001.1:2176949-2487942 GCF_011758655.1 Modestobacter marinus
CGCCCAGCAGCGAGGTGGCCAGGGCGCCGGCGACGGCGACGGCGAGCAGCAGGGGGGCCCGACGGCGCGGCGGGCGGGAGACCGCGCGGCGCACGGCGGCACGCCGCGCGCTCGGCGCGATCGTGTCGCCGGAGGAGGAGGAGGAGGAGGAGGAGGAGGAGGAGGAGGAGGGCTGGGCGTCGCTGGACAGCGCGTCCCCGGGCTGGTCGTCCTCGGGCTGGTCGTCTCCGGGAGCGCCGGGGGCGGCGTCCTGGGTGGCGGCCCACTCGCGGTCCCAGTCCCAGTCGTCGTCGAACTCGTCGGACCAGTCGCCGGGCGCACCGGCAGGGGCGGCGGCCGGACCGTTCGAGGACCGGGTGCGGCCCACGAGTTCTCGCAGAGGGGACAACGGGCACCTCTCCGGGCAGCACGCCGCGGGGGAGCCGGGCGTCGTCGGGCACCAGCCGGCCGCAGGGCTGCGGCTGGTGCTGGCACTGCGGTTGGGAACGCCGGCGAGGAATCCCATCGGTGTCATTCGCGACGCTACGGAGGGCGTGGAGGGGCCTCAACGACCTGACTGCGCGTGTCGACACCAGAAGCGATGAGTGACGACACCCGTCGTTGGCAGGTGTTGTCGTCGCGCTCGGATCGCGACGGCGGAGGTCTCAGGCGGCAGCGGCGGAGGTGTCGACGGCGGGGGTGCGCAGGCCCGCCAGGGTCGCGGCGACCTCGTCCACGACGCCGCGGTGGATGGGCAGGGACATGTGCCCCACGCCCGGCACGAGCACGTTGCGGGCCTGCAGATCGGGGTGGTCGCACCGGCCGGCCGACGACGGCACGACCATCTGGTCCAGGTCGCTGTAGACCGCCGTGACCCGGGTGCGGCACTCCGGTGCCGGGGCGGCGAGCTCCTGGAACAGGGCCGACCCCGGGCGCAGCTGGCGCACCAGGCGGGTGGGCAGGACGTGCGCCCAGCGGCTCCCGCCGTGGGGCGTCCCGAGGGTCACCAGCGACTCCACGCGTGCGTCGCCCCCCAGGCGCTGCACGAGGTACCGGGCGACCAGCCCGCCGAGACTGTGGCCGACCACGTGCACCCGGTCGTGGCCGGTCGCCCGGCAGATCTCCTCGATGTGCTGGCCCAGCGCCTCGGCCGCGCTCTCCACGTCGCGCAGCAGCGGGCTGTAGTTCCAGGTGCAGACCTGGGCGAAGCCCCGCCGGCGCAGGCCGCGGCGCATCACGGTGAACACCGAGCGGTTGTCGATCAGCCCGTGGACCAGCACGACGGGGATCCGGGCGGCGAGGGGGTCGGCGGCGAACAGGGCGCGGACCGCGGCGGGCTGCTCGCCGGGGCGGTAGCTCCCGTCCGGGCGCAGCCGCTCGGTGCGGGTGCCCAGGGGGTAGAGCAGGGTGTGGGCGCCCACCCAGGCCAGCTCGGTGAGGCTGCCGGTGAGCGCGGCCGGGGAGACCAGCCGCCGGAGGCCGGTGCGCCGCGCGGGCGGCGGCGTCGCGGGGACGTCGCTCCGCGCTCCGGCGCCGGGGGCATGCCAGGCTGGTGCAGAGGGCAGAACGGGCTCGTGCACGCCGTTCTCCCTCCCGTCCGCCTCGGCACCGCCGGGCGGCGCGCCATGAGCAGTGGTGTGCTCGGTTCAGGGGAACGTAATGCCCCGTTGTGGTGAACGTCACACACCCGACATGCGACACGCGCTCGCCGCCAGAGAGCCCGATCCGGAGGAGAACCCCAGTGCCCGCCCGTGACCGCGACCCCTCCCGCACCGGGGGACCCGACCGGCCGGCCTCCGCGGCCCGCCGCTCCGGGGGGCCCCGGTCCGGTGCCACCTCGCCGGCCACCCAGGACGACCTCGTCGTCGGGTCGGTCCCGGTGCTGGCCCGGGTCTGCGGGGTGCTCCTCCTGCTCGCCGGGCTGGCCGGCGCGGCGGCGGCGTTCCCGACCTACCTCGCGGTCGGCGGGGTGGCGGTGAGCCCGGTGCAGGGGCCGGTGGACGCCGTCCTCAGCCTCGTGGCGCCGGTCGCCTCGGTCGCGGTGGGCGCGGGGCTGGCCCTCGGCCGGGTGCCCCGGCTCGGCCTGGCGTACGCGGCGGTCACCGGCGCGCTGGCCGTGGGCCGGCTGCTGATCGAGCTGCACCGCGGGCAGGGGTCGACCACCCGGCCCGCGGTCGAGGTGCTGGCCGGCGACCTGGTGCTGACCAGCTCGGTGGAGATCGGCGTCGGCTGGGTGTTCGGGGTCGTGGCCCTGGGCCTCGCCGTCCTCGCCGGGCTGGCCGCCTTCGCCGCCTGGGGCCGCACCGTGATGGAGGACGGCGGGGCGCTGGACCCGCTGCGTCCGGTGCTCGCCGGCGCGGCGGTGCTCCTCGGCGTGGGCGCGGTGCTGTCCCTCGCGCTGCCGGCGGCCGACGTCCCGGACCAGGTGGTGACCGACCCGCTGACCGGGCTGGAGGTCGTCGTGGACCAGGAGGGGCCGCAGGCGCTGCTGGAGCGGCCCGGGCTGGCCCTGCTGGGTGGGCTGCTGCTGGCCGGTGCGCTCCTGCTGGCCGCCGCCGTCGCCCCGTCGCTGCGTCCCCGGCTCGCTGCCGTCGGCGGGCTGCTGGCCGTCGCCGTCTTCCTGCTGGACAGCGCGCTGACCGGGCTCCGGGACGCCTGGTCCAGCCCCGACCTGGAGTGGACCGTGCCGGGCGCCGCGCTGCTGGTGCTGGCGCTCGGCGCGCTGGGGCTCACCCTGCTGGCCTGGCGCGGGCGGCGCGCTCCCGCGCGGGGGTGACCGCTCGGGGGTGACGCAGGACACCCCCGCGCCCCTAGAGTCGCGGTCGTGGCAGCTGAGCGCATTCGTGTGGTGATCGCCAAGCCGGGCCTGGACGGCCACGACCGGGGCGCGAAGATCGTGGCCCGGGCGCTGCGCGACGCGGGCATGGAGGTCGTCTACACCGGGCTCCACCAGACGCCCGAGCAGATCGTGGACACCGTCGTCCAGGAGGACGCCGACGCGGTCGGGCTCTCGGTGCTCTCCGGCGCCCACATGACGCTGTTCCGGCGGCTCGCCGAGCTGCTCCGCGAGCGGGACGTCGACGACGTCGTCGTCTTCGGCGGCGGGATCATCCCCGAGGCCGACCTGCCGGAACTGGCCGAGCTGGGGGTGGCCCGGGTCTTCACCCCGGGTGCGAGCACCGAGGAGATCGTGGGCTGGGTCCGGGACCACGTGGGCGCGGGCGCCGAGGCCTGACCACCTCGCCCGGCGTCCGCTGGGCGGAAGAGACGGGTGAGACGTCCCCCTCGGTGGGAGGGCACCTGACGCGACGGGTCCCGGGGCGGGCTACGGTGCCTGCTCGTGGATCTCTTCGAGTACCAGGCCCGTGACCTGTTGGCCTCGCACGGCGTGCCCGTGCTCCCCGGCGGCGTCGCCGAGACGCCCGAGGAGGCGGAGGCGATCGCGCGCGAGATCTCCGCCCCGGTCGTCGTGAAGGCGCAGGTGAAGGTCGGCGGCCGCGGCAAGGCCGGCGGCGTGAAGCTGGCCGACGACCCCGAGACCGCCAAGGCCCGGGCCGAGGACATCCTCGGCCTGGACATCAAGGGGCACGTCACCCGCAAGGTGATGGTCGCCCAGGCCAGCGACATCGCCGAGGAGTACTACTTCTCCTACCTGCTCGACCGCTCCAACCGGACCTTCCTGGCCATGGCCTCGAAGGAGGGCGGCATGGAGATCGAGCAGCTCGCCGTCGAGCGCCCGGAGGCGCTGGCCCGCATCCCCGTCGACGCCTCGGTCGGCGTCGACGCGCAGAAGGCCGCCGAGATCGTCGATGCCGCCGGCTTCCCGGCCGAGGTCCGCGACCAGGTGATCGCCATCGCCGTCCAGCTGTGGGACGTCTTCAGCAAGGAGGACGCCACCCTGGTCGAGGTCAACCCGCTGGCCAAGGCGCCCGACGGCACCGTGCTCGCCCTGGACGCCAAGGTGACCCTGGACGAGAACGCCTCCTTCCGGCACGGCGAGCACGACGCCCTCGAGGACGTCGCCGCCGCCGACCCGCTGGAGGCCGCGGCCAAGGAGAAGGGCCTGAACTACGTCAAGCTCGACGGGCAGGTCGGGATCATCGGCAACGGCGCCGGCCTGGTCATGAGCACCCTGGACGTCGTCGCCTACGCCGGTGAGGAGTTCGGCGGCGTGCGCCCGGCCAACTTCCTCGACATCGGCGGTGGCGCGTCCGCCCAGGTGATGGCCGACGGGCTGGGCGTCATCCTCTCCGACCCGGCCGTGAAGAGCGTCTTCGTCAACGTCTTCGGCGGGATCACCGCCTGCGACGCCGTCGCCGACGGCATCGTCTCGGCGCTGGGCCTGCTCGGCGACGAGGCCACCAAGCCGCTGGTCGTGCGGCTGGACGGTAACAACGTGGAGGAGGGCCGGCGGATCCTCGCCGAGGCCGCCCACCCCCTGGTGACCGTGGTCGACACCATGGACGGCGCCGCCCGCCGCGCCGCCGAGCTCGCCGCAGCCTGACGAAGGACCCCCTTCCCCCCACACCTCGCAAGCTCGGCGCGGCCCCTGAAGGGGGCCGTTCCAGAACGGATACTGAGATGTCGATCTTCCTCACCGAGAACAGCAAGGTCATCGTCCAGGGCATCACCGGGTCCGAGGGGCGCAAGCACACCGCCCGGATGCTCGCCTCCGGCACCGCCGTCGTCGGTGGCGTGAACCCCAGCAAGGCCGGCCAGACCGTGGACTTCGACGGCACGTCGGTCCCCGTCTTCGGCTCGGTCGCCGACGCGATGAAGGAGACCGGGGCCGACGTCACCGTCGTCTTCGTGCCGCCGAAGTTCGCCAAGGACGCCGTCCTGGAGGCCGTGGACGCGCAGATCGGGATGGCCGTGGTCATCACCGAGGGCATCCCGGTGCACGACTCGACCTACTTCTGGGCGCACGCCCAGGGTGGCTCGACCCGGATCATCGGCCCGAACTGCCCCGGGCTGATCAGCCCCGGGCGGTCCAACGCCGGCATCATCCCGGCGAACATCACCCAGGCCGGCAAGATCGGCCTGGTCAGCAAGTCCGGAACGCTGACCTACCAGATGATGTACGAGCTGCGGGACATCGGCTTCTCCACCGCGGTCGGCATCGGCGGTGACCCGGTCATCGGCACCACGCACATCGACTGCCTCCAGGCGTTCCAGGACGACCCGGAGACCGAGGCGATCGTGATGATCGGTGAGATCGGTGGCGACGCCGAGGAGCGCGCCGCGGACTTCATCAAGGCCAACGTGACCAAGCCGGTCGTCGGCTACGTCGCCGGCTTCACCGCCCCCGAGGGCAAGACGATGGGCCACGCGGGCGCCATCGTCTCCGGCTCGGCCGGCACGGCCGCCGCCAAGCAGGAGGCCCTCGAGGCCGCCGGCGTGAAGGTCGGCAAGACCCCGTCGGAGGCCGCTCGCCTCATGCGGGAGATCGTCGGCGGCTGACCGACGCCCCGTCTGCACCGCTGCTGCCCGGTCCCTCTCCGGAGGGGCCGGGCAGTCGCATGCCCGGGGGTGCCCGTCGTCGGTGGGACGGCGGAGACTCCCGGGTGCCCGGTCCACCGATCCCACTGCCCGACCCGTTCCACGAGGAGCGCACGATGACGTCGAGTGGTCCCGAGCAGGCCCGGTCGGCGCCGCCCCCGCCCGCCGGCGTCCGGGCTGCCGGCCCCCGGTACGACCGGAGCCGGCTGACGACCGCGGACCTGCTGGTGGCCGGGGGAGCCCTCCTGTACCTGCTCGTCGGGCTCCTGCCGTGGGCCTCGGTCACCTTCGACTTCGTCGGCCGGATCACCGCCAGCGGCTACGAGTTCTCCGCGCTGGTCGTGCTGGGCGCACTCCTGTTGCTCGGCGCGGCAGCGTGGGCGGTGCTGCCTGCCCTCCGGGCCACCCCGGACGGCTTCCTGCGGGCCGCGCCCACCGTCGCGCTGGCCGCGGTGGCGCTGCTGTGCACGCTCATCGCGTGGCTGCGGAGCCTCGACTACGGGTTCTCAGTCCCGGCCCTGCTGGGCGTCCTCGTCGCCGCCGCCGTTACCGTGCTGGCGGCCTCGTCCCTGCTGCCCGAGCTCCGGGAGCGGGTCGGTCCGCAGGCCGGCCGGCCCACCGGGGGCCGGCCCGCCGGCGGGCAGCCGCTCCCGGACGGCCGGCCGCACCACGAGCAGCCGCCGAGCCACGGTCAGCTGCCGTACGGGCAGCCTCCCCACGGGCCGACGCAGTACGGACAGCCCCAGTACGGGGACCCGCAGTACGGGCAACCGCAGTACGGGGAGCCGCGCTACGGCCGGCCGGCCACCCCCTGGCAGCCGCCGATCGGCCCGGACCGACCACGGCCCGCGTCCGACCGCTGACCCCCTGCCACGGCCGGGACCGTGACTTGAATCGCCCCGGCGCGTGCGCCCACCCAGCTCCCGTGCGCCTTGCGACAGTGGGGGCGTGACCTCCCTGCGGACGCGCCTGCCCACCGTCGGGCCGGGGGAGCACCGCACCCGGCTGACCGGCGTCCTGGCCGCGGCCGCCGCACTGGCCGTGTCGGTCCTGGGACTGGCCGGGCTCACCCTCGCCGTCGTCGTCGTCCAGACCCTGGACCCCGACGGCGGGCTGCCGCTGACGGCCTCCGCGCGGGTGGCCGGCCAGCTGTGGCTGCTCGGGCAGGGCGCCGAGCTCCAGCTCTCCTCGGGTCCGGTGCGGCTCGCGCCGCTGGCGGTGACGGCGGGGATCGCCTGGGGGCTCAGCCGGGCGGCCGGCTCGGTCGTGAGCCTGCGTCAGTCGGGCACCGCCCGGGGGGCGGCGGCGGTGCTGGCGGTCGTCGTCGCCGTCCACGTCGCCCTCAGCGCGGGCCTGGTGCTGCTCGTCGACGCCTCCGATGCCTCGATCGCGCTGCCCCGTGCGGTGCTGGGCGCGGGCGTCGTCGCGCTCGTCGCCGGCGGTCTCGGGGTGCTGCGCGACTCGGGCCTGGGTGCGGAGCTGGTCGACCGGTTCCCCGGCCCCGGTCGGGTGGTCCTGCGCGCGGTCGCCGCCGGCACCCTGGCCCTGGCCGCCTGCTGCACCGCGGTGGTCGCCGTCGCGCTCGTCCACGACGTGGCCGGGCTCGCCCGGGTCATCACCGGCCTCGGCGGCGCCGGCGCCGGGGCCGCCGGTCAGGTGGGGCTGAGCCTGCTCCTGCTGCCCAACGCCGTCGCCGCGGTGATGGGCCTGGCCGCGGGCCCCGGCTTTCTCGTGGGCGCCGGGACGTTCGTGTCCACCAGCGGCGTGACGCTGGGCAGCGTGCCGGCCCTGCCGCTGCTCGCCGCCCTGCCCGACACGCAGGCGGTGCCGCTGCTGGCCTTCCTCTCCCAGGCGCTGCCCGCGCTGGCCGGCCTGGTCGCCGGCGCAGTGCTGGGCCGCCGGCTCGGGGACGACGACGGCGGCACCGTGATCGCCGCGCTGTGGGGCCTGGTCGCCGGGCTGGGCGTCGGGATCTGCGCCGGGCTGTGGGTGCTGGTCGCCGGCGGCCGGCTCGGCGACGCGGCGCTGGCCGAGGTGGGTGCCCCGGCGCTGGCGACCGGGCTGGCGATCGCCGCGCAGGCGGCCCTCGCCGCCGCCGTGGCCGCCGCCGTCAGCCGCTGGCGTTCCCGGGGCTGAACCGGCCGCACACCCGAGCCGCGTTCCTGCGTCGCCTTGACCGCCATTCCGGCGGGGGTTACGTTCCCCCGGTCGAGCGGGCGCATTGCATTTCTCGCCTCCTCTGCTGATCCATAATCACTGCCCTTCTCCCGCAACGACGCGACGATGGGAATGATCAGGCATGAGGTCCTTGCGTTCGCCTTTCCCGCAAAAGGCCACACTGCTGGCCACCGTGGTGTGCGTGTCGGTTGCGATCCCCACCACGGCATGGGCTGCGCCTGCCGTCAACGAGCACCCGTCCCGGCCTGTGGCCGACCCCTCGGTGGAACTGGTCATCGAGACGCGCGAACCACTGCAGGACGGCGAGCTCTTCGGTGAGTCGGGCGCTTACGAGCGCCTCCGCGGGCACGTCCTGGGGGAGCTCGACCCCGACGCACCGGCGAACGCCGGCATCGTCGACCTGGACAAGGCGCCGGTCAACGACGACGGCATGGTCGAGTACAGCGTGGACATCGAGATCCACAAGCCGGTCGACGCGGACAAGGGCAACGGCACCTTGCTGTACGAGGCGGTGAACCGCGGCCGCCAGCTGATGCTCGGCTCCGTCAACGGAGCGGACTCCCTGCTGTACGAGGAGGGCTTCACCGTCGTCTGGACCGGGTGGCAGGGCGACATCCCGGGCACCGAGACGACGTTGGTCGGCGACTTCCCGATCGCCACGGACGCCGGCGAGCCGATCGTGGAGCTGGTCCGCGCCGAGTTCGTCGATCAGGGCACCGGGACCTGGACGGGTGACCTGCCCTACCCCGCCGCCACCCTGGACCGGGCAGTGACGGGTCTGTCGGTGCGCGAGCGGGAGTCCGACCCGCGGCGGCCGATCGAGTCATGGCGCTACCTGGACGACCGCCGGATCGAGGTCACGTCCCCCGGGGAGCCCTACAGCAGTGGCGCGATCTTCGAGTTCATCTACCCGGCGAAGGACCCGATCGTGCTGGGAATGGGGTTCGCCGCCACCCGCGACATCAACTCCTATCTGCGTTCGGGGGACCGGGACAGTGCGGGGAACCCCAATCCACTGGGCGTGGGGTCCATCGACGACACCATTGCGCTCGGGATATCGCAGAGTGGTCGTTTCCTCCGTGACTTCGTCTACCAGGGATTCAACGAGGACATCGCGGGGAGCAGGGTCTTCGACGGGGTGATGCCGATCATCGCGGGCTCGCGGAAGATCTGGCTGAACGACCGGTTCGCCCAGGTCGGCTGGTGGTCCAAGCAGCACGAGCAGCACCTGCAGGAAGGCGATCAGTTCCCCTTCGCCTACGGCACGGTGCGGGACCCGCTCACCGGCCGAGAGGACGGCATCCTCGACGACTGCACCGAGACGGACACCTGCCCCAAGGTCGTGCACGTCGACGGTGAGTACGAGCTGTGGGGTGCCCGAGGGTCGCTGCTCGTCACCGACGGGGACCCGGCGGGCCCTCGGGACCTCGAACAGCCCGCCGCCGTCCGCCTGTACCTGGTCGCCGGCACCCCGCACGGCGGGGCGGACCGCATCCTCCCGGAGACCGAGGACCGGGGCATCTGCCAGCAGGTGAACAGCCCGTTGGGCAACAGCGCGGTCGTCCGTGCACTCCTCCTCCGGCTCGACGGCTGGGTCGCGGAGGGGGTCGAGCCCCCCGCGAGCCGGTACGGCTCCGTGGACGGGCGGCTGCTGGTGCCGGCAGGCCAGGAGAGCACCGGGTTCCCGGAGATCCCCGGCGTGACCTACAACGGTCTCTACAACCACCTGGCGGTCACCGACTACGACGCGGTGCCACCGATCACCGGTGCCGAGTACGGGGTCCTCGTCCCCCGGGTGGACGAGGACGGCAACGCCCTCGCCGGCATCCGCCTGCCGGCGATCGAGGCGCCGCTCGCCACCTACACCGGCTGGAACCTGCGTGCCGCCGGTCACGCAGAGGGGGAGATGTGCCCCGGGGCAGGCTCCTTCATCCCGCTGCCCGAGACGAGGTCGCAACGGCTGGACACCGGGGACCCGCGGACGTCGATCACCGAGCGCTACCGCAACTACGCCGACTACGTGCACCAGTTCTCCCGGGCCGCCGACGCACTGGTCGCCGACGGCCACCTGCGACCGGAGGACGCCGCGACCATGGTCGCGGAGGCCGACGCGCTCCGGCTGGTCCCGTGACGGTGGACGACGCCGTGTCGAGCAACACCTGACCGGTCGGCTGGTGACGGACCCGTCGGCAGTACCGGGGAGCCGCGCCCGCTGAGCGGCGCGAGGTCGGAGCCGGCCGCGCTGCCTGCTCCGGGGCGGCCGCTAGGGTTGGCAGACGTGCCCGCCGTCGCGCCCGACACACCTCGGCCCCGCGTCTTGGTCCTGCTGTCCGGGGCCGGCACGCTGTGTGCCGCACTGCTGGCCGCCACCGCCACGCCCGGCTACCCCGCCGAGGTCGTCGCCGTCGGCTCCGACCGCGCCGATGCCCCCGGGCTGGCGCACGCGCGCGACGCCGGCGTCCCCACCTTCGTGACCGCGCTGCGCGACGCCCCCGACCGGGCCAGCTGGGACGCGGCGCTGGCCGCCGAGCTGGCCCGCCACCGGCCCGACTGGGTCGTCTGCGCCGGCTTCATGAAGCTGCTGGGCCCCGCCGTCCTCGGTGCGTTCGGTGGCCGGGTGGTCAACACCCACCCCGCGCTGCTGCCGGCCTTCCCCGGCGCCCACGCCGTGCGGGACGCCCTGGCCGCCGGCGTCCCCACGACCGGCGCGACCGTCCACCTCGTCGACGCCGGCGTGGACACCGGCCCGGTGCTGGCCCAGCGGCCGGTGCCGGTGCTGCCCGGCGACGACGAGCAGCGCCTGCACGAACGGATCAAGGACGTGGAGCGGGAGCTCCTGGTGCAGACCCTGGCCGGCCTCGTGGTCCAGGCCGCCGGACTGCCCGCCACCGACGCACCGACCTCAGGAGAACCCCGATGAGCGACCGCACCCCCGTCCGCCGCGCCCTGCTCGGGGTCTACGACAAGAACGGCGTCGAGGAGCTGGCCCGCGGGCTGGTCAACGCCGGGGTGGAGCTGGTCAGCACCGGCGCCACCGCCGCCCGGATCGCCGCCGCCGGACTGCCGGTCACCCCGGTCGAGCAGGTCACCGGCTTCCCCGAGACCCTCGACGGCCGGGTCAAGACGCTGCACCCGGCGGTGCACGCCGGCATCCTCGCCGACCGGCGCCGCCCCGAGCACGTCGCCCAGCTCGACGAGCTGGGCATCGCCGCCTTCGACCTGGTCGTGGTGAACCTCTACCCGTTCAGCGACACGGTGGCCTCCGGTGCCTCGCCCGACGAGTGCATCGAGCAGATCGACATCGGCGGCCCGGCGATGGTGCGCGCCGCGGCGAAGAACCACCCCTCCGTCGCCGTCGTCGTCGACCCGGGCCGCTACGACGAGGTGGTCGAGGCGGTCGCCGCCGGCGGCTTCACCCTCGCCCAGCGCCGGGAGCTGGCGGCCGAGGCGTTCCGGCACACCGCCGCCTACGACGTCGCCGTCGCCTCCTGGATGGGCAACGTGCTCGCCCCGGACGACGCCAGCGGCTTCCCGGAGTGGGTCGGTGGGAGCTGGGAGCGCACCGACGTCCTGCGCTACGGCGAGAACCCGCACCAGGGCGCGGCGCTGTACCGCAGCGGGCAGTCGGGCCTGGCCGACGCCGAGCAGCTGCACGGCAAGCAGATGTCCTACAACAACTACGTCGACACCGACGCCGCCTGGCGGGCCGCGCACGACCACGCCGACCCGTGCGTGGCGATCATCAAGCACGCCAACCCCTGCGGCATCGCCGTCGGCGCCGACATCGCCGCCGCCCACCGCAAGGCGCACGCCTGCGACCCGGTCTCGGCCTTCGGTGGTGTGATCGCGGCCAACCGCGAGGTCGACCTGACCCTGGCCGAGCAGATCTCCGAGGTCTTCACCGAGGTCGTCGTCGCCCCGTCGTTCACCGACGACGCGCTCGGCGTGCTGACCGCGAAGAAGAACATCCGGCTGCTGCGCATGCCGGAGGCCCCCCGGCTGTCGGTGGAGCTGCGTGCCATCAGCGGCGGGCTGCTGCTGCAGACCGCCGACCGGATCGACGCCCCGGGCGACGACCCGACCAGCTGGACGCTGGCCGCAGGTGCCCCGCTGGACGCCGCCGGGCTGGACGACCTGGTGTTCGCCTGGCGGGCGGTGCGTGCGGTGAAGAGCAACGCCATCCTGCTCGCCGCCGACAAGGCCACCGTCGGCGTCGGCATGGGCCAGGTCAACCGGGTGGACTCCGCCCGGCTGGCGGTGGCCCGGGCCGGGGAGCGGGCGACCGGCTCGGTCGCCGCCTCCGACGCGTTCTTCCCCTTCGCCGACGGGTTGCAGGTGCTGCTGGACGCCGGGGTGCGGGCCGTGGTGCAGCCGGGCGGGTCGGTGCGGGACGAGGAGGTCATCGCCGCCGCGGCCGCCGCCGGGGTGACGCTGTACCTCACCGGCACCCGCCACTTCGCCCACTGAGGAAGGACCCCGTGCCCCCCACCACTCGCAAGCTCGTGCCGGGCCCCTGCACGGGGCCGCAGCCGCCGGCGCCGGACACCGTCTGGGAAGGGGAGGACCTGGCCCGGGTCGAGTGGGACTGGGCCCGGCTGGAGCGGGTCACGTTCGTCGACTGCCGGTTCGACGACGCCGCCATGGCCGAGCTGGTCACCACCCGGTGCGTCTTCGAGCGCTGCGTCCTCACCGGTGCCGCGCTGTCGGGCTCCCGGCACGAGGGGACGGCGTTCCTCTCCTGCCGGTTCGACCGGGCGAAGCTGTCCGGCGTCACCTGGACCGGCTGCAAGCTGACCGGTTCGCAGTTCCCCGGCGCCACGCTGCGGCCGATGACCTCGGAGGAGTCCGACTGGTCCTACGTGTCGCTGCGCGGCGTCGACCTGTCCGGCGTCGACCTGGCCGGGCAGCGGCTGGCCGAGGCCGACCTCACCGACGCCGACCTCTCCGGCGCCGACCTGAGCCGGGCCGACCTCCGGCGGGCGCGGCTGCAGTCCACCGTGCTGCGCGGGGCAGACCTGCGCGGGGCCGAGACCGACGGCGTCGACTGGCGGGGGTTCGACCCCACCGGGGCGCGGCTGGACCTGGTGCAGGCAGTGCTGTTCGCCCGCGCCCACGGCGCCGTGGTGGCCGACTGACCCCGGTGGCCGACTGAGCCGTGCGGCCGGCCGGTGCGTCGCCACCCGGGCGACCGGTCCGGTGGCCGGTCACGCCGGGCCGCGTCGGGCAGACTGGGCACGTGGCAGCGACGACTCTCGACGGCAAGGCGACCGCGGCGACGATCCGGGCGGAGCTGACCGAGCGGGTGGCCGCCCTGGCCGCCGCCGGACGACGCCCGGGCCTGGGCACCCTGCTGGTCGGTGACGACCCGGGCAGCCGCTGGTACGTCGGCGCCAAGCACTCCGACTGCGCCCAGGTCGGCATCGCCAGCATCCAGCGGGAGCTGCCGGCCACCGCCGACCTCGCCGAGGTGCTCGCCGTCGTCGACGAGCTCAACGCCGACCCGGCCTGCACCGGCTACATCGTGCAGCTGCCCCTGCCGCGCGGCATCGACGAGAGCGTCGTCCTCGAGCGGATCGACCCGGCGAAGGACGCCGACGGCCTCCACCCGGTGAACCTCGGCCGGCTCGTGCTCAACGTCCCCGGGGCGCTGCCCTGCACGCCGGTCGGGATCGTGGAGCTGCTCCGCCGCTTCGACGTCCCGCTGGCCGGTGCGGAGGTGGTCGTGGTCGGCCGCGGCATCACCGTCGGCCGGCCGCTGGGCCTGCTGCTCACCCGGCGCACCGAGAACGCCACCGTGACGCTCTGCCACACCGGCACCCGGGACCTGGCCGCCCACACCCGGGCGGCCGACGTCGTCGTCGCGGCGGCCGGCGTGCCGGGGCTGATCACCGGCGACATGGTCAAGCCCGGGGCGGCCGTGCTCGACGTCGGCGTCAGCCGGGTCGACGGCAAGATCGCCGGTGACGTCGCCGCCGACGTGCGCGAGGTCGCCGGCTTCGTGGCCCCCAACCCCGGCGGCGTCGGGCCGATGACCCGGGCGATGCTGCTGGCCAACGTCGTCCTCGCCGCCGAGCAGGCGGCCGGGCTCGAGGTGCTGACGGCATGAGCCCGCGCGCCGGCGGGCCGGCGACCGACCGGCCGCCGCTCTACCTGCGCCGACCGCTGCTGGCCGGCTTCCTCCGGCAGTGGCCGCTGCTGCTGGTGATCGTCGTCGCCGGGGTGGGCATGCTGCTCGTCGCCGGCGACCGGTGGCGCCAGGGGCTGGTCGTGATGGGGCTCGCCCTGGTGACCGCCGCCGCGCTGCGGCTGCTGCTCCCGTTGCGCCGCACCGGCTTCCTCGCCGTCCGCAGCCTGCGCGTCGACGTCGCCCTGACGGGGACCGCCGGCGTGGCGCTGGTGGCGATGGCACTGAGCATCCCGCCGTCCTGACCGGCCCGGAGCGGCCCCCGCATGGCCGGACGACGCCGCTCGGGGCTAGGTTGGCGGGCATGGCAGAGCGGGCCCGGAACGGCAAGGTCACCGTGGTCGGCGCCGGTTTCTACGGCTCGACCACCGCGTTGCGGCTGGCGGAGTACGACCTGTTCGAGACGGTCGTGCTCACCGACATCGTGGAGGGCAAGCCCGAGGGGCTGGCGCTGGACATCAACCAGTCGCGCCCGATCGAGGGGTTCGAGACCCGGGTCGTGGGGGTCGGCGGCGGCTCGTACGAGGGCACCGAGGGCTCCGACGTCGTGGTCATCACCGCGGGGCTGCCGCGCAAGCCCGGGATGAGCCGGATGGACCTCATCGAAACCAACGCCGGCATCGTCCGCTCCGTGGCCGAGAACGTCGCGCAGACCTCCCCGGACGCCGTCGTCATCGTGGTCTCCAACCCGCTGGACGAGATGACCGCCCTGGCGCAGCTGGCCACCGGCTTCCCGAAGGCCCGGGTCATGGGCCAGGCCGGGATGCTGGACACCGCGCGCTTCAGCAACAACGTCGCCGAGGAGCTCGGCGTACCCGTCGCCTCCGTGCGCACGCTGACCCTCGGGTCGCACGGCGACACGATGGTCCCGGTGCCCTCGCGCTGCACCGTCGACGGCAAGCCGCTGTCCGACGTGCTGCCCGCCGACCGCATCGCGCACCTGGTCGACCGCACCCGCAACGGCGGGGCGGAGGTCGTGGCGCTGCTCAAGACCGGCTCCGCCTACTACGCGCCCTCCGCCGCGGCCGCCCGGATGGCCCGCGCCGTGATCGAGGACAGCGGCGCCGTGATGCCGGTGTGCGCCTGGGTCGACGGTGAGTACGGGATCTCCGGGGTCTACCTGGGGGTCGAGGCCGAGATCGGCCGAGGAGGAGTGCGGAAGGTCGTCGAGGGCGACCTGTCCGACAGTGAGCTGGCCGGTCTGCGCGAGGCCGCCGAAGCGGTACGCGCCAAGCAGGCTGACGTAGCCGACCTCTGAAGAAGGACCCCACTGCCCCCCACCGCTCGCACGCCGCGGCGGGGCCCTGCAGCGGGGCCATGAGCGTAAAAGGAGAGACACCGTGGACAAGATCAAGGTCAAGGGCAAGGTCGTCGAGCTCGACGGCGACGAGATGACCCGGATCATCTGGCAGTTCATCAAGGACCAGCTGATCCTCCCGTACCTGGACGTCGACCTCGAGTACTACGACCTGGGCATGGAGAACCGCGACGCGACCGACGACCAGGTCACCGTCGACGCCGCCAACGCCATCAAGCAGCACGGCGTGGGCGTCAAGTGCGCCACCATCACCCCGGACGAGGCGCGGGTCGAGGAGTTCGGCCTGAAGAAGATGTGGCGCTCCCCGAACGGGACGATCCGCAACATCCTCGGCGGCGTCATCTTCCGCGAGCCGATCATCATGCAGAACGTCCCGCGCCTGGTGCCGGGCTGGACCAAGCCGATCATCATCGGCCGCCACGCCTACGGCGACCAGTACCGGGCCACCGACTTCACGTTCCCCTCCGCGGGCACCCTGAAGGTCGTCTTCACCCCCGAGGACGGCGGCGAGCCGATCGAGCGCGAGGTCTTCCAGGCCCCCGGCGCCGGTGTCTCGCTGTCGATGTACAACCTCGACGACTCGATCCGCGACTTCGCCCGCGCCTCGCTGAACTACGGGCTCAACCGTGGCTACCCGGTCTACCTCTCCACGAAGAACACGATCCTCAAGGCCTACGACGGCCGGTTCAAGGACATCTTCGAGGAGGTCTTCCAGGCCGAGTTCAAGGAGGAGTTCGACGCGGCCGGGATCACCTACGAGCACCGGCTCATCGACGACATGGTCGCGGCGTCCCTCAAGTGGGAGGGCGGCTACGTCTGGGCGTGCAAGAACTACGACGGTGACGTGCAGTCCGACACCGTGGCCCAGGGCTTCGGCTCGCTCGGCCTGATGACCTCGGTGCTGGCCACCCCGGACGGCAAGACCGTCGAGGCCGAGGCCGCGCACGGCACGGTCACCCGGCACTACCGCCAGCACCAGCAGGGCAAGGAGACCTCGACGAACCCGATCGCGTCGATCTTCGCCTGGACCCGGGGCCTGGCCCACCGCGGCGTGCTCGACGGCACCCCCGAGGTCACCCGGTTCGCCGAGACCCTCGAGCGGGTCTGCATCGAGACCGTCGAGGGCGGTCAGATGACCAAGGACCTCGCGCTGCTGATCTCCAAGGACAGCCCGTGGCTGACCACCCAGGACTTCCTGGCGGCGATCGACACCAACCTGCAGAAGGCCATGGCCTGACGACAGCAGTCGTAGCGACGGCCTGACGACAGCCGTCGTAGCAGCGGCCTGACGACAGCAGTCGTAGCGACGGCCTGACGCAGCAGCTGTAGCAGGAACGGCCCCCGCGACCACCGGTCGCGGGGGCCGTTCTGCGTCCGAGGGTGGTGCCGAGATCGGGGTGGTGGCTGGCTCGATCGGGTGGAGACAGCCAGCAGCCCGAGGTGATCACCGTCCCTGTGGACGACGCCCGCGCCGGGTGGGTCGGTCGCGGCAGGCTGCCCCGGTGCCGATCCCGCCGTACCGCCCCGCTGTGCTCCGCGGGCGGGTCTTCCGGGGCACCTGGGCGATCGGCAGCGGGCTGCTGACCCGTGCACAGCTGCGGAGCTCGGCCTGGCGCCGGTTGCGCGAGGACGTCTACGCCGACGCCACCGCGGCAGACACCCATCGGCTGCACGCCCGCGGCGCAGCGCTGCGGATGCCTCGGGGCGCTGCCCTGGGTGGGCGGAGCGCCGCCGACCTCCTCGGGGTGCCCGAGGTGGCCGGGCCGGCCGATCCGGTGGAGGTGGTGGTACCGCCGGGCACCCGGTGGGACCCCGAGCCGGGCATCGTCGTCCGCACCGCACGGCTCCAGGGGGACGTGCTCGCCCAGGGGTCCTTCCTCCGCTGGACGACCGGCCTGCGCACGGCGGTCGACATGGCCCGGTTCGCGCCGGCGGAGGAGGCGGTCGTCCTCCTCGACCAGCTCGTGCACGCGCGGGTCGTGGACCTCGCTCAGGTCCGGGCGGCGGTGGGCGCCCTGCCCACCTGCCGCGGCTCGGCGCGGGCCCGCCGGGCTGCTGCGGCCGCGGACGGGCGGGCGGAGTCGCCACAGGAGACCAGGGTGCGGCTGCTGCTCGCGGCTCATGGGCTCCCCGTGCCGGTGGCGCAGCACGAGGTGCGCAGCGGTGGGCGCTTCCTGGCCCGCGTCGACTTCGGCTGGCCAGAGCGCCGGGTGGCGCTGGAGTACGACGGGGTCTGGCACGACGGCCCCGGGCAGTTCGTGCGCGACCGGCAGCGGCTCAGCGCACTGGCGGCCGCCGGGTGGCGCGTCCTGGTCATCACCGCGGCCGACCTGCGCGCCCCGGAGCTGCTGATCGCTCGGCTGCGCGCGGCGCTGCAGTGATCACCCCGGGCTGGTGGCTGCCTCCCGGTGGTCGAGGCAGCCACCAGCCCGTCCTCGGCAGGACGGCGGAGGCTCAGACGCCGAAGAGCTGGGTCCACCACGGGCCGCCGGCCCCGGTGGCGACACCGACGCCCAGCGTGCGCAGGTCGCAGTCAAGGATGTTCTGCCGGTGCCCCGGGCTGGCCATCCAGGCGGCCATCACCGCAGCCGCGTCCGGCTGCCCGGACGCGATGTTCTCCGCCCGTGCGTGGCCGAACCCGGCGGCGCGGGCGCGGGCGAAGGGGTCGAGACCCTCGGGCGTGACGTGCGAGAAGTAGCCGCGGTCGCGCATGTCGGCGCTGTGCGCCCGGGCCACCGTCGCCAGTCCGGCGTCCGCGCTGACCGGGGCGCAGCCGGCCGTGGCCCGCTCGGTGTTGACCAGGGCCAGCACCTGCCCCTCGGACCCGGACGCCGCGGGGGCGACCGCCGCTGCCGGTGCCGGTGCCGGCGCAGGAGCCGGAGCGGGTGCGGGTGCGGGTGCGGGTGCCGGTGCCGGTGCGGGAGCCGGAGCAGGTGCCGGGGCAGAAGCGGGTCGCGCCGACGACGCCGCGGTGCTCGGCGACGGCGCGACGACCGGCGGCGGGACGGGCACTTGGGCAACGACCGTCGGGTCGGGCGTCGTCATCCCCGGCGGGACGGCGGACGGGGGCTGCGCAGCCGGCTCACCGGCGCCCGTGGTCGCCGGGGTGGGGACGGCGCCGGACGTCGGGGTGGTCCCGGCGGCCGACGGCCCGGCGACCACCCCCGGCTCGACGACGGCGGTGCTGGCCGCGTCGTCCAGGCCGGGCAGGGTGCGGCCGCTCAGCACCGCGCCCAGCGCCACCGCGGCGACGACGGCGACGAGCAGCAGGAGCGCCCGCAGCGACCGTGCGCGCCGGGTGCGGCGGTGCAGCACGGCGTCGTCACCCCGGCGAGCCCGACCAGTCACCCAGGCGAGGGTAACCGCATGCAGAGAGTCACCGGCCGGAGCCGCCGCCGGGGTGGCTCCGGCGGGGAGGCCGGGATCCTGTCGTCGCCCAGCCACTACCGTGGGCGGCTCCGGGTGTCCCCGGCACACCCCCACCTCTGGAGGAGCACGCCGCTCGTGAGCGACGTCTGGCTCAACATCATCATGGTCTTCGCCTTCGTGCTGGTCGGCGGGGCCTTCGCCGGCGCCGAGATCGCGCTGGTCTCCCTCCGCGAGTCCCAGGTGCGGGCGCTCGCCGAAACCGGCCGGCGCGGGCAGGCCCTCAACAAGCTGGTCAGCAACCCCAACCAGTTCCTCGCCGCCGTCCAGGTCGGGGTCACCCTGGCCGGGTTCTTCTCGGCGGCCTTCGGTGCCAGCACGCTCTCCGCGCCGCTGGCCGACTGGGGCGTCGACGGGCTGGGGCTGTCCCGCAGCCTGGCCGACCCGCTGTCCTTCGTCGCCGTCACCATCGCGATCAGCTACCTGTCGCTGGTCGTCGGTGAGCTGACCCCCAAGCGGCTGGCGCTGCAGCGGGCCGAGGGCTTCGCGCTGGTGGTCGCGGCCCCGCTCAACGCCATCGCGAAGCTGTTCCGGCCGATCATCTGGCTGCTGTCGCGCTCCACCGACCTGCTGGTCCGCCTGCTCGGTGGCGACCCGCGGGTCAGCGGTGAGTCGATCAGCCAGGAGGAGCTGCGCGACCTGGTCGCCGCCCACGAGTCGCTGTCCAGCGACGAGCGCCGGCTGATCGACGAGGTCTTCCGGGCCGGCGACCGCGAGGTGCGTGAGGTGATGACCCCGCGCACCGAGGTGCACTTCCTGGAGGCCAGCATGACCGCCAGCCGCGCGGCCAAGCAGGTCGCGGAGTCCAGCTGGTCGCGGTACCCGGTCGTGGGCCGCAACGAGGACGACGTCGTGGGCTTCGTGCACGTGCGCGACCTGTTCCTCCCCACCCACCCGGCCGGGCGGGCGGCGACCGTCGGCGACCTGGCCCGAGAGGTGAAGCAGCTCCCGGGCACCGCCGGCGTCCTGACCGCGTTGTCCGGGATGCGCAAGGAGAACCGGCACTTCGCGATCGTGGTCGACGAGTACGGCGGCACCGACGGCATCGTCACCCTGGAGGACCTCATCGAGGAGGTCATCGGGGACATCTACGACGAGTACGACGAGGACGTCACGCCCGACTCCGAGGAGCCGGCCGAGGGGCCGCACGAGGTCGACGGGCTGCTCAACCTCGACGACTTCGCGGGCGCGACGGGGCTGCGGCTCCCCGAGGGCCCGTACGAGACGGTCGCCGGGTACGTGCTGGCCGAGCTGGGGCGCCTGCCGGTGCTCGGGGACACCGTGACGGTCGAGGAGCGCACCCTCACGGTGCTGGAGCTCGACGGACGCCGGATCTCCCGGATCAGCGTCAGCGCCGCACCGCAGCAGGGCGACGGCAGCGACGCCGAGGCGGAGTCCGCGGCCGGCTGAGGGAGGGGCTCAGTCGCGGCGCGACTGCGCGAAGGCCCAGGCGTCGGTGACGATCTCGCGCAGGTCGGTGTGCTCCGGTGCCCAGCCCAGCTCGTCCCGGATCCGGGCGGAGCTGGCCACCAGCCGCGCCGGGTCGCCGGGCCGGCGGTCGCCGACGACGACCGGCAGCTCGTGCCCGGTGACCTCGCGGACCGCGTCGACCATCTCCTGCACCGAGAAGCCGGTGCCGCTGCCCAGGTTGTAGATGCGGTGCTCACCTGGGGCCGGGGCGGGCAGCGCCAGCAGGTGGGCCGCGGCGAGGTCCGTCACGTGGACGTAGTCGCGGATGCAGGTGCCGTCGGGGGTCGGGTAGTCGGTGCCGAAGACGGTGAGCGCCTCGCGGCTGCCGGCGGCGACCTGCAGCGCGATGGGGATGAGGTGGGTCTCGGTGGCGTGCCGCTCACCGACGCCGTACGCGGCGCCGCCGACGTTGAAGTACCGCAGGCTCACCGCGGCGAAGGAGTGGGCCACGGCGTAGGAGGTGAGCATGGCGTCCACGGCCAGCTTGCTCGCGCCGTAGGTGTTGGTCGGCCGGGTCGGGGCGTCCTCGGGGATCGGCACCTGGTCCGGCTCACCGTAGGTGGCCGCGGTCGAGGAGAAGACGATCCGCCGGCAGTCGACCGCGCGCATCGCCTCCAGCAGGGCCAGGGAGCCGCCGACGTTGTTCTCCCAGTAGAGCTCGGGGGCCTCCTGGCTCTGCGCGACCAGGCTCTTGGCCGCGAAGTGCAGCACCGCCTCGGGCCGCACGTCGGCCAGCACCGGGGCCGAGTCGTGCAGCGAGGCCCGGACGAACCGGGCGCCGGCCGGGACGGCGTCCTCGTGGCCGGTCGACAGGTCGTCGAGCACCGTCACCTCGTGGCCGCCCTCGAGCAACGCGGCCGTGACTACGCTGCCGATGTAGCCGGCCCCACCGGTGACGAGTACGCGCATGCCGCCAACCCTAGTGAGTGGCCCGGACGACCTCCGGTCCGACCGAGGAGGAGGAGCCCGTGGTCAGCGCCCGCCCTGCCGTGGCCGCCATGCCGGTCTACCGACCCGGCCGCAACCCCGCCGACCTGGCCCGCGAGATCGGCGTCGACCGCGCCGTGAAGCTGGCCAGCAACGAGGTCGCCTTCCCGCCGCTGCCGGCCGTCGTCCAGGCGATCGCCGCGACCGCGGGGGAGACCAACCGGTACCCGGACAACGGCGCCGTCGTCCTCACCCGGGCGCTGGCCGAGCGGTACGGCGTCGAGCCGGCGCAGGTGGCCACCGGCTGCGGCGCGGTCACCGTCTGCCAGCAGCTGGCCCAGGCCTACAATGACCCGGGCACGAGCATCGCCTTCGCCTGGCGCTCCTTCGAGATGTACCCGCTGCTCGCCCAGGTGGCCGGCGCCCGGGCCCAGCAGGTGCCGCTCGTCCCGGGCACCCCCGGCGGCGCCGCGGACACCCACGACCTCGAGGGGCTGGCCGCGGCGATCGACGACACGACCCGGCTGGTCTTCGTCTGCAACCCGAACAACCCCACCGGGACGGCGGTGCGGCGCCCGGAGCTGGAGCGCTTCCTGGACGCCGTCCCGGCGGAGACGCCGGTCGTGCTGGACGAGGCCTACCGGGAGTTCGTCACCGACCCCGACGTCCCCGACGGGGTCGAGCTGATGCGCGGGCGGCCCAACGTCGCGGTGCTGCGCACGTTCTCCAAGGCGTGGGGGCTGGCCGGCCTGCGGGTCGGCTACCTGCTCGCCGAGGACCCGGCGGTGGCCGACGCCGTCCGGCGCACGCACGTGCCGTTCAGCGTCTCCTCCCTCGCCCAGGCCGCGGCGGTCGCAGCACTGGCGAGCGAGGACGAGGTGCGGGAGCGCTGCGCCGCCGTCGTCGCCGAGCGGGACCGGCTCACCGGCGCCCTGCGGGAGCGCGGCCTGCCGGTGGCCGACAGCCAGGCCAACTTCGTCTGGCTGCCGCTGGGGGAGCGGGCCGCCGAGGTCGCCGCCGCCCTGGAGGCCCGCGCGGTGATCACCCGGCCGTTCGCCGGCGAGGGGATCCGGGTGACGGTGGGCACCCCCGAGGAGGACGACGTCTTCCTCGGCGCGCTGGACGACGTCCTGACCAGCGCTCCGGCGGGTGCTGCCGGAGCCTGAGCGAGCCCGGCTGGGGCGCGTGGTTCGATGGAGGGCGTGCCTGCTCCCCGCGTGCTGTCCGGCATCCAGCCGACGGCGGACTCCTTCCACCTCGGCAACTTCCTGGGTGCGCTGCGGCAGTGGGTCGCCCTGCAGGAGGACCACGACGCCTTCTACTGCGTCGTGGACCTGCACGCGATCACCGCGGAGCAACCCGATCCGGCCGTGCTCCGCCGACGCACGCTGGTGTCTGCCGCGCAGACGATCGCGCTCGGTGTCGACCCGGACCGCAGCACGCTGTTCGTGCAGAGCCACGTCCCCGAGCACGCGCAGCTGGCCTGGGTGCTCCAGTGCCTGACCGGGTTCGGTGAGGCCAGCCGGATGACCCAGTTCAAGGACAAGAGCTCCCGCGAGGGCGCCGGGACGACGTCGGTGGGGCTGTTCACCTACCCGGTGCTCCAGGCCGCCGACATCCTGCTCTACCAGGCCGCCCGGGTGCCGGTGGGCGAGGACCAGCGCCAGCACCTGGAGCTCACCCGCGACCTGGCCACCCGGTTCAACGGCCGGTACGGCGACACGTTCACCGTCCCCGAGACCTACGTGCCGCCGGGGGCGGCCAAGGTGCTGGACCTCCAGTCGCCGGACAAGAAGATGAGCAAGAGCCTCCCGCCGGCCGGGTGCGTCAACCTGCTGGACGACCCGAAGGTGACGGCGAAGAAGATCCGCTCGGCGGTCACCGACACCGGCCGGGAGGTCGTCGCCGACCCGGTGGGCAAGCCCGGGGTGACCAACCTGCTGGCCATCCACTCGGCGCTCTCCGGGCAGGGCGTCGCCCAGCTGGAGGAGCACTTCGCCGGCCGCGGCTACGGGGACCTGAAGAAGGAGGTCGCCGAGGTCGTGGCCGACGCCCTGGCCCCCGTCCAGCAGCGCACCGCCGAGCTGCTGGCCGACCCCGCCGAGCTCGAGCGCATGCTCGCCGCCGGGGCGGCCCGGGCCCGTGCCGTCGCGGCTCCCACCCTGGCGACGGTGTACGAGCGGGTCGGCTTCCTGCCCGCCGTCGGGGCACCGACGTGACGGACCGGCCGCTCCGCGCCGACGACACCTTCGTGCACCGGTTCGACGCCGGCGCGGAGTCGTCGCCGGACACCGTCGTCCTCGGCGTCGTGGTGTCGGTCCCCGAGCCCTGGGCGCAGCTGCTGGTCGAGTGGCGGGGCAAGTGCGGTGACCCGCAGGCCACCCTCGTGCCCCCGCACGTGACGCTGCTGCCGCCGACCGAGGTGCCGATCGCGATGCGGCCGGCGATCACCGAGCACCTGTCCCGGGTGGCCACCCAGCACCCGCCGTTCGACATGCACCTGTCGGGCACGGGCACCTTCCGCCCGATCTCCGAGGTGGTCTTCGTCGCGGTCGCGCGGGGCATCGCCGACTGCGAGCTGATCGCGAACGACGTCCGGACCGGGCCGCTGGCCCGCCAGTTGAACTTCCCGTACCACCCGCACGTCACCGTGGCCCACGACGTGCCCGCCGACATGCTGGACATGGCCTACGCCGGCCTGGCCGACGTGCAGGCGGAGTTCCGGGTCGACGGCTTCACCGAGTTCGAGCAGCTGCCCGGCGGGGCGTGGGCCGTCTCCTCCGAGTACCCGCTCTCCGGCCCGCCGCACTGACCAGCGGCTGCGGGCGGTCCCAGCCGCCGTCGCGCGGGGTGGCCGGGCACCACCCACACTGACTCCGGTGACCAGCCCCGTCAGCCGTGCAGCCGGGGCGGCGAAGGGTCTGCTGCGGCGCCGGCGCGCCGCCTGGCCCTGGCTGGACCACCTGGTCCGCGCCGGCGCTCGCTACCTCCGGGTGCACGCCACCCTGATGGCCTCGGGGGTGACGTACTACGTCTTCCTCGCCCTGGCGCCGGTGACCCTGCTGCTCGTCGCGGTGGCCGGTCTCGTCCTGCGCGGTGACCCGTTGCTGCAGGACGAGCTCCTCGACGCGCTCCGGGACGCCGTGCCCGGGGAGACGGGGGACAGCCTGGCCGAGACCGTCACCACGGCCGTGGAGAGCGCCACCACGTTCGGCCTGCTCGGCCTGCTCGGCGTGGTGTTCATCGGGCTGGCCGCGATGGACAAGCTGCGCATCGGCATGGACATCGTCTGGCGGGGCCGGGCCGACCCGCCGGAGTTCCTGGCCGACCGGGCCAGGGACCTCGTCTCGCTGTTCGGGCTCGGCGTCGCGGGCACCCTCAGCATCGCGCTCACCGCCGGCGCGACGAGCGTCGCCGACCAGCTGCTCGGGCTCACCGAGGTCGACGAGGTGCCCGGCTTCTTCCTGCTCAGCCGTGCGCTGCCGATCGTGCTGGCGGTGGCCGGGTCCACCCTGCTGTTCCTGTGGCTGCTCAAGGGGGTGCCGGGCACCCCGTTCGGCTACCGGCAGGTGCTGCCCGGCGCGCTCTTCGGCGCGGTGGGCTTCGAGGCGCTGAAGCTGGTCGGCAGCCTGTACCTGGCGGTCATCGGGGGCAACGTGACCGCCTCGACGTTCGGCGGCCTCGTCGGCCTGATCGTGTGGATCAACGTGGTGTGCCGGTTCTGGTTCTTCACCGCGTGCTGGACGGCGACGCTGCCGGCCATCGAGCAGGCGCAGGCCCCCGTCCCGGACGGGCCGCCGGCGCCGACGCCGCTGCCGGAGGTGGCCCGGGTCGACGAGCGGGCGGCGGGTCCGGCGCCGGGCCGGCTCGCCCTCGCCCTGCTCGGCGCCGGTGCGCTCGCCGGGGTGGCTGCCGGCCGGCTGCTGCCCCGGCTCACCGGCCGCCGGGGGGACCGGGGGAGGGCTCGTGCGGTGCCACCCGGCGCACCGCCCGGCGCCGGCCGAGGACCGTGGCCGCCACGATGACCAGCGCGCCGGCCGCCAGCCCGGCGGGCACGAGGGGGGCCGTGTCCGTGGTGGAGCCGGCAGCTGCCACCGGGCTGTCCGGGGCGGCCGCGGTCACGGCGGGGGCGGCCGCCTGCGCCGCCGTCTTCTCCGCCGCCATCTGCTCGGCGGTCTCCGCGGCCGCCAGCTGCGCGGCGACCTCGCCGGGCTCCACCAGCCGGCCGACGGCCTCGGCACCGGCGGGGACGGCGAAGCCCCAGTCCAGCAGCCGCCGGGCCTGCTCGAGCTCGTGCACCGGGCGGCGTTCGGCCTGCATGACGCTGACCACGAGGCGCCGGCCGTCGCGCTCGGCGGCCACCACGAAGGTGTGCCGGGCCGCGTCGGTGAACCCGGTCTTCCCGGCGAGCGTGCCCGGGTAGCTGCTCAGCAGGGTGTTCTGGTTCTGGATCTGGTAGCCCTCGTAGGCGCCGACGGTCGGCATCTGCGCCGTGCGGGTCTGCAGCACGTCCAGGCTGTAGGGGTCGGTGACCAGCTGGCGCAGGACCAGCGCCAGGTCGTAGGGCGAGGAGGACTGCCCGGCGACGTCGAGCCCGGAGGGGGTGCCGGCCACGGTGTCGTAGGCGCCCAGCTGCGCGGCGGTCTCGTTCATCGCGGCGAGGGTCGGGCCCACCCCGCCGGCGGCGCGGGCGAGGGCGTTGGCCACGTCGTTGCCCGACTGCATGACCAGCGCGCGGAAGAGCAGGTCGACGGGGTACTGACCGCCGCGCACCAGGCCCACCCGGCTGCCCTCGACCGCCTCGTCCTCGACGGTGCCCTCGACGACCAGGGCGGGGTCCAGGACCGGCGCCAGGGTGAGCAGCGTCAGCGCCTTGAGCGTGCTGGCCGGGTAGTAGCGGCCGTGCGGGTCGCGGGCCCCCAGCACCGCGCCGGTGCCGGCGTCGGCGACCAGCCAGCCGTGCGCGTCGATGCCCTCGGGGAGCGGTGGGGCACCGGCCGCGGTCACCACGCCGCGGGTGTCCAGCCGCTCGCCGCCGACCGTGCTGCCGTCCGGCGCGCTGCCCTGCGGCGGCCCGTCCGGGTGCGGGGCGGTGGGGGTCGGCGCCGACGGGTCGACGGTCGGCCGGGGGCTCTCGGCCAGGGCCGGGCCGGCCGGGGTCAGCAGCACCCCGGCCACCACCAGCCCGGCGACCAGCCGGCGCAGCAGCAGGGGTCGGCGCATGCCCGACGTTAACCCGCGGGGGCCCCGCGACCGGGGAGACGGTGGGCCGACGGTGTGCCCCGGACGGCCCCGTCGTGTGTGCCGGGTGTTGCCCGTTGGCAACGATCGGGTCTCTATCCGTTCGCCCGGGGGTCTCCGGTGGCCGAGCCGCGGTTAGCGTGCGCACGTCGCCGCTGGACCGCCTCGTACGCCCGAGCACCGCCTCGTACGCGTGAGCCGGCCGGCGGAGCAGGCCTGGAACACACCGCACCGGGGCCCGGCCGACCGCTGGTCGGCGGAGCCCTCTGAGAGAGGAGACCGTCTTGCGCCGAGTGCGTGGGATGAAGGCCGCAGCACTGCTGCTGGCCGGCAGCATGGCCCTGGCGGCCTGCGCCAGCGACGAGACCGACGCCGGTTCCGGCAGCGGTTCCGGTGACGGCGGCAGCGCCGCCGGCGAGGAGCTGATGGTCGGGCTCGCCTACGACACCGGCGGTCGCGGCGACAAGTCGTTCAACGACTCGGCCTACGCCGGCGTCGAGGCCGCGATCGAGGAGCTCGGCGGCGAGGTGCAGGAGCTCTCGCCCAACGACGACGGCTCCGACCGCGCCGAGCTGCTCACCCAGCTGGCCGAGCAGGGCTACGACCCGGTCATCGGGGTCGGCTTCGCCTACGGCGAGATCATCGGCGACATCGCCGCCGAGTACCCCGAGACCACGTTCGCCGTCGTCGACTCGTCGGTGACCGAGCTGGGTGCCGACAACCTGACCGGTCTGCTCTTCGCCGAGGAGGAGGGTTCCTTCCTCGCCGGCGCGGCTGCCGCGCTCAAGTCCGAGACGGGCCACATCGGCTTCGTCGGCGGCGTGGAGAACCCGCTGATCCAGAAGTTCGAGGCGGGCTACGTGGCGGGGGCCCAGGCGGTGAAGCCGGACATCATCATCGACACCCAGTACATCTCCCCGGCCGGTGACTTCTCCGGCTTCGGTGACCCGGCCCGCGGGCAGATCGTCGCCCAGGGCATGTTCGACGCCGGCGCCGACATCGTCTACCACGCGGCGGGCGGCTCCGGTCAGGGCGTCTTCGAGGCGGCGGCCGCCTCCGGTGGCCGGGCCATCGGGGTCGACTCCGACCAGTACGAGACGGTCGGTGACCCGGCGCTGCAGGCGGTGATCATGACCTCGATGCTGAAGCGGGTCGACAACGCGGTCGAGTCCTTCATCACCGACTACTCCGAGGACGCCGTCGAGGGTGGCACGGACATCGTCAACGACCTGTCCACCGACGGCGTGGGCCTGTCCACGTCCGGCGGGCAGATCGACGACATCCAGGCCCAGATCGACGAGTTCAAGCAGCAGATCATCGACGGCGAGATCGAGGTCCCGGCGATCCCGTGACGCGCTCGTCCTGAGCGACACGGACGCGGCGGGCTCGGGGGCGGTACACGCTCCCGAGCCCGCCGTTTTCCGTGTGTACCGTCTCCGCGTCGGACCGGACGTCGTCCGACGCGCTCCTGGCCGGAAGACCTCCGGTCACCAGCCCCGGTCCCGCGCCCACCATGGAGATCCCGTTGAACGAGTCGGCACCACTGGCGGTCGAGCTGCGCGGCATCACCAAGCGCTTCCCCGGCGTCGTGGCCAACAAGGACATCGAGCTGCGCGTCCGGCGCGGTGAGGTGCACGCCATCGTGGGGGAGAACGGCGCCGGCAAGTCGACGCTGATGAAGACCCTGTATGGCATGCACCGCCCCGACGAGGGGCAGATCCTGCTCGACGGGGAGCCGGTGACCTTCCGGAGCCCGGCGGACGCGATCGCCGCGGGCATCGGGATGGTCCACCAGCACTTCATGCTGGCCGACAACTTCACCGTGCTGGAGAACGTCGTGCTCGGCAGCGAGCCGACCAAGGGCGGCCGGCTCGACCGCGGCGCGGCCCGCCGCCGGATCCAGGAGATCTCCGACAGCTACGCGCTGGGCCTGGACCCCGACACCCTGGTCGAGGACCTCGGCGTCGGTGACCGGCAGCGGGTGGAGATCGCCAAGGTCCTCTACCGGGGTGCCACCACCCTGATCCTCGACGAGCCGACCGCCGTCCTGGTCCCGCAGGAGGTCGACGAGCTGTTCGGCAACCTCGCCGAGCTCAAGCGCGAGGGCCTCACCGTCATCTTCATCTCCCACAAGCTCGACGAGGTGCGCAAGGTGGCCGACTCGATCACCGTCATCCGCCGGGGTACGACCGTGGGCACCGCCGACCCGCGGACGACGACGGCCAAGGAGCTGGCCGAGATGATGGTCGGTGCCGAGCTGCCCGCCGCGGCCGTCCGCGAGTCCACGGTGCGGGAGACCCCCGTGCTCCGGATGCGCGGCGTCACCGTCGCCGCCGTCGCCGGCGGCCGGTCGGTGGTCGACGACGTGACCCTCTCCGTCCGGGAGGGCGAGGTCGTCGGCATCGCCGGCGTCGAGGGCAACGGCCAGGCGGAGCTCGTCGACGCGATCATGGGGCTGCGGCCGCTGGCCGCCGGTGAGCTCTGGCTCGGCGACGAGGACATCGCGCACTGGAGCACCCGCCGACGACGCGAGGGCGGCATCGGCTTCATCCCCGAGGACCGGCACCGCCAGGGGATGCTGCTGGACGCGCCGCTGTGGGAGAACCGGATCCTCGGGCACCAGACCCGGCCACCGGCGGTGAAGGGTGCGTTCATCGACCGGCGGGCTGCCCGCGCGGACACCGCCCGCATCATGGCCGAGTACGACGTCCGGGCACCCGGGCCGGACACCGCGGCGGTGGCGCTGTCCGGGGGCAACCAGCAGAAGCTCATCGTCGGGCGGGAGATGAGCGCCCACCCACGGCTGCTGGTCGCCGCCCACCCGACCCGCGGTGTCGACGTCGGCGCCCAGTCGGTGATCTGGGAACTGCTCAAGGACGCCCGCGCGGAGGGGATGGGGATCCTGCTGGTCTCGGCCGACCTGGACGAGCTGATCAGCTTGTCCGACACGTTGCACGTCATGCTCCGCGGGGCGCTGGTCGCGACCCTGGACCCCCGCCGGGTCACCCCGGAGGAACTCGGTGGGCACATGACCGGCGCGGTCCGCGGCGACGACGCGGTGGGTGCGGCGTGACCGCCCTCCGCCGGCTGGGCCTGTCGCTGATGGCCCCGGCCATCGCGCTGGTCGTGGCGCTCGCCCTCTCCGCCGCCGTCATCGTGCTGATCGGCCAGAACCCGGCCACCGCGGTCGGCGTCATGTTCGACTTCGGCGACTCGCCCGCCCAGCAGACCCAGGCGATCGTCCTCGTGCTCAACCGGGCGGTGCCGCTCTTCCTGGCCGGGCTGGCCGTCTCGGTGGCCTTCCGGATGGGGCTGTTCAACATCGGCGTGGAGGGCCAGTACCGGATCGCCACGGTGCTCGCCGCCGGCGCCGGCGCGGCGGTCGCCCTGCCCGGGCCCCTGCACCTGCTGTTCATCATCGTCGTCGCGATGGCGGTCGGGGCCTTCTGGGCCGGCATCGTCGCGGTGCTGAAGGTGACCCGGGGCGTGAGCGAGGTGATCAGCTCGATCATGCTCAACTTCATCGCCCTGGGGCTGGCGTCCTACCTGCTCACCGGGCCGCTGCGGGGCTCCCCGGAGGGCGCCTCGATCATCACCACCAGCGAGATCCCCGAGTCCGGCTGGTTCCCCGGCCTCAACGGCGTGCTCACCGGGCTGGGCCTGGCCGAACCGCGCTCGGAGCTCTACGGCTTCCTGGTCGTGGCCCTGGTGGTCGGCATCGCCGTGGCCGTGCTGATCAAGCGCACCCGGTTCGGCTTCGACCTGCGGGCCACCGGCATGTCGGCGTCCGCGGCCACCGCCAGCGGGGTCGACGCCCGCGGCATGGTGCTCAAGGCGATGCTCATCTCCGGTGCCATCGCCGGGCTGATCGGCCTGCCCGAACTGCTCGGCGACGCGCACGACTACAACACCGAGTTCACCGCCGGCCTGGGCTTCCTGGGCATCGCCGTGGCGCTGCTGGGCCGCAACTCCCCCCTGGGGATCGCCTTCGGGGCGCTGCTGTTCGCCTTCCTGGACCGGGCCGCGATCCCGCTCCAGTTCGCCGACATCCCGGCCTCGGTCGTCACGATCATCCAGGGCACGATCGTGCTCGCCGTCGTCATCGCCAACGAGATCGCCCGCCGGGTGACCCGGCAGCAGGCCGAGCGCGGCAACGCCGTCGCACCGCCCACCTCCGGTGACGGCAGCACCGGCGGCGGGCAGGGGCCCGGCGACGGGCCGCCACCGGACGTCGGCCCCACGACCGGCACCGGCACCGGTGTCGGGGTCCGCAACGCGTCCGGTGAGCCCGGCCGCACCGACAGCCGTCAGGGAGCAGGGGCATGAGCACCGCGACCGCCGTACCCACCGCCGGTCCCGGCCGCGGCCCGGTGACCGAGCTGTTCCTCGGTGGTGGCCGGGCGCGCCGGGTGACCTGGCTGCTGGTCGGGTTGCTGGTGCTGTTCTCCGCCGTCCGGGTGATCTCCGGTCAGCAGGCGCTGACGTCGTCCTCCACCTTCGGCGCCGCCCTGCTGCTCGCCGTACCGCTCCTGCTGGTCGCCCTCGGCGGCCTGTTCGCCGAGCGCGCCGGCGTGGTCAACATCGGCCTCGAGGGCATGATGATCCTGGGCACCTGGGGCGCCGGCTGGGCCGGCTACCAGTGGGGCTGGGTCGGTGCACTGGTCGGCGGCGCGCTCTTCGGGGCACTCGGTGGCCTGCTGCACGCGGTCGCCACCGTCACCTTCGGCGTCGACCACGTCGTGTCCGGCGTGGCGATCAACATCCTCGCCGCCGGCGTCGTCCGCTTCCTCTCCGAGCTGCTCTACACCGACAACGCCGCGGGCGGCGGCGTCACCCAGTCACCCGCGCTGTCCAGCCGGCCACCGAGCTTCTCGCTGCCGGTGCTCTCTTCCGGGCCCGACCTGCTCGGTGACCTGGAGTCCCGGCACTGGTTCCTGGTCAGCGACCTCGCCGGGCTGCTCCGCGGGGTGAGCAGCGGCGTCGGCGTGCTCACCGTGCTGGCCGTGCTGATGGTCCCGGCGGCCTACCTGCTGCTCTGGCGGACGGCCTTCGGCCTGCGGCTGCGCTCCTGCGGGGAGAACCCGGCGGCCGCGGACTCCCTCGGCGTCCCGGTCTACCGGCTCAAGTACATCGCCGTGGTCATCTCCGGCACGCTGGCCGGCCTGGGCGGCGTCTTCCTGGTCTTCATCGCGAACATCTACCGCGAGGGACAGACCAACGGCCGCGGCTTCATCGGCCTGGCCGCGCTGATCTTCGGCAACTGGCGTCCGGGTGGCCTCGCCGCCGGCGCCGGGCTGTTCGGCTTCGCCGACGCGCTGCAGCTGCGCAGCCAGACCGCGGTCGTGGCCCTGCTGCTGCTGGTGGCGTTCCTGCTGGCCGCGGTCGCCGTCTGGCAGGCCGTCCGCGGGAAGTGGACCCAGGCGGTCATCGCGGCTGCCTTCGCCGCCGCCGCGCTGGCCGCCTTCCTGACCATCGAGGAGCTGCCCGACGGCATCGTCTCCTTCACCCCGCACCTGACCACGCTGCTGGTCCTGTCGCTCGCCTCGCAACGGCTACGGCCGCCGAAGGCCGACGGGCTGGTCTACCGACGAGGAGAGCACTAGTGCCCGAGATCGACTGGGACGCCCTGCGCGGGTCGGCCCGGGAGGCGATGCGCCACGCCTACGCCCCCTACTCGCAGTTCCCGGTGGGGGTCGCCGGCCTGGTCGACGACGGGCGCGTGGTCACCGGCTGCAACGTGGAGAACGCCTCCTACGGGCTCGGGCTGTGCGCCGAGTGCGGCATGGTCAGCGACCTGGCCCGCTCCGGCGGTGGCCGGCTGGTCGCGGTGGCCTGCGTGGGCGGGGACGGGCAGCCGCTGATGCCCTGCGGCCGGTGCCGGCAGCTGCTCTGGGAGCACGGGGGAGCGGAGATGATGATCGAGACGGTGTCGCTGGGGATCGTGCCGATGCGCGAGGTGCTGCCCGACGCGTTCGGTCCCGAGGACCTCACGGCTGCCGCGGCACGCCAGGGGTGGTCGGCGTGACGCAGCCGTTCGACGCCATCGACGTCATCCGGGCCAAGCGTGACGGCCGGCCGCTGACCCCGGAGCAGATCCGCTGGGTCGTCGGCGCCTACACCGACCGGGTGGTGCCCGACGAGCAGATGAGCGCGCTGCTCATGGCGGTCTTCTTCCGCGGCATGTCCGCCGACGAGCTCGCGGCCTGGACCCAGGCGATGATCGACTCCGGCGTCCGCAAGGACCTCTCCTCGCTGGGCTGCCCGACCGCCGACAAGCACTCCACCGGCGGCGTCGGCGACAAGATCACGCTGCCGCTGGCCCCGCTGGTCGCCGCCTGCGGGGTGGCCGTGCCGCAGCTGTCCGGCCGCGGGCTCGGCCACACCGGCGGCACGCTGGACAAGCTGGAGTCGGTCCCCGGGTGGCGGGCCGACGTCGGCGAGGAGGCCTACCTGGCGCAGCTCCGGGACGTCGGCGCGGTCATCTGCGCCGCGGGCTCGGACCTCGCGCCGGCGGACAAGGTGCTCTACGCCCTCCGGGACGTCACCGGCACCGTCGAGTCGATCCCGCTGATCGCCAGCTCGATCATGAGCAAGAAGATCGCCGAGGGCGCCGATGCGCTGGTGCTCGACGTGAAGACCGGGTCCGGCGCGTTCATGCGGGACCCGGCCGACGCCCGCACCCTGGCCCGCACGATGGTCGGGCTGGGCGAGGCCGCCGGGGTGCGCACGGTGGCCCTGGTGACGGCGATGGACCGGCCGCTGGGCCGGTCGGCGGGCAACGCGGTCGAGGTCGCCGAGTCGGTGGAGGTGCTGGCCGGCGGCGGGCCGGCCGACGTGGTCGAGCTGACCCTCGCCCTGGCCCGGGAGATGCTCGCCGGCGTGGGCCGGGACGACGTCGACCCCGCCGACGTCCTGGCCGACGGCCGGGCGATGGACGTCTGGCGCCGGATGGTGGCCGCGCAGGGCGGCGACCCCGACGCCCCGCTGCCGCAGCCGGCCGAACGGCACGTGGTGACCGCTCCGGCCACCGGCACGCTGACGCGGCTGGACGCGTACTCCCTCGGGGTGGCGGCCTGGCGGCTGGGCGCCGGCCGGGCCCGCAAGGAGGACCCGGTGTCCGCCGCGGCCGGGATCACCTGGACCGCGGGTGTGGGGGAGCAGGTGACCGCCGGCCAGCCGCTGCTCGAGCTGCAGACCGACGACGCCGCCCGCATCCCGCGTGCACTGGAGGCCCTGGAGGGGGCGATCGGCGTCGACACCGCCGACGAGCCCCTGCCCCTCCTCCTGGACCGCATCACCGCCTGACCCACCGGCTGCACCCGTGGTCATGGAGCGGGCGTGGCGACGCGCCGCCGGGGGACGGCGGGTCGTCCCGCCGGCTCCATGATCATCGGGGGAGGGGTGGCGTGGCCGTTCAGCCGGGGAGAGGACACTGACCGTTCGTGACCCGAACGCCCGCCGCACCAGCGCCCGGAGCGGTCCAGCCGGCCAGCCCGCTCGATCCCGACGCCGCCATCAGCATCCGTGGCCTGGTGAAGCGGTACGGCGACCGCAACGCCGTCGACGGCGTCGACCTGGACATCCGGCGCGGGGAGATCTTCGCCCTGCTCGGCCCCAACGGCGCGGGGAAGACCACCACCGTCGAGGTGCTGGAGGGCTACCGCGCGCGGGACGGCGGCGAGGTCCGGGTGCTCGGGGTCGACCCGGCGACCGGGGGACGGCGCTGGAAGGCCGAGCTCGGCATCGTGCTGCAGTCCGGCGCGGGGGACAGCCAGCTGACCTGCCTGGAGCTGCTGCGCGCCCAGGCCGCCTACTACCCCGACCCGCGGGACCCGGCCGAGGTGCTGGAGCTGGTCGGGCTCACCGAGAAGGCCGGGTCGCGCGGGCGCACGCTGTCCGGCGGGCAGCGCCGCCGGCTGGACGTCGCGCTCGGCATCGTCGGCCGGCCGCGGCTGCTCTTCCTCGACGAGCCCACCACCGGCTTCGACCCCGAGGCCCGCCGGCAGTTCTGGTCGCTGATCCGCTCGCTGCGTGACCTGGGCACCACGATGCTGCTCACCACGCACTACCTGGACGAGGCCGAGGAGCTGGCCGACCGGGTGGGGGTCATCACCCAGGGCCGGCTGGTGGAGGTCGCCGTCCCGTCGGCGCTGGGCGGGCGCGGGGACGCCCCGGCCGTCGTCAGCTGGACCGAGGACGGCGTCCGGCGCACCGTCGAGACCGCCGCCCCGACGGCGCTCGTCGCGGAGCTGGCCGGCCGCTTCCCCGGTGAGGTGCCCGACCTGGCCGTCGCCCGTCCCACCCTCGAGGACGTCTACCTGAAGATGATCGGAGACCGTCCGTGAGTGAGCATCGCAGCGAGCGCCAGCGAGCGAGGAGCGGAGCGAACGGCCGAGCGGAGCGAGGAGGCACGTCATGGCCGGTCGCATGACCGTTCCCACGGAGCGCTCACTGCCCTCGATCGCCGGCGTCTGCCGGACCCGCGCCGAGGTGGAGCTCAAGGAGTTCTTCCGGCAGCGGGAGTCCGTCGTCTTCACGCTGATGTTCCCGGTGATCCTGCTGCTGGTGTTCGGCGCCGTGCTGGACTACGAGCTGGGCTCCGGCGTCAGCTTCACCCAGTACTTCATGGCCGGGGTGATCGCCGCCGGGATCCTCGGCGCCAGCCTGCAGAACATGGCCATCGGGATCGCGACCGAGCGCAGCGACGGCACCCTTAAGGGCCTGGCCGGCACCCCGATGCCGAAGAGCGCCTACTTCGTCGGCAAGGTCGTGCAGGTCTTCGTCGTCACGGTGGCGATCGTGGCGATCCTGCTGGTGATCGGGGTGGTCTTCTACGACGTCGACCTCCCGTCGGGGACGGAGTGGCTGACCTTCGCCTGGGTCGCCGCGCTGGGCTCGGCGGCCTGCACGCTGCTGGGCATCGCGGTCTCCAGCCTGGCCCGCAACGGCCGCTCCGCCTCGGCGACGGTCACCCCGGTGGCGCTGGTCCTGCAGTTCATCTCCGGGGTGTTCTTCCAGTTCAGCGAGGTGCCGACCTGGCTGCAGACGGTCGCCGCGGTCTTCCCGCTGAAGTGGATGGCGCAGGGGCTGCGCTCGGTGTTCCTCCCCGACGCGCTGGCCGCGCAGGAGCCGGCCGGGACCTGGGAGCTGGGCCGGGTCGCCCTGGTGCTGGGCATCTGGTGCGTCGTCGGCCTGCTGCTGTGCGTGCGCACCTTCCGCTGGCAGGACCGCATCGACCGGTAGCCGCCGGACCGGTCCGGACACCGCGGAGCCGGGTGGGCCGGCGTCGGTAACCTGCCGGGATGCCCGCCGCACCGCTGAACGCCGAGACCCTCGCCCGCGCCCCGAAGGTGCTGCTGCACGACCACCTGGACGGCGGGCTGCGGCCGCAGACGGTCATCGAGCTGGCCGGGGAGATCGGCTACCGCGAGCTGCCCGCCGACGAGCCCGAGGCGCTGGGCCGCTGGTTCCGCGAGGCCGCCGACTCCGGGTCGCTGGAGCGCTACCTGCTGACGTTCGCGCACACCGTCGCGGTGATGCAGCGCCCGGAGGCGGTGCAGCGGGTGGCCCGCGAGTGCGCGCTGGACCTGGCGGCCGACGGGGTGGTCTACGCCGAGGTGCGGATGGCGCCGGAGCTGCTGACCGCCGGCGGCATGTCGCTGGACGAGGTCGTGGAGGCGATGCTCGACGGCTACGCCCAGGGCAGCCGGGAGGCCGCGACTGCCGGGCACCCGATCGTCGTGGGCACGCTGCTGTGCGCGATGCGCCAGGCCGACCGCTGGGTGGAGGTCGCCGAGCAGGTCGTGCGGCACCGGGACGCCGGGGTGGTCGGCTTCGACCTGGCCGGGCCGGAGGACGGCTTCCCGCCGGACCGCATCCCCGCGGCGATCGAGCTGCTGGACCGCGCCGGTGCGCACCGCACGGTGCACGCCGGGGAGGCCGCCGGCATCGAGTCGATCCGGGCGGCGCTGGACGGCGCCGGTGCCGAGCGGCTCGGCCACGGGGTGCGGATCGCCGACGAGGTGCCCGCCGACGGCCCGCTGGGCGCGCTGGCCGAGCGGGTGCGGGACGAGCAGGTGCCGCTGGAGGTCGCGCCGTCGTCGAACGTGCAGACCGGCGCCTACCCGACGCTGGCCGACCACCCGGTCGACCGGCTGCACCGGGCCGGCTTCACGGTGACCCTCAACACCGACAACCGGCTGATGAGCGGGGTGTCGGCGAGCAGCGAGCTGACCGCCGTCGTCGACACGTTCGGGTGGGGCTGGGACGACGTGCAGGCGGTCGCGGAGCGGGCGCTGCGTGCCGGGTTCGCCGACGACGCGGTGCGCGCCCGGGTGTTCACCGACGTGCTCCGTCCCCGTTTCGAGGCCCTCCGCGGCTGATCCGGCCCCCACCCTCCGGCCCCGGCACGGGGGCCGGAGGCCCTTGGCGAGGAGGGTCACCCGCTCGCGGGAATCATCCGGACGCCGTCGCTGCTAACCTGATCGTGCCGGTGAACGCCGGTCATCCTCCCGGGCGGTCCTGCCCGGGCACAGCGCATCCGTGCAGATCACGCGTCACCGCAGACGCCGCCGATCACCAGTGTGGACGCCGGGCATCCGGCGATCAGCATCACCACGGGACGCGCGCCGATCTGTATCGGAGTCCCCGCTTGTCCTCGTTCGACTCTGTCGACGCTCAGAACACCCCCGCTCTCCAGGACGCCCCGGCCGCGGCCGCCGTCCTCGACACGCCCGCCACCGAGGCCCCCGCGGCCGAGGCGGCGCCCGAGCCCACCGGCCCGACCTTCGCCCAGCTGGGCCTGCCCCAGCCGCTGGTCACCGCGCTCGAGCGCCGGGGCATCCGTCACCCCTTCGCCATCCAGACCTCCGCCCTGCCGGACGCCCTCGCCGGGCGCGACGTGCTCGGCAAGGCCGCCACCGGCTCGGGCAAGACGCTGGCCTTCGGCCTCCCGCTGCTGGCCCGGCTCGGTGCCGACGCCCAGCAGGGTCGCCGCGCACCGCGTGGCCTGATCCTGGTGCCGACCCGCGAGCTGGCCCAGCAGGTGCACGACAACCTGGCCCCGCTGGGGCAGGCCAACGGCGTCCAGCTGGCCGCCGTCTACGGCGGTGCCTCGATGTACCGCCAGATCCAGCAGCTGCGTCGCGGCGTCGACGTGCTCATCGCCACCCCCGGGCGGCTGCAGGACCTGATCAACCAGGGCGAGGCGACCCTCTCCGAGGTCGTCGTCTCGGTCATCGACGAGGCCGACTTCATGTCCGACCTCGGCTTCCTGCCGGTGGTCAAGGAGCTGCTCGACCAGACCCGGAACGACGGCCAGCGGCTGCTGTTCTCGGCCACGCTGGACGGCGAGGTCGACACCCTGGTGCGCCGCTACCTCAAGGACCCGGCCCGCCACGAGGTCGTCAAGGCCGAGGACAACGGCCCGAAGGCCGAGCACCTGGCCTACAGCGTGTCCTTCCCGGACAAGCTGAAGGTCACCGAGGCGATGGCCGCCCGTCCGGGCCGGATCATCATCTTCGTGCGCACCCAGCACGGTGCCGACCGGCTGGCCGGCAACCTGCAGCAGGTCGGCATCGCGGCCGAGCCCATCCACGGTGGGCTCCCGCAGGCCGCCCGGCGCCGCGCGCTGGAGGCGTTCACCGACGCCCGCAGCCCGGTGCTGGTGGCCACCGACGTCGCCGCGCGTGGCATCCACGTCGACGACGTGTCGCTGGTCCTGCACTACGACCCGCCGGCAGACCACAAGACCTACCTGCACCGTTCCGGCCGCACCGCGCGCGCCGGTGCCGCGGGCGTCGTGGTCTCGCTGCTCCTGCCCGACCAGGTGGGCCAGGCCAAGCGCCGCTTCCGCCAGGCCAAGCTCGACCCGCAGGTGTCGCGGATCCGCCCGGGCGACGCCCCGATCGCGGAGCTCGTCGCCGGCGGCACGTTCGTGGAGCCGATCGTCCGCCCGGTGCGCGAGTCGCGCCGTCCGGCCGGCAGCTCCGGTGGGCGCCGGCACTCCGGTGAGCGCCCCGGTGGCTACCGTGGCGGCCCGCGCCGTCCCTCCGGCGACCGCGACCGCACGTACGGCGACCGCCCCTCGGGCGAGCGCTCCTACGGCGATCGGGATCGCAGCTCGGCCGGCCGGCCCTCCGGCGACCGCGAGCGCTCGTACGGCGACCGCCCCTCGGGCGAGCGCTCCTACGGCGATCGGGATCGCGGCGGTGACCGACGGTCCGGTGGCTACCGCGGCTCGAGCGACGGACGCTCCGGCGGCCGTCCTCCGCGCCCGGCCCGCTCCTACTGAGCAGGGCCCCGTCCGCAGGGACGGGGCACGAACGGCAACGGCCGGCTCCCGCATCGCGGGGGCCGGCCGTTGGCCGTTCCGGAGCGCGCGTGCCTACGCGCGCTCGACGTCGGTGCGGAAGACCAGGGCGGTGCCGACGTCGGCGAGGACGTCGGCCCACGCGGCGGCCAGCACCGCAGCGTCCTCCGCGGACAGCGGGGCGGTCGGCTCGCTCTCGCCGCGGGCCACCGCCTGACCGAGCGCAGCGCCCGGGCTGAGCTGCTGCTGCACCCGCGGGAGCCCGGCGTACTCGGCCAGGTCCAGCGCGCCCTCGGCCGGCTGGGCCAGCGCCTGGTGGGTCACCAGCCCGCCGGCGCCGCCGGCCACCTCGGCCAGCACCTCGGACAGCGCAGCCAGGTCGTAGCGGTCCTCGTCGGCCGGCAGCGGCATCGTGTCGGTGTCGGCCACCTCGGGCCAGGAGGCGATCTCGGTGAGGTCGTGCTCCTCGTCGCCGGCGCAGAACCGCGCGAGTTCCACCGGGCTGGGGAAGACGAACACCTGACCGTCCCGGCCGAGGAAGCGCGCCCGGTCGTCGACGTAGCAGCGCAGGGTCAGCCCGGCCCCCTGCGGGTGGACCAGCTCCACGGGCAGGATGCCGACCGCCTCCCAGAACTCCTGGGCGGCGGCGACGGCCGCAGGGCTGGCGGTCAGCCCGCTGCCGCTGCGGACGGTCCGGACCCCGGCGGTGGAGGCCTGGGCCGGGCTGGCCGCGGTCGACCCGGCGGCGGGGCGGGCCGCCGGGGTGGCGTCGACGTCGTCGTCCTCGTCGTCGTCCGGGTCGGCGGCGCGGGCCTCCGCCTCCTCGGCGGCGGAGGGGTAGTCCTCTGGCCGGACGGTGCCGGCGCCGGTCCAGTCCAGGTGCTCGTCGAGCTCCTCGAGGACGTCCTCCCACAGCTCGTCGACGGCGGTGCCCAGCCGCGCCCAGCTCTCCTCGCCGCTGCGGCCGAGGAACGCCCCGACGCCCAGGGAGAGCGCGGCGACCTCGGGGCGGGCGACCAGTTCGGCAACGGCCTCGAAGCTGGTCTCGTCGTCGTCCAGGTCCTCGTCGTCCTCGTCGCCGGTGGTGTCACAGCACTCGGCGAGCCGGCCGACGATGTCGACGTCGGCGGCCAGTTCCTCGACGGCCCAGCGGTCGGGGTTCTCCGCGACGACGTCGTAGACGCCGTCGAGGTCGTAGCGGTGGTCCTCGTCGGGGGTGAGGTCGGCGGCGCCCAGCGTCGACACCACGGGCCAGACCGGGTGGTCGGCCAGGTCGTGGTCGGTGCTCACCCGGCAGAACGCGGCCAGCGCCGCCGGCGAGGGGAACAGGTGGACGACGGCGGTGGGGCCGGGGGCCTCGGGGTCGTCGTCGTTGATGTCGGCCGGCACGTCGATCGTGCTGCCGAGGAACGCCTGCCACTCCTCGCCGTCCTCTTCCCACGGCGGCGCCCAGAGCGTGTAGCCCGTGCGGTCGTCGAGGGTCAGGGCGATGGGGACGATGCTGGACCTGGGCACCCGCCCATCCTGCCCGGTGATCCTGTGCTCGCGCACTGGGGTAGCCGGTCCGGACGCGCGCCCCGGCCTTCCGGCAGGGTCTCGCGTCGAGCCTGCGGGTGGTGGAGGGCGGGAGGGCCCTCCTGCCGCCTGCTCAGGGTGGGCAGGAGGGGACGTCACACGCCGATCGGGTGCCAGACGCTCTTGGTCTCCAGGAAGGGGCGGAGCCGGGAGAGGCCGGGGTCGGCCGACCAGTCAGGCTCCTCGGCCGGCGCCCGCAGCACCCGCTTGATCGTCCCGGCGGCGGAGCGTTCCAGCTCCATCGCCAGCGGCGCCGGGGCGCCGGCCAGGTCGACCGCGTCGACGTCGGCGTGCTCGGCCAGCCACGGACCGATCTCCGCGGCGTCCCCGGTGAGCAGGTTGACCACCCCGCCGGGGACGTCGGAGGTGGCCAGCACCTCGCCGAGGGTGATCGCGGGCAGCGGGCGCTCCTTGGAGCTCACCACCACGGCGGTGTTGCCGGCGGCCAGCACCGGGGCCAGCACGCTGACCAGCCCGAGCAGACTCGACCGCTGCGGGGCCAGGACGGCGACGACGCCGGTGGGCTCGGGTACGGAGAAGCCGAAGTACGGCCCCGCGACCGGGTTGGTGCTGCCCAGCACGGCGGCGAGCTTGTCGGTCCACCCGGCGTACCAGACCCAGCGGTCGATCGCGGCGTCCACCGCGGCGCGGGCCTTGGCGGCCGACAGTCCCTCGCCCGCGGCGACCTCCTCGGCGAACTGGGCGGCGCGGCCCTCCATCACCTCGGCGACCCGGTAGAGCACCTGGCCGCGGTTGTAGGCGGTCGCGCCGGACCACTTCGGGAACGCGCCCCGGGCGGCGACCACGGCGTCCCGGCCGTCCTTGCGGGAGGCCCAGGCCGCGTTGGCCAGGAAGTGCCCCCGGGAGTCGAGGACCTCGTAGGTGCGGCCGGACTCGGAGCGCGGGAAGGCCCCGCCCAGGTAGAGCTTGTAGGTCTTGCGCACGGTGAGCCGGTCGGACATCAGGAGTCGCTCCTCAGGTAGGCGGCCAGCCCCTGCCGGCCGCCCTCGCGGCCGTAGCCGGACTGCTTGTAACCGCCGAACGGCGAGGTGGGGTCGAACTCGTTGAACGTGTTCGCCCACACCACGCCGGCGCGCAGCTGGTCGGTGACCTTCAGGATCCGCGAGCCCTTCTCCGACCAGATGCCGGCCGAGAGCCCGTAGGTGGTGTTGTTGGCCTTGGCGACAGCCTCGTCCGGGGTGCGGAACGTCAATACCGAGAGCACCGGGCCGAAGACCTCGTCGCGGGCGATCCGGTGGGCGGGGGAGACGTCGGTGAAGACGGTCGGCTTGAACCAGAAGCCGCGGTCGGGCAGGTCGCCGTCGGGCTGCCAGCAGGTCGCGCCCTCGGTCTCCCCGAAGGCGGTCAGCTCGCGGATGCGGGCCAGCTGCTCCGCGGAGTTGATCGCGCCCAGGTCGGTGTTCTTGTCCATCGGGTCACCGACGCGCAGGGTGCCGATCCGCCGCTGCAGTGCGGCGACGACGTCGTCGTGCACCGACTCCTGCACCAGCAGCCGGGAGCCGGCGCAGCAGACGTGGCCCTGGTTGAAGAAGATGCCGCGGACGATGCCCTCGACCGCCTGGTCGATCGGCGCGTCGTCGAAGACGATGTTCGCCGCCTTGCCGCCCAGCTCCAGGGTGAGCCGCTTCTCGGTGCCGGCGACCGCGCGGGCGATGGCGCGGCCCACCTCGGTCGAGCCGGTGAAGGCCACCTTGTCGACGTCCGGGTGGCTGATCACCGCCCGGCCGGTCTCCCCGGCACCGGTCACGATGTTCACCACGCCCGGCGGCAGGTCGGCCTGCTGGCAGATCTCGGCGAACAGCAGCGCGGTCAGCGGAGTGGTCTCGGCCGGCTTGAGGACGACGGTGTTGCCGGTTGCCAGCGCCGGCGCGATCTTCCACGCCAGCATCAGCAGCGGGAAGTTCCACGGGATGACCTGCCCGGCCACGCCGAGCGGTCGCGGAGCCGGCCCGAGGCCCGCGTGCTCGAGCTTGTCCGCCCAGCCCGCGTGGTAGAAGAAGTGCGCCGCGGCCAGGGGCACGTCGACGTCCCGGGACTCCCGGATCGGCTTGCCGTTGTCCAGCGTCTCCAGGACGGCGAACTCCCGGGCCCGCTCCTGCAGCAGCCGGGCGATGCGGAACAGGTACTTGCCGCGGTCGGCCGGGCGCATCGGCCCCCAGACCTTGACGAACGCCCGGCGGGCGGCCCGCACGGCGCGGTCGACGTCGGCATCGCTGCCGGTGGCGACCTCGCTGAGCACCTCCTCGGTGGCCGGGTTGACCGTCTTCAGCGGCGTGCCGGTGCCGTCGGTGAACTCCCCGTCGACGAACAGCCCGTAGCTGGGCCGGATGTCGACGATGGACCGCGACTCGGGTGCGGGCGCGTACTCGAACAGGCTGGTCATCTCAGTCCACGCTCACGTGGTCGGGGCCGCTGTAGTGGCCGGTGCGGAGCTTCTGGCGCTGCAGGAGCAGGTCGTTGAGCAGGCTGGAGGCGCCGAAGCGGAACCAGTCGGGGGACAGCCAGTCCGCGCCGACGGTCTCGTTGATCAGCACCAGGTGCTTGACGGCGTCCTTCGTCGTCCGGATGCCGCCGGCGGGCTTGACCCCGACCTGGCGGCCGGTGGCGGCGCGGAAGTCGCGCACGGCCTCGAGCATCACCAGGCAGACCGGCAGGGTGGCCGCGGGGGAGACCTTGCCGGTGGAGGTCTTGATGAAGTCGCCGCCGGCCAGCATCGCCAGCCACGAGGCGCGGCGGACGGCGTCCAGGGTGACCAGCTCGCCGGTCTCCAGGATCACCTTGAGGTGTGCCGGCCCGCAGGCCTCCTTGACGGCGACGATCTCCTCGAAGACGTCGAGGTACCGGCCGGTCAGGAAGGCGCCGCGGTCGATGACCATGTCGATCTCGTCGGCGCCGTTGGCGACGGCGTCCCGGACGTCGGCGAGCTTGACCTCGCGGCTGGCCCGGCCGCTGGGGAAGGCGGTGGCGACGGCGGCGACGTTGATGCCGGTGCCGGCCAGCGCCTCCTTGGCCACACCGGCCAGGTCGCCGTAGACGCAGACCGCGGCGACGGCCGGGCAGGCCGGGTCCGTCGGGTCCGGGCGGCGGGCCTTGGCGGCCAGGCTGCGGACCTTGCCCGGGGTGTCGGCGCCCTCGAGCGTGGTCAGGTCGACCATGGAGATCGCCGTGTCGATCGCCCACGCCTTGGCGGTCGTCTTGATCGATCGTGTGCCCAGCACCTTCGCCCGTGCCTCGGCGCCGACCTGGTCGACGCCGGGCAGGCCGTGCAGGAACGCGCGGAAGGCGTCGTTCGAGCGGGTGACGTCGGCGAACGGATCGGGCGGGGCGCCCGTCCCGCCGCTGGGGTCGGCCAGCGCGTTCGGGTCCAGCACGTGGGTCATGCGCCGCATTCTCCACTGCTGCGCCGGGCGGCAGGGCACCGTCCACAGCCGGCGATCCCGGTCAGCTCCGGGTCGGTCTGTCAAGAGCTCGCTGACATCTGTGGATGAGCCTCTGACCTGCGGATTCGAGTGGTCGGTGGGCCGTTCGGCCGGTATTCTTCGCACACACGTTCGAACGGGTCAGGAGGTGTTCGGTGAGCGAGTTGATCTCCGCGCTGGACGCCCTGGCCGCCGATGACCTGCACGCCCTCACCGACGGGCAGGTGCTGGACCGGACGGCCATGTTGGTGCAGCTGGGCAATCGGGTCGCGGCGGAGTTGACCCGCACGGTGCGTCAGTCCGACATCGTGCAGGCCGCGGAGTGGGACGGGCTGAAGTCGATGCGGTCGTGGCTGATCGGGCACGCGCGGCTCGCGCCGGCCGAGGCCTCGCGGATCCTGCGATCCGGGCGGGCCCTGGAGCACTTCCCGGTGCTGGCGGCCGGGTTCGCCGAGGGGTCGGTGACCGCGGAGCAGGTCGACGTGGTGGCCAGGAAGGTCGGTCCGGTCGAGGTCGCCCGCGCCGGGGAGCAGGGCATCGACCTCGGGGCCTCCGATGAGGTGTGGGCGCGGGTGGCCGTTGCGTCACCGCACCAGTCGCTGCTCGCCGCGGTCCAGGCCTTTGAGGACGCCTTGGACCCGGACGGGCCGGAGCCGGACCCGACCGAGGGGCGGCGGTTGACGATCGCCACGCACGCTGATGGTTCGGTGACCGGCCGGTTCGACCTGGATGCGACCGGCGGCGAGAAGGTGAAGGCGGCGATCGAGTCGATCGTGCAGGCGGACCGCACGCAGGGTGACGTGCGGACCCGGGCGCAGCAGAACGCCGACGCCCTGGTCCAGTTGGCTGACAACCAGCTCGCCTCTGGCAATCTGCCGACCCTTCGCACGGTCAAGCCCCACGTCGTGGTGGGCATCGACCTGGACGACCTGGTCGACCCGGCCACCGGCGCCGGTGCGGGGGAGCTGGGGTTCGGGGCGACGATCTCCGCCGCGCGGGCCCGCCACCTGGCCTGTGACGGCAGCATCTCCCGGATCGTGATGGGTCCCGACGGCACCCCGCTGGACCTGGGCCGGGACCACCGGGTGGTCACTCCCGGGTTGCGCAAGGCGGTCGAACGCCGGGACAGGTCCTGCGTGTTCGCCGGCTGTGGTGCACCGACCCACTGGTGCGATGTGCACCACCTGATCCACTGGCTGCACGGCGGTGAGACGTCGTTGAGCAACTCGGCGTTGTTGTGCGAACGGCACCACACCAAGGTCCACCACGGCTTCCGCGTGGCACGAGATCCCGACGGTCGATGGCGGACCTGGCGCCCCGACGACACCGAGATCCTCATCGGCCCACTGGTCCGCTGACACGCGCAATCGTCGTGCCCTGCCCCGGCGTTCGTCTCGTCGTCCTGCCTGGCGCCGGCGCTGGTCTCGTCGTCCTGCCTGGCGCCGGCGTTGGTCTTCCGGCGTTGGTCTCGTCGTCCTGCCTGGCGCCGGCGTCGGTCTCGCCCGGTGGTCGAACGTCGTCTCACCGCTGCGTCTCGCTCACGTGGGCCGGCTCGCCGATGAGTCTGGCTGGGTCCGGCGGTCCTGACCCGGTACCGACGTCGACCGTTCCCGGAGGACCCCGTGCCCGTACCCCGTGTCGCCATGCTCCCCGAGGTCGCCGCGCAGCGGCGGGCGCTCGCCGACCTGCTCGACACCGTGCACCGCGACGAGTGGACGACACCCTCGCTCTGCCACGGCTGGACGGTGCACGACGTGCTGGCGCACCTCACCCTCTCCACCCGGCAGTCCACCGCCGGGATGGTGCTGGGCATCCTGCGGGCCCGCGGCGACTTCGACCGGGCCGAGGCCCGCGCCGCCCGGGAACGCGCCGCAGCCCACCCGCCGGGCGTGCTCACCGCGCAGCTGCGCGCGACCGCCGCCCTCGACCGCCGGGTCGGGCTGTCCAGCCCCTGGGACCCGCTGGTCGACGTCCTGGTGCACAGCCAGGACATCGTCCGCCCACTCCGCCGCCGGCTGCCCACGCCACAGGACCTCGCCGTCCCGGCACTGGAGCACGTCTGGTCCAACGCGTTCTACGGCCGCCCGGTCCGGCGGCTGTGCGGAGTGCGGTTGGTGGCCACCGACACCGCCTGGGCGGAGGGCGCAGGACCGGAGGTGCGTGGCACCGCCGGCGACCTCCTGCTGCTGGCCACGGGCCGGTCGGTCTCGGCCTCCGCGGTCACCGGGCCGGGAGTCCCAGAGGCCGCTGCCCGGCTCCGCACCTGACCCGTCGTCGCCGGCCGATACGGTGTGCGCCGTGCAGCTGACCGTCGTCGACCACCCGATCGCCCGCGCCCGACTGTCGCGGATGCGCGACGAGCGCACCGACAACGCCGCCTTCCGGGCCGCGCTGCGGGAGCTCACCCAGATCCTGGTGTACGAGGCCAGCCGCGACCTGGCGGTCGCTGAGGAGCCGATCACCACGCCGGTCACCGACACCACCGGCTACCGGCTGGCCGCACCGCCGCTGATCGTGCCGGTGCTGCGCGCCGGCCTGGGCATGGCCGACACCGCGCACGGGATGCTGCCGGAGTCGCAGATGGGCTTCGTCGGGCTGGCCCGCAACGAGGTGACCTTCCAGCCGGAGGCCTACATGGCCTCGCTGCCGGAGTCACTCGTCGGCCGCCAGGTCTTCGTGCTCGACCCGATGCTGGCCACCGGCGGCTCGCTGGTGCACTGCTGCTCGCTGCTCACCGACCGAGGCTGCACCGACATCACCGTGCTCTGCGCGCTGGCCGCACCCGAGGGGCTGGAGCGGCTGGAGGCCAGCGGCCTGCCGCTGCGCGTCTTCACCGCCAGCATCGACGAGCGGCTCAACGAGAACGCCTACATCGTCCCCGGCCTCGGTGACGCCGGTGACCGCCAGTTCGGTGCCGTCTGACCCGTGGACGTGGCAGCGAGGAGCGGAGTGACCGTGGGCAGCCGTGGGGGAGTGGTCTGAGCATGCGGTTCGGGGTGCTCGGCACCGGCTTCTGGGCGACCGAGGTGCACGCGAAGTCCCTGGCCGGGCACCCGGACGCCGAGCTGGTCGGCGTGTGGGGCCGGGACCTGGCCAAGGCGAAGGCGGCCGGGGCGCAGTTCGACGTCCCGGGCACCGACCACCTCGACGCCCTGCTCGCCGACGTCGACGCGGTCAGCTTCGCGCTCCCGCCGGACGTGCAGGCCCCGCTCGCCGAGCGCGCGGCCGCCGCGGGCAAGCACCTGCTGCTGGAGAAGCCGGTGGCGCTGTCGGTAGCCGCCGCCGACCGGGTGGTCGCCGCGGTCGAGGACGCCGGGGTCGCCTCGGTGGTCTTCTTCACCAACCGCTTCCGGACGGCGACGTCCACCTGGCTCGAGCAGGCGTCCCGCACCACCCTGGCCGGCGGCGCGGTCACCTGGCTGGGCCGGCTGGCCGGTTCGCCGTTCGAGACGCCCTGGCGGCTGGAGCACGGTGCGCTGTGGGACATCGGGCCGCACGCGCTCTCCCTCCTCGTCCCGACCCTGGGGCCGGTCAGCGCGGTGCAGGCCGGCGCCGGGCAGGGCGACACCGTCCACCTGGTGCTCACCCACCCCGAGGGCCGCGCGAGCACGGTGACCGTCTCGGCGACCGTGGCCGAGCTGGCCACCGGCATCGACACCTGGGTGCACGGCGACGCCGGCCGGCTGGTGCTGCTGCCCGAGTCCGGTGCCGCGGTCGAGGCCCACGCGGTCGCCGTCGACGAGCTGCAGGCCGCTGCGCTGACCGGTGGGGTGCACCCCTGCGACGTCACCTTCGGGCGGGACGTCGTCCGGGTGCTCGAGGCCGCGCAGCGGTCGCTGGCGACCGGCTGCCGCGAGACCGTCGGGGGATGACCGGGGACGACGGCCGCGGAGGCCTGCTCGGCTGGTACCTGCCCACCGGCCGCATCCGGCGCAGCGAGTGGTGGCTGCGGTACGTGCTGCTCATCGCCCTGCTCGGGCTGATGGCCTCGGTGATCGACGCCCAGTGGTTCCCGGACAGCTACCCGCGGTTCGAGGACCGGGAGGGCGTCGTCGACGTCGCCGACGTCCTCTGGTTCTTCCCCGACCAGGGCGGGCCGGTGACCGCGCTCGTCGCCCTGGCGCTCATCGTGCCGAACATCGCGGCGACCGTGACCCGGCTGCACGACCGCGACCACTCCGCCTGGTGGCTGCTGTGGAGCCTGCTCCCGGGCATCGGCTGGCTGGTCCTGGTGATCACCTGCGGCTTCCTCGGCACCCGGCCGCACCCCAACCGGTACGGCCCACCTCCTCGCTGACCCGCGCCCGGCGAGGCAGACTGGACCCGTGGACTTCTGGCAGTGGTACGTGCGCCGCGGGCGCATCGACCGGCGCACCTGGTGGCTGCAGTACGCCCTGCCCATCGGGGTGCTCAGCGTGCTCGCCCTGATGGCCGACGTCGCGCTCGGCAACAGTTCGCTGGAGAGCATCGCCACCGGCGAGACCGGCTACGGACCGATCGTGACGCTGGTCGGGCTGCTGGCCCTCCCGGCGTCCGTGTCCAGCGGCGCGACCCGGCTGCACGACCGCGGCATGTCCGCGTGGTGGCTGCTGATCGGGCTGGTGCCGCTGTTCGGTCAGATCACGCTGCTGGTGCTCACCGGCTTCCTCCGCGGCGACGGCGGGCCCAACCGGTACGGCCCGCCGCCGTCCGCGGCGCCGACGGCCGGCCCGTACCTGCAGCCGGAGCCGGCGCCCGAGCCGGATCGCCCGCCCTACTGGGGCTGACGCCCAGGGGTCACAGCCCGAGCGCGGCGGCCATCTCGGTGCGCAGCCGGTCCAGCTGGTCCGCGCCCTGGCCGCGGGCCGCCGGCAGTCCGGCGACGTCGGGCACCGGGACGACGGTCTCCAGGTAGGCCTTGAGCTTCGGCTCGGTGCCGCTGGGCCGGACGATCACCCGCACGCCCTCGCCGGTCAGCCGGACCGCGTCCAGCGGGGGTTCGGCGTGCAGCAGGTCGACCACCTCGACCGGCCGGCCGAGCAGCTGGGCCGGTGGCTGCGCGCGCAGCCGGGTCATCGCGCCGGAGATGAGCGTCAGGTCCTCGACCCGCACCGAGTACTGGCCGGTGGCGTACAGGCCGTGCTCGACCGCCAGCTCGTCCAGCCGGTCGGTCAGCGTGCGGCCGTCGACGGCGAGCTCGGCGGCCAGCAGCGCCACGGCGAGTGCGGCGGAGACGCCGTCCTTGTCGTGCGCGACCGACGGCGACACCGCGTAGCCCAGCGCCTCCTCGTAGCCGAAGACCAGCGGCGCCGACGCCGAGCCGGCCCGGATGATCCACTTGAAGCCGGTCGGGGTCTGCTCGAACGGCACCCCGTGCGCGCGGGCGATCGTGCCCAGCAGTGAGCCGCTGACCAGGGAGTTCGCGTAGGTGCCCCGCACCCCGCGGCGGAGCAGCCAGTCGCCCAGCAGCACGCCGACCTCGTCGCCGGTCAGCTGGCGCCCACCCACGACCACCGAGCAGCGGTCGGCGTCGGGGTCCTCGGCGATGGCGACGTCGGCGCCGGTGCTGCCGGCCAGTGCGGTCAGCAGGTCGACCGCACCCGGTTCCTCCGGGTTGGGGAAGGCGACCGTCGGGAACGCCGGGTCGGGCCGGTCCTGCTCCGCGACGCAGTGCAGCGCGGCGAAGCCGGCGGCCTCGAACACCTGCCGGGTGGTCGCCGAGCCCACGCCGTGCATCGCGGTGTAGGCCACCTCGAGACGCCGCCGGGCCGCGGCGTCCACCCGGTCGGGCTCGAGGGCGCGCACCACCGCGGCGACGTAGTCGGCCTCGACGTCGTCCCCGAGGGTGTTCCAGTCGTCGGAGAGCGGCAGCTCGCGGGCCGGGCCGGCCGCGGCGATCGCGGCCTCGATCTCCCGGTCGGCCGGCGGCACCAGCTGTGCACCGTCGGCCAGGTAGACCTTGTAGCCGTTGTCCTGCGGCGGGTTGTGGCTGGCGGTCACCATCACCCCGGCGACCGCGCCCAGGTGCCGGACGGCGTAGGACAGCACCGGCGTGGGCAGCGGGCGGGGCAGCACGGAGACGGCGAACCCGGCGCCGGACAGCACGGCGGCCGAGACGTGCGCGAACTCGTCGGAGCGGTGCCGGGCGTCGTAGCCGATCACCACGCCGCGGCCGCCCTGGCCTGCGTCGGTGAGGTACCGGGCCAGCCCGGCGGCGGCGCGGCCGACCACGGCGGCGTTCATCCCGGCCGGGCCGGCGCGCAGCGGGCCGCGCAGCCCGGCGGTGCCGAAGGTCAGCGGGCCGGTGAACCGGCGCTCCAGCTCGGCGGCGTCGCCGGCCTCGACCAGCGCCTCGATCTCGGCCCGGTCACCGGCGTGCGGGTCGGCGGCGGCCCAGGCGCGGGCGGTGGCCAGCAGGTCGGTCATCGCGGGCCCCCGCTCGGCTGGACCGGCCCCTGCGCTGCCTCGACCACGTCGACGTCCACACCGGGCAGCGTGTACTCCCCGCCGACCCGGGCGTGCACCGGGTCGGCCGGGTCCGCCTCGCCCTGGGCGGCGATCAGCTCGGCGGCGTAGGCCTCGGCGTCGTCGGCCGGCTCGTAGCCCAGCGCGCGGGCGGCGGTGAGGTCCCACCAGCCGCGGGTGTTGGCCGAGACGCCCCAGACGACGCGGAAGCCGGGGGACGGCGCGCGCAGCGCGGCGTCGACCAGTCGCACGGTGTCTCCGGGGGACAGCCAGGTGGCCAGCTGGCGGACCGTCGTCGGCCGGGGGAACGCGCTGCCGATCCGCAGGCAGACGACGTCCAGCCCGTACCGGTCGGCGTACAGCGAGCCCAGCGCCTCCATCGTCACCTTGGCCACCCCGTAGTAGGTGTCCGGGCGCGGTGGCGCGTCGGCCTCGGTGAGCAGGCCGGACGCGGGCCGGGGGGTGAAGCCGCTGGCGTGGTTGCTGCTGGCCAGCACCACGCGGGGGACGCCGGCGCGCCGGGCGGCCTCCAGGGCGGAGCGGGTCGTCTCGATGTGCGAGTGGACGATCGCCGGCCAGGTCGCCTCGCCGAGGATGCCGGCCAGGTGCACCACGGCGGCTGCCCCCTGCGCCGCGTCGGTCATCGCGGACAGGTCGGCGGCGTCGGCGACCAGGTGCTCCTCGCCCGGGCGCGGGTCCTCGATCGGCACCACGTCCAGGCTGCGCAGCGCCCAGCCGCGCTCGGGCAGCCCGCCGCGCAGCGCCGTCCCGAGCCCGCCGGCGGCGCCGGTGACCAGGACCGGACCGGTCACGGTGCTGGACGGTTCGCTCCCGCGGGACGCTCCGCTCCTCGCTCGTTCCTCGCTGCGATGCTCACGCCCCGCTCCGCTCACGGCATCCGCCCGATCAGCTCGACCAGGAAGCTGCCGAGCCGGCCGGCCGCGGCCTTGCCCGCCTCCAGCACCTCCAGGTGGTCCAGCGCCTCACCGGTGATGCCGGCCGCGGCGTTGGTGACCATCGACAGGCCGAACACCTCCATCCCGGCCGCCCGGGCGGCGATCGCCTCCAGCGCGGTGGACATGCCGACCAGGTCCGCACCCAGCGTGGTGAGCATCCGGATCTCGGCAGGGGTCTCGAAGTGCGGGCCGGGCAGCGCGGCGTAGACGCCCTCGGCCAGCGACGGGTCGATCTCCTTGGCCAGCGTGCGCAGCCGGGCGGAGTAGAGGTCGGTGAGGTCGACGAAGGTGGCGCCCACCAGCGGGGACCGGGCGGTCATGTTCAGGTGGTCGCTGATCAGCACGGCCTGCCCGACCCGGTGGTCGGGGCGCAGCCCGCCGGCGGCGTTGGTGAGGACGACGGTGCGCACCCCGGCCGCGGCGGCGGTGCGGATGCCGTGCACCACCGGCTCGACCCCCCGGCCCTCGTAGAGGTGGGTGCGGCCGAGGAAGAGCAGCGCCTTGCGCTCGCCGACCTGGACCGAGCGGATCTCCCCGCCGTGCCCGGTGACGGTCGGGGCGGCGAACCCGGGCAGGTCGCCGATGGCCACGCTGGCCAGCGTCTCGCCGAAGGCGTCGGCGGCCGGGGCCCAGCCCGAGCCCATCACCACCGCGACGTCGTGACCGCCGCCGACGACGGCGGTCAGCTCCTCGGCGGCACGGGCGGCCAGTGCCGCGGGGTCGGGGACGGCGGGGGCGGTCGGCGTGCTCACGGGCCGAAACTAGCCCAGCGGCCGCCGGCCCTCGCGGGCGAGCGACCGAGGCCCGTCGTCCGGTCGCCCGGCCCGGCGAGCCGGTCAGAGGTCCCGGACGTCGGCCTCCACGGCCTCGAAGGCCTTGCGGGCGGCGATGAGGACCGGGTCCCAGACCGGGGCGAACGGGGGTGCGTAGGCCAGGTCCAGGGACAGGACCTCGTCGACCGTCATCTCGTTCCAGATGCAGACGGCCAGGGCGTCGATCCGCTTGGCGGACCCGGGGCAGCCGACCACCTGGGCGCCCAGCAGCCGTCCGCTGCGCCGCTCGGCGATCATCTTGATCCGGATGGGCTGGGCGCCGGGGAAGTAGCCGGCCGTGGTGGTCGAGTCGACCGACGCGGTCACGAACGCGTAGCCGGCCTGCTGGGCCTCCTCGCTGGACAGGCCGGTGCGGGCGACCTCCAGGTCGCACACCTTGGTGATCGCGGTGCCGATCACGCCGGGGAAGGTGGCGTAGCCCCCGCCGATGTTGATCCCGGCCACCCGGCCCTGCTTGTTGGCGTGGGTGCCCAGCGCCACCACCATCCGCTGGCCGGACAGCCGGTGCCGCGACTCCACGCAGTCCCCGGCCGCCCAGACCCCCTCGGCCTCGGTGTGCATCCGGGCGTCGACGGCGATGCCGCCGGAGATGCCCAGCGGGATCCCCGCCTCCCGGGCCAGCCCGACGTTCGGCCGCACCCCGAGGCCGAGCACGACCAGGTCGGCCGGCAGCTCCCGCCCGCCCGCGGTCAGCACCGCCCGGGCCCGTCCGTCGGTGCCGACGTCGACGGCGACGACCTCCTCGCCCATCACCAGCTCGATGCCCTCGGCCCGCACGGCGTCGGCGATGAACTGCCCGACGTCGGGGTCGAAGGTGCCGACGGGGGTGGCCGAGCGGTCCACCACGGTCACGTCCAGGCCGCGGACCCGGCAGGCCTCGGCGATCTCCAGCCCGATGTAGCCCCCGCCCACCACCACGACCCGGCGCACCCGCCCGCTGTCGAGCTCCGCGCGCAGGGCCACGCCGTCGTCCAGGACCTGGACGCCGTACACCCCGTCGGCGTCGATCCCGGGCACCGGCGGGCGCATCGGCACGCTGCCGGTGGCGTAGACCAGCTCGTCGAAGGGCTCGCTGCCCTGTCCACCGCCGTCGAGGTCGCGCCAGGTGACCGTGCGGCGGTCCAGGTCGATGCCGGTCACCTCGGTGCGCATCCGCACGTCGAGGCCCATCGCGCGGTGCTGGTCGGGGGTGCGGGCGATCAGCGCGGCCTCGCTCTCCACCGTGCCGCTGATCCAGTAGGGGATCCCGCAGGCGGAGTAGGAGGTCGCCCGGCCGCGCTCGAACATCACCACGTCCAGGTCGGCGCAGCGCTTCCTGGCCTGCGAGGCGGCGCTGCCACCCGCGGCGTCCCCACCGATGACCACCAGTCGCCGTCGCACACTGCGGACTGTAGGGGCCGTCACACGGCCGCGCTGCCGTGGACCGGCGGCCGTCCGGCGTCCCTCCTAGACTCGCGGGGTGCAGATCCCCTTCCACTCGTCCGAGCGCGCCAGCCTGGGAGTGGAGTGGGAGCTGCAGCTCATCGACCCGCAGACCCGCGAGCTGACCTCCGGCGCCACCGAGATCCTCGCCGAGATCACCCCCGACGGCCTCGACGAGCACCCCAAGGCCAAGCACGAGCTGCTGCAGTCGACGGTCGAGATCATCACCGGGGTCTGCACCACCGTCGCCGAGGCCAAGGCCGACCTGGCCGGCACCCTGGCCGAGGTGGTCGCCTCCGCCGAGCGGCGCGGCCTCGGCGTCATGTGCGCCGGCACCCACCCGTTCACCCGGTGGGACACCCAGGAGATCTCCCCCAAGGAGCGCTACGCCGAGCTGGTCGAGCGGATGCAGTGGCCGGCCCGGCGGCTGCAGATCTTCGGGGTGCACGTGCACGTCGGCGTCCGCTCGCCCGAGAAGATCATCCCGATCGTGAACGCGCTGACCCAGTACGTGCCGCACTTCCTGGCGCTGTCGGCGTCCTCGCCCTTCTGGGCCGGCTGCGACACCGGCCTGGCGTCGTCCCGCACGAAGGTGTTCGAGGGCATGCCGACCGCCGGGCTGCCCTACCAGCTGGCCGACTGGGGCCAGTTCGAGGCGTACATGGGCACGCTGATCGACGCCGGCGCCATCGAGAGCGTCCGCGAGGTGTGGTGGGACATCCGCCCGCACCCGGACTTCGGCACCGTCGAGCTGCGGATCTGCGACGGCCTGCCCACCCTCGACGAGATCGGTGCGGTGGCCGCGCTCGCCCAGTGCCTGGTCGAGCAGTTCGACACCCAGCTCGACCGCGGCTACACCCTGCCCTCGCCGGCGGACTGGATCGTGCGGGAGAACAAGTGGCGCGCGGTGCGCTACGGCCTGGACGCCGAGATCGTCGTCGACGAGCAGGGCACGGTGCGCCCGGTGCGCGAGGCGATCGCCGACGTGGTCGAGGAGCTGCTGCCGACCGCCCGCAAGCTCGGCTGCGAGGCCGAGCTCGCCGACGTGCGGCGGGTGCTGGACGCCGGCGCCTCCTACCAGCGGCAGCGCGCCGTCGCCGCGGCGAACGACGGGGAGCTGGCACCGGTGGTCGACAGCCTGCTCGCCGAGCTCCGCGACGGGCTGCCGGCGGCGGGGGCGGCGTGAGCGGGCAGGAGACGACCGGCGCGGGGAGCGCCCTGGGCTCTGCCGTCGATGCCTGGTCGGAGGCACACCACGCCGAGCTGGTCGCCGTCCGCCGGCACCTGCACGCCCACCCGGAGCTGGGTTTCGTCGAGCACGAGACGACGGCCTTCCTGGAGGAGAGGCTCACCGCGGCGGGCCTCGCGCCCCGCCGGCTGAAGTCCGGCACCGGCCTGGTCTGTGACGTCGGGGGCGACCCGGACGCCGGGCCGGTCGTCGTGCTGCGCGCCGACATCGACGCGCTGCCGCTGGCCGACCTCAAGGACGTCCCGTACGCCTCCACCCGGGAGGGGCTCTGCCACGCCTGCGGCCACGACGTGCACACCACCGTGCTGCTCGGGGTGGCGCTGGCGCTGGCCTCGCTGGACGAGCTGCCCGGCACCGTCCGGTGCGTCTTCCAGCCCGCCGAGGAGCAGGTGCCCGGCGGTGGCCTGGAGGTCCTCGACGAGGGCGTGCTGGCCGGGGCGACCCGTGCGTTCGCGCTGCACTGCGACCCCTCGCTGACGGCCGGGTCGGTCGGGCTGCGCACCGGGGCGATCACCGCGGCCTGTGACCGGGTGGAGGTGACGCTCACCGGGCCCGGCGGGCACACCGCCCGGCCGCAGTTGACCGTCGACCTCGTGCACGCCATGGGCCAGGTGGTCACCGAGGTGCCCGGCCTGCTGTCCCGGCTGGTCGACCCGCGGGCCGGTGTGTCCCTGGTGTGGGGAGCGGTCAGCGCGGGGGTGGCGGCCAACACCATCCCGGAGACCGGGCAGCTGCGCGGCACGCTGCGGGTGCTCGACCGCGCGGTGTGGAGCGAGGCCGAGGAGCTGGTGCGCCGGCTGGTCACCGACGTCGCGACCACCTCGGGCGCCCGGGTGGCGATCGAGTACGTGCGCGGGGTGCCGCCGGTGGTCAACGACCCGCGCAGCGTGGCCCTGCTCCGGTCCGCGGCGCTGGAGACGGTGGGCAGCGAGGGCGTGGCGCTGTCCCCGCAGAGCATGGGCGGGGAGGACTTCGGCTGGTTCGCCGAGGTGCTGCCGATCGCGCTCGCGCGGCTGGGCACCCACGGCAGCGGCGAGACGTTGGACCTGCACCGCGGCACCTTCGACGTCGACGAGCGGGCGATCGGGGTCGGGGTGCGGTTGCTGGCCCGCACGGCGCTGCACGCGCTGGCGGCGGATGCCGTACCCGCTGGCACTCCCGTCGGTCCGGCCCTGTAGACCTCTTCCGACGCACTTCCCTCAGGCACCTGAGAAGCGGGGACCCGACGATGAGCTCCTCCGACCAGCGATCCGCAGGCCCCCCGGCCGAGCCGGCCGCGCCCGACGTCCTGCCCCTGGCCGGGGAGTTCCCCGCGGCGACCCGGGACCAGTGGCGTGAGCTGGTGGCCGGGGTGCTGCGCAAGGCCGGCCGGGAGGAGCTGCCCGACCCGGTCGAGGAGGCGCTGCGGGTGCCGGTCGCCACCGGGGTGTCGGTGGCTCCGCTGTACACCGCCGAGGACGCCGGGGACCTGCCCGCGCTGGCCGGGGCGCCGGGGCTGCCGCCGTTCGTCCGCGGTGCCCGGGCCGGGGCGGCCGGGGTGACGGCCGCCGGCGGCGCCGACCCGGACGTGCCCGGGGGCTGGGACGTGCGGCAGCGGCACGCCGACCCCGACGTGGCGCGCACCCGGGAGGCGATCGCCGCGGACCTGGAGAACGGCGTCTCCTCGCTGTGGCTGGTGGTCGGCGACGGCGCCGTGCCGGCCGGTGCGCTGGGCGAGGTGCTGGCCGACGTCCTGCTGGACCTGGCACCGGTGACCCTGCAGGGCGGGGTGCCCGCGGCGGAGGCGTTCCTGGCGCTGGTCGACGGACGCGCCGACCTGGCGCCGGGCGGGTGCCTGGGGCTGGACCCGCTGAGCGTGCAGGCGGCGACCGGGGAGCCGCAGGACCTCACCGGCCTGGCCGACCTGGCCCGCCGGGCGCCGGCGGGCTGGCGCACCGTCGTCGCCGACGGGACGGTCGTCGCCGACGCCGGTGGTTCGGTGGTGGAGGAGCTCGGCTGCGCGGTTGCCGCGGGGGTGGCCTACCTCCGGGCGCTCACCGCGGGCGGGCTGGACGTCGCCGACGCCTTCGGCCAGGTGGAGTTCCGGCTGTCGGCGAGCGCGGACCAGTTCACCACCATCGCCGCGCTGCGCGCGGCGCGCCGGCTGTGGGACCGGGTGGGGGAGGCGAGCGGGGTGCCGGCCGAGGCGCGGGCGATGCGCCAGCACGCGGTCACCTCGAACGTGATGGTCACCCGGCACGACCCGTGGGTGAACATGCTGCGCACCACGGTCGCCTGCTTCGCCGCCGGGGTCGGCGGTGCCGACGTGGTGACGGTGCAGCCCTTCGACGCCGCGCTCGGGCTGCCTGACGCCTTCGCCCGGCGGATCGCCCGCAACACCCAGGCCCTGCTGGTCGAGGAGGCGCACCTGGCCCGGGTGCTCGACCCGGCCGGTGGCTCCTGGTACGTCGAGTCGCTGACCGAGTCCCTCGCCCAGGCCGCCTGGTCCTGGTTCACCGAGGTCGAGCGCGCCGGTGGGCTGGCCGCCGCGCTCTCCTCCGGGCTGGTCGCCGAGCGCATCGGTGCTGCGTGGGCGGAGCGGCAGGAGCGGATCGCGCACCGCACCGACGCGATCACCGGCGTCACCGAGTTCCCGAACCCGGCCGAGGTGCTGCCGGTCCGCCGTCCGGCGGCCGAGGCGCTGCCCGCGGCACCGGGCGGGCTGCCACGGGTCCGGGCGTCGCAGGCATTCGAGCAGCTGCGCGACCGGGTCGATGCGGTCGACCCCCGCCCGCGGGTGCACCTGGCCACGATCGGCCCGGTCGCCCGGCACACCGCCCGGGCCACCTTCGCGGCCAACCTGTTCGGCGCCGGCGGGCTGGCGGCGCCCGCCGGCGACGGGGTCGACGGCCTCGCCGGGACGACGGTGGCCTGCATCTGCGGCACCGACCGCGACTACGCCTCCGCTGCCTCCCTCGCCGCCGAGCTGCGGGCGGCCGGGGCCACCCAGGTGTGGCTGGCCGGACCGCCGTCCCTGGCGGTGGACGGGGTCGACGGGTACGTGCACGCTGGGTGCGACGCCCTGGAGGTCCTGAGGACCGTCCTCGATGGACTGCTGGGGGCAGAAATGGTCATTTTTGCCCGAGGGGAGGGAAGGGCATGAGCGCGATCCCCGACTTCGGCGGGCTGGAGCTGGGCCGCCCGCAGCCGACGGCGACGGTGGACGACTGGGCGAAGGCCTACGCCGACGCCACCGGCCGGGACGTCGGCGAGGCGACCTGGCAGACACCGGAGGGGATCGCCGTCCCGCCGCTGCTCAGCGCCGCCGACCTCGCCGACGTCGACTTCCTGGACACCCTCCCGGGGATCGCGCCCTACCTGCGCGGGCCCTACCCGACGATGTACACGACCCAGCCGTGGACGGTGCGCCAGTACGCCGGGTTCTCCACGGCTGCTGAGTCCAACGCCTTCTACCGGCGCAACCTGGCCGCCGGGCAGAAGGGGCTCTCGGTCGCCTTCGACCTGCCCACCCACCGCGGCTACGACTCCGACCACCCGCGCGTGGTCGGCGACGTCGGGATGGCCGGGGTGGCGATCGACTCGATCCTGGACATGCGGCAGCTGTTCGACGGCATCCCGCTGGACCGGATGAGCGTGTCGATGACGATGAACGGCGCCGTCCTGCCGGTGCTGGCGCTCTACGTGCTCGCTGCCGAGGAGCAGGGGGTGAGCCCGGACCAGCTCACGGGGACGATCCAGAACGACATCCTCAAGGAGTTCATGGTCCGCAACACCTACATCTACCCGCCGAAGCCCTCGATGCAGATCATCAGCGACATCTTCCGGTTCACCTCCACGCAGATGCCGCGGTTCAACTCGATCTCCATCTCCGGCTACCACATCCAGGAGGCCGGGGCTACGGCCGACCTGGAGCTGGCCTACACCCTCGCCGACGGGGTGGAGTACCTGCAGGCGGGCAAGGCGGCGGGCCTGGACGTCGACGTCTTCGCGCCCCGCCTGAGCTTCTTCTGGGGCATCGGCATGAACTTCTTCATGGAGGTCGCCAAGCTGCGGGCCGGGCGGCTGCTGTGGGCGAAGCTGGTGCGCGAGGCCGGCGCGCAGAACCCGAAGTCGATGTCGCTGCGCACCCACTGCCAGACCTCGGGCTGGTCGCTGACCGCGCAGGACGTCTACAACAACGTCGTCCGGACCTGCCTGGAGGCGATGGCCGCCACCCAGGGGCACACCCAGTCGCTGCACACCAACGCCCTGGACGAGGCGCTCGCGCTGCCCACGGACTTCTCCGCCCGGATCGCCCGCAACACCCAGCTGCTGCTGCAGCAGGAGTCCGGGACGACGCGGGTCATCGACCCCTGGGGCGGGTCGGCGTACGTGGAGAAGCTGACCTACGACCTGGCCCGCCGGGCGTGGGCGCACATCCAGGAGGTCGCCGAGCACGGGGGCATGGCGCAGGCGATCGACGACGGCATCCCGAAGCTGCGGATCGAGGAGGCGGCGGCCCGCACCCAGGCGCGGATCGACTCCGGCCGCCAGCCGGTGATCGGGGTGAACAAGTACCGGGTCGAGGCCGACGAGGCCGTCGAGGTCCTGCGGGTGGACAACGCCGACGTGCTCGCCCAGCAGAAGGCGAAGCTGGCCGAGCTGCGTGCCTCCCGGGACGCCGGTGCGGTGACCGAGGCGCTCGGCCGGCTGACCGACGCCGCCCGCGCCGCCGCTGACGGGCGGCGGGGCAGCGACCTGGACTCCAACCTGCTGAAGCTGGCGGTGGACGCCGCACGGGCGAAGGCGACGGTGGGGGAGATCTCCGACGCCCTCGAGGCGGTCTACGGCCGGCACTCCGGGCAGGTGCGCACCATCTCCGGGGTGTACCGCGACGAGGCTGGGGGAGCGGGTCCGGTGGAGGAGACCCGGGCGCTGGCGTCGGCGTTCGCCGATGCGGAGGGGCGCCGGCCGCGGATCCTGGTGGCCAAGATGGGCCAGGACGGGCACGACCGCGGGCAGAAGGTGATCGCCACCGCCTTCGCCGACCTCGGCTTCGACGTCGACGTCGGCCCGCTGTTCCAGACGCCCGACGAGGTCGCCCGCCAGGCCGTGGAGGCCGACGTGCACGTCGTCGGCGTCTCCTCCCTCGCCGCCGGCCACCTCACCCTGGTCCCGGCGCTGCGCGACGCCCTCGCCGAGCTGGGTGCCGAGGACGTGCTGGTCGTGGTGGGTGGCGTGATCCCGCCCGACGACGTCCCGACCTTGCGGGAGATGGGCGCGGCGGCGGTCTTCCCGCCCGGCACCGTCATCGCCGACGCCGCGCAGGACCTGCTCCGCACGCTGGCCCAGCGTCTCGGCCACTGATGGCGGTACCGGACGTCCCCGCGCTGGCCGAGGGGGTGCTGGCCGGGGAACGGCGGGCGGTGGCGCGGGCGATCACGCTGGTCGAGTCGCGGCGGGCCGACCACCGGCAGGCGGCCCAGGAGCTGCTGGTCCAGCTCCTGCCGCACGCCGGGGCGGCCCGGCGGGTGGGGATCAGCGGGGTGCCCGGGGTCGGCAAGTCCACGTTCATCGACTCCCTCGGCGTCGACCTGACCGCGGCCGGGTCGAAGGTGGCGGTGCTCGCCGTCGACCCGTCGTCGGCCCGCTCCGGCGGCTCGATCCTGGGCGACAAGACCCGGATGGCCCGCCTCGCCGTCGACCCGGCCGCGTTCATCCGGCCCGCGCCCACCGCCGGCACCTTGGGCGGGGTGGCCCAGGCGACCCGGGAGTCGATGGTCGTCGTCGAGGCGGCTGGGTACGACGTCGTCCTGGTGGAGACCGTCGGCGTCGGTCAGTCCGAGGTCGCCGTCGCCGAGATGGTCGACACCTTCCTGTTCCTCACCCTGGCCCGCACCGGTGACCAGTTGCAGGGGATCAAGCGCGGGATCCTGGAGATCGCCGACGTCATCGCGGTGAACAAGGCCGACGGCCCGGGCGAGGTCGACGCCCGCCGCGCCGCCCGGGAGCTGGCCGGGGCGCTCCGGATGCTGCGGGGCGAACCCGTCCCCGTGCTCACCTGCGCCGGGCTCAGCGGTGCCGGGCTGGCCGAGGTGTGGGCCCAGGTCGTCGCACACCAGGACCGGCTGCGGGCCTCGGGGCAGCTGGCGGAGCGGCGCCGGGCCCAGCAGGTGCGCTGGACGTGGCAGCTGGTCCGCGACGGGCTGGAGCACCAGCTGCGCGAACACCCCGCGGTGCGGTCGGCGGCGCCGGAGCTCGAGGCGGCGGTGCTGGCCGGCGAGCTCACCCCGGCGCTCGCCGCCCGGCAGCTGCTGGACGCCTTCGGGACCGCGCCGGCTTGAACCTCAGCTGCGGAAGACGACGGTCCGCAGCATGACGAAGTTGACCGCCGTGCCGAACCCCTGGGAGATCGCCCAGGCCAGCGTGATGGTCCACGAGCGGTCCGGGAGGACGGCGAGGGCCAGCGCGTTCACGCCGAGGATGACGAAGAAGGTCGTGCTGTAGAGCAGCGTGAAGCCGAGGACCCGGTTCCGGCCGCCCGCCACCCGGAACGCCCACCGCCGGTTCAACGCGTAGGCAGTGCTCGTGCCGCAGACGAAGCTCAGCGCGCGGGCGGCGTGCACCCACAGGCCCAGGTGCAGCGCGAGGGTGTACACGGTGAGGTCGACGACGGCGCTGAACAGCCCGACGACGACGAAGCGGACCAGCTGGCCCCACAGGTCGCCGGGTCCTCGTGGGTCGGTGGTCACGTGTCCTTCTGATCGCGATCGAACGGCAGTCGCGGGAGCACAACCCGACCCGGGCAGCCTAGCGAGGCGCTCGGTGCGCGGTGCGGTCGCGTCGGTGGCCGACAGCGCCTGTCGCAACAGGGACAATGGCGGGTGCACACATCGGTCCAGCACTGGGAGCAGCACCCATGACCCGCATCGTCATCATCGGCGGCGGCCCGGCCGGGTACGAGGCCGCGCTCGTCGCCGCCCAGCTCGGTGCGGACGTCACGGTCGTGGAGCGCGACGGCATCGGCGGCGCCAGCGTGCTGACCGACTGCGTGCCGTCCAAGACGTTCATCGCCTCCGCCGGTGCGATGACCTGGGTGCGCGACTCCGTCGCCCTCGGGGTCACCGGGACGGAGCTGGGCCGGGCGGCGCTGGACCTGGCGACGGTGAACAGCCGGATCAAGGGGCTGGCCGTCGCCCAGTCCTCCGACATCCACCACCGCCTGGAGTCCGAGGGGGTGCGGATCATCCGCGCCTCGGCCCGGCTGGCCGACGAGGCGCGTGGCCTGACCGTGCACCGGGTCGAGGTCGTCGACGCCGACGGGCAGGTCACCGAGACGCTGGAGGGCGACGTCGTCCTCATCGCCACCGGCGCCGACCCGCGCGTGCTGCCGGGCGCCGAGCCGGACGGCGAGCGGATCCTGTCCTGGCGCGACGTCTACGAGCTCGACGAGATGCCCGAGCACCTGATCGTGATCGGTTCCGGTGTCACCGGTGCGGAGTTCGCCTCCGGCTACCTGGAGGCCGGCGTACCGGTCACCCTCGTCTCCTCGCGCGACCAGGTGCTGCCCGGGGAGGACGCCGACGCCGCGGCAGTCGTCGAGGAGGTCTTTCAGTCCCGGGGCGGCAAGATCGCCGAGCGCAGCCGCGCCGACAAGGTCGTGCGCACCGAGAAGGGCGTCCGGGTCGAGCTGACCGACGGCCGGGTCGTCGAGGGCTCGCACGCGTTGATGACCGTGGGCACCGTGCCGAACAGCGGCGGGATGAACCTGGAGGCCTGCGGGGTCGAGCTCACGCCGGCCGGGCACGTCGTCGTCGACCGCGTCTCCCGCACCACCGTCGCCGGCGTCTACGCCGCGGGCGACGTCACCGGGGTGTTCCAGCTCGCCTCCGTCGCCGCCATGCAGGGCCGGATCGCCATGTGGCACGCCCTCGGCGAGGCGGTCGCGCCGATCCGGCTGAAGACCGTCTCGGCCAACGTCTTCACCCACCCGGAGATCGCCACCGTCGGCGTGCAGGAGAAGTCGCTCACCGAGGACGCCGACGTCGAGGTCATCCGGCTGCCGCTGGTCACCAACGCCCGGGCGAAGATGGGCGACCTGCACAGCGGTTTCGTCAAGCTGTACGCCCGCCGCTCGACCGACGTCGTCATCGGCGGTGTGGTCGTGGCGCCCGGGGCCTCGGAGCTGATCCTGCCGATCGCGCTGGCCGTCACCAAGGGGCTGACCGCCGGAGACCTGGCGCAGACCTTCGCGATCTACCCGTCGCTGTCCGGTTCGATCACCGAGGCCGGCCGCCGGCTGATGGGAATCGAGGACGAGCACAGCTGAGGGAGCCGTCCCCACCGGTCACCCGATCGGTGCGGAGACCTCACGATCGCGGTCCGGGGCGCCGATGGAAGGGGGGCCGGTCCCTCGACGCCCTGGAGTGCTCGTGTTCCACACCGCCTTGAAGCAGCGTCGTGTGCGGTGGACCCGCGCTGGGGCGTTCGTGCTGGGTGCTGCGGTGGTCGCCGGCACCGGTCTGGTCGTCCCTCCGTCCGCGCTGGCCGAGCAGGTCGGCCCCACCACGGTCGAGGCCGGGGACACGGTCGTAGGGGAGTTGGTCCAGGCCTGGCCGGAGTACCAGGAGCCGGCCGACGCCGCCGAACATGCGGAGGAAGGCCCGCTCTCCTGGATCGAGACCGCTACCGGCGGCGCCGTCCGCGTGTCCACCGAGGACATCGAGGAGGTCGTCAGCGCCGAGGTGGGCGCGACCGTCGCGGTCACGGTGGGCGACGAGGTCGTCGACCAGGCGGTGGAGCAAGGGCTCGACCCGGCGCGAGAGGTCGTCGAGGCCACCGTGGTGACCACGGCGCCGCTCGCCACCCCGCCACCGGTCAGCGCGGCCGGCACCGTGACCAACGCCGTCACCGTCGTCATGGTCGTCCCGCAGGGGACGGCGGCTGACAGGCGAACCCTCTCGGACGTGGTGTCGGCGGTCGATGGGCCGGTGGCGGCGTTCTGGTCGGAGCAGAGCAACGGTGCGGCGACCATCAAGGTGACGGCCTCCCGTGATCTGCGCAGCACACCGACGACAGCTTCCTGCGCCGATCCTCAGGGGCTCTGGGACGAGGCCGCTCGGATGGTCGGCTGGACCGCCGGACCCGGCAAGCACTTGCTGGTGCACCTCCCGGAGGGTGCCGGTTCCTGCCCTTACGGCCTGGCCGAGGTCGGCTCCTCGCCCACGGCCGGTGGACGGCTGTACGTGCGTGAGGTCGCCACCTCACTCCTCGCCCACGAGCTGGGTCACAACATGGGCCTCGGTCACTCGTCCGAACTGCAGTGCGACGGGGCGACCGAGACCGACAGCTGCCAGGTCACGGCCTACAACGACTGGTACGACGTCATGGGCATCTCCTGGGACGAAGTGGGCACGCTCAACGCCCCCCAGGCTGCTCGGCTCGGCTTCCTGCCGGCAGAGGAGACCGTGGCGCTGGCTGCGTCGGGCGCGACCGTGACCCGCACCCTCGTGCCGGTCTCTGCAGGATCGGGTACCCGCACGCTCCGGCTCACCGATGCGGAGGGGGCCGTCTACTGGCTGGAGTACCGCCAGGCCTCTGGGCGAGACGCCTGGCTCGCCTCCGCGACGGCGAACTGGCCGGGCGTGCAGGCCGGGGTGACGATGCGGCGCAGCGCCGGAGGGCGGGACACCTCACTGCTGCTCGACGCCACTCCCTCCCGCAGGGCGCAGTGGTCCGTCGATCGGGCGACGGCCCTGGTCCGCGGTGTGCCGGTTCCCATCTCCGGTGGCGACTTCACGATCACCGTGACCAGCGTGACCCCGTCCGGCGCCACGGTGGAGGTGGCGACGCGCACCCATCCGGTGACCGTTCGATGGAACGAGCTCGGTGGCGCTGGAGGCGCCCTCGGCGCCCGGACCAGCGCACTGACCTGTGGGCTGGTCGCCCGCGGGTGCTCCCAGCACTTCGTGGGCGGGTCGATCTACTGGTCGCCGGGCACCGGCGCGCGCACGGTGACCGGTGTCGTCCGGGACCGCTGGGCCGCCGGCGGCTCGGAGCGCGGCCTGGGCTATCCGGTGTCGGACACGTTCTGTGGGCTGGTGGGTGGTGGCTGCTTCCAGTGGTTCCAGGGCGGGTCGTTGTACAGCGCGACGGCCGGTGGGTCGGCTCATGTGGTGTTCGGGGCGATCCGGGACCGGTGGGGTGCCAGTGGGTGGGAGGTCGGTGCGCTGGGGTACCCGGTGGCCGACGAGCACGGGACCCGTGGCGGGAGCGTGCAGCGGTTCCAGCGCGGGGCCGTGTACTGGTCACCGGCCACCGGCGCCCGGGTGGTGCTCAACGGCTCGGTGCAGGCCAGGTGGCGGGCGTCGGGGGCGTACAAGGGTGCGCTGGGCTATCCGGTGTCGGACACGTTCTGTGGGCTGGTGGGTGGTGGCTGCTTCCAGTGGTTCCAGGGCGGGTCGTTGTACAGCGCGACGGCCGGTGGGTCGGCTCATGTGGTGTTCGGGGCGATCCGGGACCGGTGGGGTGCCAGTGGGTGGGAGGTCGGTGCGCTGGGGTACCCGGTGGCCGACGAGCACGGGACCCGTGGCGGGAGCGTGCAGCGGTTCCAGCGCGGGGCCGTGTACTGGTCACCGGCCACCGGCGCCCGGGTGGTGCTCAACGGCTCGGTGCAGGCCAGGTGGCGGGCGTCGGGGGCGTACAAGGGTGCGCTGGGCTATCCGGTGTCGGACACGTTCTGTGGGCTGGTGGGTGGTGGCTGCTTCCAGTGGTTCCAGGGCGGGTCATTGTACAGCGCGACGGCCGGTGGGTCGGCTCATGTGGTGTTCGGGGCGATCCGGGACCGGTGGGGTGCCAGTGGGTGGGAGGTCGGTGCGCTGGGATACCCGGTGGCCGACGAGCAGAGTGTGCGTGGCGGTAGCGTGCAGCGGTTCCAGCGCGGCCGGATCACGTGGACGCCCAGCCGCGGGGCCGTCGTCGTGCTCGGCTGACGTGCTCGGCGAACGCCCCGTCAGTAGCGCCGTCACTCAGGGGTGGCGGCGCACCTCCGTCCCGGTACTAGTCCGTGTCGGCGATCGTGCAGAGGACGGCGCCGCTGGTGACGCTGGCGCCGACCTCGGCCGCGAGCCCGGAGACGGTGCCGGCCTTGTGGGCGACGATCGGCTGCTCCATCTTCATCGCCTCCAGCACGACGACCAGGTCACCGGCCGCGACGGTCGCACCGTCGGAGACGGCCACCTTCACGATGGTGCCCTGCATCGGCGCGGTCAGGGAGTCCCCGGAAGCGGCCGACCCGCCACCGCCGCTGCGCTTGCGCGGCTTCGCGGCACCACCGGCCGGGGCGGGCCCGCCGGCGGCCAGCCCGGCGGGCAGCGACACCTCCAGCCGGCGGCCACCGACCTCCACCACGACGGTCTGCCGCGGCTCGGCCTCGTCGGTCTCCGCGGCGGGGCCGTGGGGCTGCACCTGGTTGTCCCACTCGGTCTCGATCCAGCGGGTGTGCACCGTGAAGGGTGCGCTGGTGAAGGCCGGGTCGGCGACCACCGCACGGTGGAACGGCACGACGGTCGGCATGCCCTCCACGACCAGCTCCGCCAGCGCGCGGCGGGCCCGCTGGAGGGCCTCGTCGCGGGTCGCGCCGGTGACGATCAGCTTGGCCAGCATCGAGTCGAACGCGCCGGCCACCTCGCCGCCGGTCTCGACCCCGGAGTCCCAACGCACGCCCGGGCCCTGCGGGATCTCCAGCTTCGTCACCGGTCCCGGGGCGGGCATGAAGTTGCGGCCGGCGTCCTCGGCGTTGATCCGAAACTCGAGGCTGTGCCCCCGTGGCGTGGGGTCCTCAGTGATCTCCAGGGGCAGTCCCTCGGCGATCCGGAACTGCTGGCGGACCAGGTCGATCCCGGAGGTCTCCTCGCTGACCGGGTGCTCGACCTGCAGCCGGGTGTTGACCTCCAGGAAGGAGATCGAGCCGTCGGTGCCGACCAGGTACTCGACGGTCCCCGCCCCGACGTAGCCGGCCTCGGCGCAGATGGCCTTGGCCGAGGAGTGGATCCGCCCCCGCTGCTCGTCGGTGAGGAACGGCGCGGGGGCCTCCTCCACCAGCTTCTGGTTGCGCCGCTGCAGCGAGCAGTCCCGGGTGCCGACGACGATCACGTTGCCGTGCGTGTCGGCGAGCACCTGGGCCTCGACGTGCCGGGGCTTGTCCAGGAACCGCTCCACGAAGCACTCGCCGCGGCCGAACGCGGAGACGGCCTCGCGCACGGCGGAGTCGAACAGCTCGGGGATCTCCTCGAGGGTGCGGGCGACCTTCAGGCCGCGCCCGCCGCCACCGAAGGCGGCCTTGATCGCCACCGGCAGGCCGTGCTCGCGGGCGAAGGCGACCACCTCGTCGGCGTCCGCGACCGGGTCCTTGGTGCCGGGCACCAGGGGAGCGCCCGCGCGGGTGGCGATGTGCCGGGCGGCGACCTTGTCGCCGAGGTCGATGATCGCCTGCGGGGAGGGGCCGATCCAGGTCAGCCCGGCGTCGATGACCGCCCGGGCGAAGTCGGCGTTCTCGGACAGGAAGCCGTAGCCGGGGTGCACGGCGTCGGCGCCGGACCGGCGGGCGGCGTCGATGACCTTGTCGATCACCAGGTAGGAGTCACCAGGCGTCGTCCCGCCGAGGGCGAAGGCCTCGTCGGCAGTGCGCACGTGCAGGGCGTCCCGGTCGGGGTCGGCGTACACCGCGACGCTGGTCAGCCCGGCGTCCCGGCAGGCGCGCGCCACCCGCACCGCGATCTCACCGCGGTTGGCGATCAGGACCTTCTGCACGTTGGTTCTCCCTTGAGAGGCGGGGCGGGCTGAGGGGCGCCGGACGGTCAGCGTCGCCAGAGATCGGTGATCGCCAGGCCGAGCTTGGCGAGCTGGGTGCGCAGCAGCGGCATCGAGAGGCCGAGCACCGCGGACGGGTCGCCCTCGATCCGGCGGACGAACGGCGCACCCAGCCCGTCGAGGGTGAAGGCGCCGGCCACGCCGAGCGGTTCACCGGTGGCCAGGTAGGCCTCCAGCTCCTCCGGCGTCGGCGTGGCGAAGTGGACGACGGTGGAGGAGACGCCGACGTCCCGCTGGGCCACGCCGCCGTCCCGTACGTCGAAGACCGCCTGACCGGTGTGCAGGACGCCGCTGCGCCCGCCCATCCGCTGCCAGCGGCCCCGCGCGTCGGCGGTGTCGGACGGCTTGCCGAGCGCCTGGCCGCGGAACTCCAGTACCGAGTCGGCGCCGATCACCAGCGCGTCGGTCTGGTCCTTGGCGACCGCGGCGGCCTTGGCGGCGGCGAGCAGGGCGACCAGCTCGCCGACCCGGGGTGCGGTCACCGCCGTCTCGTCGACGCCGCTGACCACCACCTCCGGGTTCAGCCCCGCCTGGCGCATCAGCTGCAGGCGGGCGGGGGACTGCGAGGCGAGCACGAGCCGCCGGGTCATGACGCCCGCCCCGAGGCGCGCCAGCCACCCGGGCCGGCCAGCAGCGGCCGGCGCAGCACGTCGGCCCGCTCGGCCCAGGCCCCGACCGGGGTGGGACGCCGACGGGGGCGGCGCTGGGACAGGGCCGCGACGACGACGGTCAGCGCCGCCAGCTCCTCGGCGCTGGGCTTCCCGCGGACCACCTGCAGCAGTGAGGGCGTGGTCTGTTCGGTCATCACAGTGGGATGTTCCCGTGCTTCTTGGCGGGCAGCGTCTGGCGCTTGTTGGCCAGCAGCCGCAGTGCCCGGACGACGTGGACGCGGGTGTGCGACGGGGGGATCACCGCGTCGACGTACCCGCGGTCGGCGGCGATGTAGGGGTTGGCCAGCGTGTCCTCGTACTCGGTGACCAGCTCGGCGCGCAGCTGCTCCGGGTCCTCGGCCGCAGCCAGCTCCTTGCGGTAGAGGATGCCGACGGCTCCCTGGGCCCCGATCACCGCGATCTGCGCGGTCGGCCAGGCGAGGTTGACGTCGGCGCCCAGGTGCTTGGAGCCCATCACGTCGTACGCGCCGCCGTAGGCCTTGCGGGTGATGACCGTGATCTTGGGGACCGTCGCCTCGGCGTAGGCGTAGATCAGCTTGGCGCCCCGGCGGATGATCCCGTCCCACTCCTGCGAGGTGCCGGGCAGGAAGCCGGGGACGTCGACGAAGGTGAGCACCGGGATGTTGAAGGCGTCGCAGGTGCGCACGAACCGCGCGGCCTTCTCGCTGGCGTCGATGTCCAGGGTGCCGGCGAGCTGGGTGGGCTGGTTGGCCACCACGCCGACCGGGCGGCCCTCGACCCGGCCGAAACCGGTGAGGATGTTGGGACCCCACAGCGCCTGGACCTCGAGGAACTCGCCGTCGTCGAGGACGTGCTCGATGACGGTGTGCATGTCGTAGGGCGTGTTCGGCGAGTCCGGGATGAAGGTGTCCAGCTCGCGGTCGTCGTCGGTGAGCGCCTCGGGGAGGGCGATGTCGACCGGGGGGACCTCGACGGCCGGCAGCGGGTCGAGGTTGTTGCTCGGCAGGTGCGACAGCAGGGCCTTCACGTAGTCCAGCGCGTCGGCCTCGTCCTCGGCGAGGTAGTGCGCGACGCCGGACTTGGTGTTGTGGGTGCGGGCGCCGCCCAGCTCCTCCAGCGTCACGTCCTCGCCGGTCACCGTCTTCACCACGTCGGGGCCGGTGATGAACATCTGGCTGGTCCCGTCGACCATGACGATGAAGTCCGTCAGCGCGGGGGAGTAGACGTGGCCGCCGGCGGCGGCCCCCATCACCAGCGAGATCTGCGGGATGACCCCGGAGGCGTGCACGTTGCGCCGGAAGATCTCGGCGTAGAGACCGAGGGAGACCACGCCCTCCTGGATCCGGGCGCCACCGCCCTCGTTGATGCCGATGATGGGGCAGCCGTTGCGCATGGCCAGGTCGAGCACCTTGACGATCTTCTCGCCGTAGACCTCGCCGAGGCTGCCGCCGAACACGGTGACGTCCTGCGAGAAGACGCAGACCGGCCGGCCGTCGACCGTGCCGTACCCGGTGACGACGCCGTCCCCGAAGGGCCGCTTGGCGTCCATGCCGAAGTTGGCCGACCGGTGCCGGGCGAACTCGTCGAGCTCGGTGAACGAGCCCGGGTCCAGCAGCGCCTCGATCCGCTCCCGGGCGGTCATCTTGCCCGCGGCGTGCTGCTTCTCCACGGCGCGCTGCGACCCGGCGTGCGTGGCTTCCTCCACCCGCCGCTCGAAGTCGGCCAGCTTGCCGGCGGTGGTGTGCAGGTCGAGGTCGGCGGGGACGGGTCCTCCCGCGCTCTCCAGTTCGGCGGCACTCACAGCGCCGTAGCGTAGGTGACGTGCCCGACAACTCCCGCACCGCAGCTCCGCCCGCCGACCGGCCGGCCCTCGACGCCGCCGCGCTGACCGCCGCCCTCACCTCCGGCGGCGGCCTGTGGCGGGCGGTCGAGGTCGTCGAGGCGATCGGGTCGACGAACGCCGAGCTGGTCGCCCGGGCGGCCGACGGCGCCGCCGAGGGGCTGGTGCTGGTGGCCGAGCACCAGGTGGCCGGGCGGGGCCGGTTGGACCGCACCTGGACGTCGCCGCCGCGGGCGGGGCTGACGGTCTCGGTGCTGCTGCGCCCCGACGTCCCCGCGGCCCGGCGGGCCTGGCTGTCGCTGCTGACCGGGGTGGCGCTGGCCGAGGCGGTCGGGGAGGTCGCGGGCGTCCGCGCCTCGTTGAAGTGGCCGAACGACCTGCTCGCCGCCGACGGCCGGAAACTGGCGGGCATCCTGGCCGAGAGCTCGGGCAACGCCGTGGTGGTGGGCGTCGGGCTCAACGTCTCCACCCGCCCCGACGAGCTGCCCGACACCGGCACCTCGCTGGAGCTGGTGCGTGGCGAGCCGGTCGACCGGCCGGCGGTGCTGCTGACCTTCCTCCGCGCGCTGGAGCAGCGCTACGCCCGCTGGGTGGAGGTGCTCGGCGACCCGGTCTCCTCCGGGCTCGCCCAGGACTACCTCGCCTGGTGCAGCACGGTCGGCTCCGCCGTCACCGTGACGATGCCCGACGGCTCGGTGCTCGACGGGGTCGCCGAGGCGGTCGACTGGGACGGCCGGCTCGTCGTCCGCACCGACGCCGGGCTCCTGGAGCTCGCCTCCGGCGACGTGCGACACGTGCGGCCGAGCCGGTGACGCGCCCAGCCGGGTAGGTCATCCTGGCGGGGTGGCCTACCCCGACAAGGTGCTCGGTGCCGATGAAGAGGTCGAGCGCCACCTGCACCCGCACTGGCTGACCGTCTTCTGGCCGATCGTGGCGTTCCTGGTCCTCGTCGGCCTGGCCTCGTTCGGTGCCGCGATCGTGCCCGCGGGGGACCAGCAGGGGCTGTACCGGCTGGTCGTCGTGGGGGTCGCCGTCGTCCTCGCGGTGTTCCTGGTCGTCGCGCCCCTGCTGCGCTGGCGCACCACGCACTACGTGCTGACCACCCACCGGTTGCTGTACCGGGTCGGCATCCTGTCCCGACACGGCCGGGACATCGGCCTGTCCCGGATCACCGACGTCTCCTTCCGGCAGACCCTGTGGGAGCGGCTGGTCAACTCCGGCACCGTCTCGATCGAGACGGCGGGGGAGGGCGGCCCGACCGTGTTCCGGGCCGTCCCGGACAGCGAGGGGGTGCAGCAGCTGCTCAACCAGCTCGTCGAGGAGGACGCCGACCGGCGGGCGCGGGCCGGTGTTGGTCACCTGGGGGACCACTTCGGCCGCGGGGCGGCAGGGTGAGGCCAGTGGGACGCCTGTGGCTGCACTGTCGGCACCTGCCAATGACAACGGTGTAATTCGTGCGCCGTCGACTGAACGTGAGCACACAGCCCTATTAGCGTCACGAGCGAGGCAGGACGACATGGTCCGCCCGTCCGTGGTGGGGGAGCTCAGTGGCGACAACCGGAGAACGGGCCGGTCGGTCGGGGGACATCCGGTCCCTGACCGGGCTTCGTGCCGTGGCCGCGTGCTGGGTGATGCTGCTGCACCTGCAGACCATCTCCGGCCCCTATCTCGACCAGCTGCCCCTCGTCCGTCCGCTGATCGGCGCCGGCTGGACCGGGGTGGAGCTCTTCTTCGTGCTCAGCGGTTTCGTGATCACGCTGGGCTACCTGGACCGGGTCGGTGCCCGGCCGACGGCCCCGGTGGTGGGGCGGTTCCTCGTGAACCGGTTCGCCCGGGTCTGGCCGGCCTGGGCCGTGGTGACCGTGGTCGGTGGGGCCTGGGTGTGGAGCGTCCGGTCGGCCGGCTGGGACGCCGACGTGGTCAGCCCGCACCCGGACGCCGGGCTCGGGGCCCTGCTCCGGCAGCTCAGCATGACGCAGATGTGGGGCTACTCCGAGCTCGGTGGGTCGAGCTTCGTCCCGCCGGGCTGGTCGATCAGCGCCGAGTGGACGGCCTACCTGCTGTTCCCGCTCGCCGTCTGGCTCATCCGGCCTCTGCGCCGGCTGCCCGCCTGGCTGCTGATGGCAGCCGCCGTGGCCGTCATGTCGCCGCTGGCGGTGACCGCCTTCGTCCACGGGACGCCGGACCTCGAGCAGAGCTGGGTGCTGCGCATCGCGTGCGGCTTCACCGCGGGGATGTTCTCCGCCCTGGCGTACCGCCGCGTGCCCCGTACCGCGCGGACGGACTCGGCGGCGCTGGCAACGGTCTGGACCTGCGTGGCGCTCGCCCTCGCGGGGACGTCCTGGGCGGCGTGGGCCGTCTGGGAACGCGGTGCCGGTGTGTCGATCGACCACTACGGCGTCATCGTCGTGCTCTTCCCCCTCCTGGTCGTCGGTCTGTCGTTGACCGGCCGTGGTCCGGCGCGCTGGCTGGGCAGTGCCCCGATGGTCTACGGCGGCAAGCTCTCCTACTGCCTCTACCTGGTCCACTTCCTCGTGCTCGACGTCGCGCTCACCGTCTGGTGGCAGGACCCGGCCGCCCGCGGGGTCGTCAACCCGGGTCTCGTGCTCGCCGTCCCTGGCCTCGTCCTGGTATCGCTCCTCGCCAGTGCCGCTCTGCACCACGGTGTCGAGGAGCCCGGCCGGCGCCTGGTCCTGCAGCTGCAGGAGCGCCTCGCACCCGCCCCGCGGCGGGTGTCGGCGCCCACCACCGCCGAGGTGCCACGGTCGCCGCACGCGCTGCTGCCGGTGCCCCGCGCCGGCGTGCGTGAGCCGGGCACGCCCGCCCTTGCTGCCCGGCGACCCGCCGGCCCGGGCACCGGCCCGGGACCGTCCCCTGCCCCGCTGACGCCCGACCGCACCGCCCACCCGGGCCACCGGGCGGCCCTGCCGGTGCACCCCTCCACCGGTCGGCACGCCCGAGCGACGGGGCGCACGCGAGAAACCGTCCGGACCCCCCTCTAGCTTGGTCCCATGCGGCTGCTGCACACCTCCGACTGGCACATCGGCCGGTCCTTGCACGGCACCGACCTGCTGGCCGAGCAGGAGGCGGTGCTCAGCGGGCTGGCCGACGTGGTGGTCGCCGAGTCCGTCGACGTGGTGGTCGTCGCCGGGGACGTCTACGACCGGGCCGTGCCCGCCGCAGACGCCACCGGCGTCCTGGACCGGGTGCTCATGCGACTGCGCCGTGCGGGAGCCGACGTCGTGCTGACCCCCGGCAACCACGACTCGGCCCGGCGGCTGGCGTTCGGGGCGGGGCTGATGGCCCGGTCCGGGGTGCACGTGCGAGCGCTGACGCCGGCCCTCGACGAGCCGGTGCTGCTGTCCGACCAGCACGGCGACGTCGCGGTCTACGGGCTGCCCTACCTGGAGCCGGAGGTGGCCCGGCACGAGTTGGGGCTGACCGAGGGCCGCAGCCACGCGGCAGTGCTCGGCGCAGCGATGGACCGTGTCCGTGCCGACCTCTTGCTGCGTCCCGGTGTCCGGTCCGTCGTGCTGGCGCACGCCTTCGTCGGCGGCGGTGTCCCCAGCGACAGCGAGCGGGACATCTGCGTGGGCGGCGTCGACCTGGTACCGGCCGCGGTCTTCGACGGGGTCGACTACGTGGCGCTGGGGCACCTCCACCGGCCACAGTCGCTCAGCGACCGGGTCCGGTACAGCGGCTCCCCGCTGGCCTACTCCTTCGGCGAGGCCGGCCAGCGCAAGCAGGCCTGGCTGGTCGACCTGGACGCCGCCGGGCTCGCCGGCGTCCGTGCCGTGCAACTGCCGGCCCCCCGGCAGCTGACCGTGCTGCGCGGAGAGCTGGCCGAGCTGCTCGCGGACCCGCGCCACGGCCCCGTCGAGGAGCACTTCGTCTCCGTCCAGCTCACCGACGCCGTCCGCCCGGTCGACCCCATGCGCCGGCTGCGAGGCCGGTTCCCCCACTGCGTGCACCTGGAGTGGGCTGGCGGCGGTCCAGCGGCCGACGTCCGCAGCTACACCGAGCGGCTCTCCGGCCGCGGCGACCTGGAGATCGTGGGGGAGTTCGTCGACCACGTCCGCGGCGTCGCGGCGACCGCCGACGAGCGCGAACTGCTCGGTCGGGCGCTGGCCGCCGCGGCGCGTGAGGAGGCGTCGTGAGAGTGCACCGGCTCGCCCTCACGGCCTTCGGTCCCTTTGTCGAACGGGTGGCGGTCGACCTCGACGGCCTGGGCCGGGACGGGCTGTTCCTGCTGTGGGGGCCGACCGGGGCAGGCAAGACGACGCTGCTCGACGCCGTCGTCTACGCGCTCTACGGCACCGTCCCCGGTGCACGCGGAGAGGAGAGACGGCTGCGCAGCGACCACGCTGCCCACGACATCCGGACCGAGGTGGAGTGCGAGGTCACCCTCGGAGGTGAGCGCCTGCTGGTCACCCGGCGGCCGGAGCAGCAGCGTCCCAAGAAGAGGGGCGCCGGCTCGACCACCGAGCAGGCGCGCCTCATCGTGCAACGCCTCACCGACGGGGGGTGGGAGCCGGTCAGCACCCGCATCGACGAGGGATCCGAGCACCTGCGGAACCGGCTCGGGCTCTCCGCCGAGCAGTTCTGCCAAGTGGTGCTGCTGCCGCAGGGCGACTTCGCCCGTTTCCTGCGGGCCGAGCCCGAGGACCGGGGGCGGCTCCTGCGCTCGCTCTTCGACGTCGGCCGTTTCGCCCGGGTGGAGGCCTGGCTGGACGACCGACGTCGGGCCGCGCGCGCCGACCTGGACGAGGCGAGGATGCGGGCCAGCACGATGCTGGCCAGGGTCGCCCAGGTCGCTGACGTCGAGGTCCCCGAGGAGCTCGCCCCCGAGCTCGTCGGCGCGGCCGCACCGTCGCACGCCGGTGCCTGGGTGCGTCGGGTGCGCGCCGGGGCCGGAGATCAGCTGGCCCATCGGGAGGAGGAGGCGGCGACCGCCGCCGACGAGGTGGTCCGTGTCGACGCCGCCCTCGCCGCCGCCCGCGTCGAGGAGGAGCGGCACGCCCGACGGGACCGAGCGCGGACAGAGCTGGCGAAGCTGGAGGCCGAGGCGCAGGCGCTGGTGCCCCTGCGCGCCACGTTGGACGCCGGCGACCGGGCGGAGCCGGTCCGGGACGTCCTGGAGACCGCTGGCCGCGCTGCCCTGACGGCCGAAGCCGCGCACGCGGCCCTGGAGTCGGTCCGCGAGGCGTGGTCGGAGATCTCCCACGGGCGGACGGCGGACACGCTGCTGGCCCGCTCACTGCGGGACGACATGGCTGCGCTGCGTGCCCTGCTCCCGGAGGTCGACCGCGCCACGGAACTCGCCCGGGTCGTGGCGGGTGCCGCCGTGCAGGTCGAGTCACTCGCCGAGCGCTGCGCCGCCGACGATGCCGCGGCTGGGCAGTGGCCTTCCCGCGTGGCCCGGCAGGAGGCCGTGGTCGCTGCCGCGGCAGAGGCCGAGGCACGGCTCCCGGGCGTGACTGCCACCCTCGAGGCGGCTCGGGCCGCGCTCGCCGCCGCCCGGGGCGCCGAGGAGCTGGGCGCCCGGGCCGCGGATCAGCGGGTGGCGAGCGCCGAGGCGCGCGAGGCCTGGCTGGACGCCCGTGAGCTCTGGGGTGACGTGCGCGGACGGCGGCTGGACGGGATGGCCGCCGAACTGGCGGCCGGGCTGATCAGCGGTGCGGACTGCCCGGTCTGCGGTTCTGTGGAGCACCCCCGGCCGGCCCGGGATGAGGGGCCGCTGGTCACGCAGGCGGACGAGGACGCTGCTCGGGCGGTGGTCGACCGGGAGGAGGCCCGGTCGGTGACAGCCCAGCGTGCCCTCGAGGACACCGAACGCGAGCTGGCTGTGCTCCGTGCCCAGGCGGGGCTGGCGCCGCTCCCGGAGCTCGACCAGGCCGCCGCCGAGGCGACCACGGCCGAGCAGGCGGTGCGTGCGGCGGCGCGCGAGCTGCCGAACGCCCGGCGGGAGCTGGGCGCCCTCGTGGCGGCCCGCGACGCCGCCGCCGACGCCCAGGCCGCCGCCCGTGAGGAGATGGTCCGGCGGCGCGCCGAGCTCAGCGCTGCCGAGGAGGCGCTGGCGGATGTGCGGCAACGTCTGGCCGCGGCCCTCGGTGAGGACGCGGACCTGCCCGCGCGGATCCGGCGGCTCACCATCGAGGCCGAGCGCTGCGAGGCGCTGGTGGGGGCCCAGGTCGAGGAGCTGCGCACCCGGACCTCCGCCGATGCTGCCCGTCGGCACGCCGAGGAGAGAGTGGTCAGCGCAGGGTTCGACGACCTGCTGGATGCGGCCGACGCGCTGCTGGACCACGGCCGGGCGGCCGCGATCCGGCGACGGGTCACCGAGCACGACCTGCAGTGGTCGGTGGTCACGGCGACCCTGGCCGGGCCGGAGCTCGCCGACCTCGCCCCCCGGCCGGACCTCTCGACGCTGACCGACTCGTGCCGGTCGGCCACGACGGTGCGCGAGCAGGCGGTGGCCGCCCTCGCGGAGGCGCGACGGCGGGTCACCGCGCTCGACGAGCTCAGCGCCGACCTCACGGAGGTGGAGGTGGAGCTGGACCAGCGACGAGCTGTGGCGGAGCAGGTGTCCACCCTGGCCGATCTGGTGAACGGCCGTGGCGCCAACACCCTGCGGATGCGGCTGCAGTCCTTCGTCCTGGCAGCGCGGCTGGAACAGGTCGCCGAGGTGGCCAGCCGGCGGTTGCGCGACATGTCCGGCGGGCGCTACACGTTCCTCCACAGCGACGCCCAGGGCCGGCACGGGGCCCGGGGCGGCCTGGGGCTCGACGTCCTGGACGAGTACACCGGTGTACGCCGCCCGACCAAGACGCTGTCGGGCGGGGAGAGCTTCATGGCGTCCCTGGCGCTGGCGCTGGGGCTCGCCGACGTGGTGACCGCCGAGAGCGGAGGAGTCCAGATCGACACCCTCTTCGTCGACGAGGGGTTCGGCACCCTCGACCCCCGTGCCCTGGACGCGGTGATGGCCGTCCTCGACGAGCTGCGCCGCGGCGGCCGGATCGTCGGGGTGATCAGCCACGTGGAGGAGCTGCGGACCCGCATCCCGAGTCGACTGGAAGTGCTCTCCGGCCGGGACGGCTCGCGGCTGGCCAGCTGAGGCAGGGCCGACGATGGGGTGGGCGGCCGCTGCGGTGGTTCGGCGCCGGCCGGCACACCGTCGGTCGGCGAGGCGCAGAGGCGGTCCCGGGGCTCAGCTGGCGACGGGCGCCGCGGCAGCGTCGAGGCCGACCTCGCCGCCTGGGTCGGTGTCAGCGCGCTCGTCCGTGGGCGCGAGGAACACCCACCGGCGATACCCCAGGTAGCGGACGACGGTGCCGAGCACGATCGACCCGACGTTGGCCACCTGGAGCACCAGGGCGCCGTCCTGACCCAGCGGGTAACGGACCACCGCCACGACAGCGAGTCCGAGCAGCAGGGTCACCCCGTTGATCGCGGCGAACACCACGTACTCACGGGCGACGCCCGAGCGCCGGCGGTGCGCGAACGACCAGTGCCGGTGACCCAGGTAGGCCGCGGTCATGGACACCAGGGTGGCGAGCAGGTTCGACGTGACCGCCCCGACTCCCAGGTGGGCGTAGAGCAGCTGGAAACAGCCGATCTGGATCAGGAAGCACACCGCACCGACGACTCCGAAGGCGCTGAGCTCCTTGACCACCAGTCGTCCGCGGGTCCCGAGCCGGGCCACCAGCGAGCGGAAGGAGGGCACCTGCCGAGTGTAGGTACCGCTGGACGGGTGCCGCCGTCCGAGGGGCGGCACCCGTCCAGTCAGCGGAAGGTCACCTCCCCGGTGGCCGCGGTGTACGTCGCGGTGCCCCCGGTGAAAACCTGCGCCAGACCTGTGGCGGTCTTCCTCGGCTCCGACTTCGGGTAGCCCCAGCGCCCGGTCTCGTACCCCTGGGAGGCCCAGGCGTCCATGATCACACCGCTGACGGAGTGGGCGCCGGTCGCCGGGGTGTAGTAGATCGAACCGCCGGTGAAGGTCTCGAAGCACCCACCGCGGGCGAGGCCGCAGTACTCGTCGCTGGTCGGGTACCCCAGGCGCCCGCCCTCCCAGCCGTGCGCTCCCCACCGTTCGAAGATGCCGCCCCGCACCAGGTGCGCGCCGGTGTCCGCCGTCCAGTAGAGGTATCCACCCTGGAAGGGCTGGAAGCAGCCGCCGCCGGTGAGCCCGCAGTAGGTGTCGCCCACTGGGTATCCCAGCGGACCGGCTTCGTAGCGGCGTGCGGCCCAGCCCTCCAGGACCTCACCGGTGACCGCGTGCGGACCGGTGGAGGAACTGCGGTACAGCGAACCGTTCTCGAACGTCTGGAAACAACCGCCCGAGCGGAGGCCGCAGTACTCGGCATCGGTCGGGTACCCGAGGATGCCGTTGGCCGAGCCCAGGTCCGACCAGCGGGTGCGGAAGACCCCCCGGGTGACCTGCGAACCCGTTGCCGGGGTGTGGTGGACCATCCCGCCCTGGAACCGCTGGAAGCACCCGGACTCCGCCAGACCGCACCGGGTGGAGTTCGTCGGGTAGCCGAGGGCCCCGCCCTCGTACCCGACGGTCGCCCAGCCGGTACGGATGTCCGGCAGGACGACCTGCGCCTCGGTGCGCGGACTCCAGTAGATCGAGCCCTTCTGGAACTCGCTGAAGCAGCCACCGCCGGGCAGACCGCAGTTCTCGTCGCTGGTCGGGAAACCGAGTGTCCCGTTCTCGTAGCCCTCGGCGGCCCAGCGGTCGCGGATCCCGCCGCGCACGAGGTACGCCGTGGCCGTGGGGCTCGTGGCGTACAGGGAGCCGCCCTGGAACTGCTGGAAGCAAGCGCCTCCGGCCAGTCCGCACCAGGTGTCCGAGGTCGGGTACCCGAGGGTGCCGGTCTCCCACCGGAGCAGGCCCCAGCGGTGCCGGATGCTGTCGGTGACGACATGGGCACCGGTGCGGGGTGACCAGTAGATGGCGCCACGCGCAAACTGCTGGAAGCACCCCCCACCCGTCAGGCCGCAGACGAACGTCGTGGCGGGCGCACCGAGCGGGCCGTCGGCGCCACCGGCCTCCTGGTACCTGAGATAGATCGCACCCCCGCCCTGGGACTGCGTGGACCCGAACCAGTCGGTGAAGTAGTTCCAGAAGTTGCGGTTGCCGTAGGAGGAGCAGCTGTCGCCCTCGCGGTACCCGGCGGCCAGTGCGGCGGCGTTGGGCTGGTATGGGGTGTAGCTGTACAGGCCGGCGGTCGCCTTGTTCGAGATGTACACCATCGACGACCCGCACCGAGTGAGGTCAGGGTGGTAGTGGACCTTGTTGTCCCGGCCGGCCCGGTAGCTGCCGGCCACCCCGGCCGCGTACCGCTGGAACTGGCGCGCCGCGAAGTAGACCTGACTGACGAAGCCGGAGAAGGCCGGGTTGCAGGCGGAGGTGTCCGGGCAGGCGAAGCCGGTCGCCTTCGTGTACCTCGTCGCGCTGGGCCTCGTGCCGGTGACCAGCCCCTGCTCCTTCTGGAGGAGGACGAGGAGCACGCGCGGGTTGACGCGGCAGGCAGCGCCGATCTTGACGAGGATCGAGGCGGCGGTCTCGTTGGCCGCACCCCGGTAGGTGGAACAGTAGGCGTCGCCGGACTGGTCGGCGGTGTTCTGCCGGTAGTCCTTCAGGCACGGCATCTCACCGGCGACGCACGCGGCGCCCTTGGTGGAGAGGAACGTCTGCACCGCGCCACGGTCCATCGCGAGCCCGTCGAAGAACACCGCGTCGGAGATGATGTTGCCGGCGTCGAAGTACCGGAGGTCGGCCGCCTGCGCAGTGCTGGCCGGGGTGGTCCCGGCGCCGGGCAGGGCGAGCGCGGTGGCGACCAGTGCGAAGACGGTCAGCAGCCGTACGACGGCGCGGCTCACGGGACGGCCACCGTCACCGGGGTGGACCGGCCCGACGCGCTCGCGGACTCGTAGGCGACCACGGCCTGCCAGCTGCCCGGGGCCAGCTCGGCGCCGGGGACGGCCATGGTCGGGCAGCTGGTCGACGAGGCATCCGGCTCAGCCGTCACCTCGGTCGTGGCCGTGGCCGAGCCCGAGGTCAGGGTGAGCGTGCACCTGCCGCCGGACTCGACCACGCCGGCCACGTAGGCCCCCAGCTCGACCGCGGCAGTGTCGTCGACCCAGCCGGAGTAGGTGACGACCACCGTCGCGGGGTCCGCGTCCTCCGTGCCGGGCGATGCGCTGTCAGGGCCCTGGGTGTCGAGGGGTGTCCGGGGCTCGTCGGGCACTGCGGTGACCGGTGCATCCGTGGCGACGTCGGTCGGGTCGGGCAGTGAGGGGTCGACCGGGGTGCCGTAGGTCCCCGGCGCCGCCGTCGCCGCAGCCGAGGCCGCCGCCTCCGGGGCGGTCCTCTGGGTCCCACCGGCACCGGATGCGGAGCTGCACCCGGCCGTCGTCGTGAGCAGTGCTGCGCCGAGCGCGATCGCCCGCCATCCGTGTCGCATCTACATCCCTCGCGTCTGCCTGGAGGCCCGGCGACAGGAGCCGGTCGGGCCCCCCAGCTCAAGCCGTGGCCACGCAGGAGGGTGGCACGCGCACAATCCGTAACCGGGAACTCGACACGGCGGCCGTCACCCGTGGGGCGGGAGGACGCGCGTGTGACGCGGGAGGTGTCGATGGGCCACGAGAGGCGGGACGTCCGGCCTTGGGTGATCACTAGGCTGGACTCGATGGCCACCTCCCTGCCCCCGCACGCGTCGCTGCACCCTGCCACCGGACTCCCCGTCGTGGCGATGGTCGGTGGCGGGCAGCTCTCCCGGATGACCCACCAGGCGGCGATCGCGCTGGGCCAGTCGCTGCGGGTGCTGGCCGCCGACCCGGCCGAGTCCGCCGCCCTCGTGGCCGCCGACGTCCAGCTCGGCGACCACAACCAGCTCGCCGATCTCCGGCGCTTCGCCGAGGGCGCCACCGTGGTCACCTTCGACCACGAGCACGTGCCCACCGAGCACCTGCGGGCGCTGGAGGACGACGGTCACCGGGTCGCCCCCGGCCCCGCCGCCCTGGTGCACGCGCAGGACAAGCTGGTGCTCCGCCGGGCACTCGCCGACGCCGGGGAGCCGCAGCCGGCCTGGGCCGAGGTCCGCACGGTGCACGAGGTGACCGCCTTCGCCGACGGCGTCGGCTGGCCGGTCGTGCTGAAGACCCCCCGCGGCGGCTACGACGGCAAGGGCGTGTTCGTGGTCTCCGGCCCCGACCAGGTCGCCGATCTCCTCGAGCAGCACGGCACGCTGCTCGCCGAGGAGCGGGTGGCCATGGTCCGCGAGCTGTCGGCGCAGGTCGCCCGGTCCCCGTTCGGCCAGGTCGCGGCCTGGCCGGTGGTCGAGACGATCCAACGGGACGGCGTCTGCAACGAGGTGCTCGCCCCGGCGCCCGGCCTATCCGAGGAGCGGGCCACCGCCGCCCAAGAGCTCGCCGTCCGGATCGCGGACCGGCTGGGCGTGGTCGGCATGCTGGCGGTGGAGCTGTTCGAGACCGCGGACGGCGTGCTGGTCAACGAGCTGGCCATGCGCCCGCACAACTCCGGGCACTGGACCATCGAAGGCGCCCGGACCAGCCAGTTCGAGCAGCACCTGCGCGCCGTCCTGGACTACCCGCTCGGCGCGACGGCGATGACCGCGCCGGTGGTCGTCATGGCCAACGTGCTCGGCGGCGCCACCGCGGACGACGACTGGGCCGGGCCGGGGCTGGACGAGCGGGTGCACCACCTGATGGCGCACTGGCCCGACGTGAAGCTGCACTGGTACGGCAAGGGCCAGCGGCGGGGCCGCAAGCTCGGGCACGTCACCGCGCTCGGGGAGGAACTGGCCGAGGTGCGCGCCCGCGCGGTGGCCGCCGCCCGCTACCTGGCCGACGGCGTGGTCGACCCCGCGTTCGCCTTCGACACCGAGCACTGAGGAGCCACCCGGTGAGTGACCCGATCGTCGGCATCGTCATGGGCAGCGACTCCGACTGGCCGACGATGGAGCCCGCCGCCCAGGCGCTGACCGAGTTCGACGTCCCGTGGGAGGCGCACGTCCTCTCCGCGCACCGCACGCCGCGGCGCATGCTCGACTACGCCGAGGCAGCCGCCGGGCGGGGCCTGCGGGTGCTGATCGCCGGAGCCGGGGGAGCAGCGCACCTGCCCGGGATGGTCGCCGCCGCGACACCGCTGCCGGTGATCGGGGTGCCCCGGCCGCTGGATTGCCTCGACGGGCTGGACAGCCTGCTGTCCATCGTGCAGATGCCGGCCGGGGTGCCGGTGGCAACGGTGTCGATCGGCGGCGGGCGCAACGCCGGCCTGCTCGCGGTGCGCATCCTGGCCGCCGGCGACCACCGGCTGCGCGCTGCCGTGGAGCGGTTCCAGGCCGACCTGGCGGCGTCGGTCGTCGCCCGTGACGACGCGCTGCAGCAGCGGATCGCCCCCTGATCGATCCCCCGGCGGTGGGGTGCGTCGCTTCCGCGGGGAGCCTGGCCGGGCTTAGCATCTACTGGTGGGTAACAACGCTGCGCCGTACGCGCTGACCGAGGAGCACGAGGCGATCCGGGAGGCGGTCCGCGAGATCGCCGAACGGGAGATCGCCCCCTTCGCCGCGGAGGTGGACGCCGAGTCCCGCTACCCGGTGGAGGCCCAGAAGGCGCTCACCGCGGCCGGGTTCCACGCCACGCACCTGCCGGAGGCCTACGGCGGCGAGGGTGCCGACGCGATCGCCACCTGCATCGTCATCGAGGAGGTCGCCCGGGTCGACGTCAGCGCCTCGCTGATCCCGGCGGTCAACAAGCTGGGCTCGGTGCCGGTGATGCTCTCGGCGTCGGAGGACCTCAAGCAGCGGGTGCTGCCCTCGATCGCCGCCGGCGACGCGATGATCAGCTACGGGCTCTCCGAGCGGGAGGCCGGCTCCGACGCGGCGGCGATGCGGACCCGGGCGCGGCTCGAGGGCGACAGCTGGGTGCTCAACGGCACCAAGGCCTGGATCACCAACGCCAGCGTCTCCGAGTGGTTCACGGTCATGGCCGTCACCGACCCGGAGAAGGGTGCGAACGGCATCTCCGCGTTCGTCGTGCACCGCGACGACCCGGGCTTCGCCGTGGGGCCCAAGGAGAAGAAGATGGGCATCAAGGGCTCGCCGACCTGCGAGCTGTACTTCACCGACTGCACCATCCCCGCCGACCGGGTCGTCGGCGAGCCGGGCACCGGGTTCAAGACGGCCCTGCGGACCCTGGACTTCACCCGGCCGACGATCGGGGCCCAGGCCGTCGGCGTCGCCCAGGGCGCGCTGGACGCCGCGATCGCCTACACCAAGGAGCGCCGTCAGTTCGGCTCCGCGGTCAGCGACTTCCAGGGCGTGCAGTTCATGCTCGCCGACATGGACATGAAGATCCAGGCCGCCCGGCACCTGGTGTACGTGGCCGCGGCCGCTGGTGAGCAGGGGAGCCCGGACGTCACCCGGGTCTCCGCGGCGGCCAAGGCCTTCGCCTCTGACACCGCCATGCAGGTCACCACCGACGCCGTCCAGCTGTTCGGTGGGGCCGGCTACACGCAGGACTTCCCGGTCGAGCGGATGATGCGCGACGCCAAGATCACCCAGATCTACGAGGGCACCAACCAGGTGCAGCGCATGGTGATCGCCCGCAGCCTGCTGCGCTGACCAGGGCAGCGGCCGCCCGCCGTAACCTGGGGTACGTGCGGAGACCCGTCCTGGCGCTACTGGCCGTCGTGTCCGTGCTCCCGCTGACCTGTTGCAGCGCCGAGACGGTCGGGCAGGCCTCGGAGCCCGAGCAGTCAGAAGCGTCGGAGCCTCTCCGCGCGGTCTTCCTGGGTGACTCGTACACCGCGGCCTCGCACGACGGGGCGGGGTATGTGCCGCCGACGGCCGATGCGCTGGGCTGGGAGCCGGTGCTGGAGGCGGTGAGCGGCACCGGCTACGTCGCCGTCGGTGCCGAGCCGGGGGCGGCGCCCTATCAAGAGCGGGTGGACGAGGTCGTCGCCGCTGCCCCCGACGTCGTCGTCGTCCAGGGCAGCACGAACGACGCGGGCCTGCCGACCGCGGAGGTGCATGCCGCGGCCGAGACTCTTTACGCGGACCTGCAGGCGCAGTTGCCCGAGGCGCAGGTCGTCGTGGTCGGTCCGCTGATCCCGCCGGGTAGCGACCCGGTGGCGGTTGCCGGGGTGCGTACGGCCCTGGCCGAGGCCGCGGGCGCGGCGGGCCTGCCGTTCGTCGACCCGCTCGCGGAGGGATGGCTGCACCCGTCCGACGGCTTGTTCGCCGACCCGATCCACCCCAACCAGACGGGATACGACGCGTTCAGCGCCGACCTGGTGTCAGCGTTGCGCGCCCAGGGCCACTGACCCTCCGGTCGCACCCTCAGTCGAGCAGCTGGGAGACCGCGGAGAGCCGGGCGTCGCCGGCCATCGCGGCCAGCCAGGTCGACCAGCCCGGCCGGGTGCGCACCGCCTCCAGTGCACTCCGGGCCGCCGCCCGGTCCCCGCGGCGGGACGCGGCCAGTGCCGCGTACAGGTCGCGGGCACCCTCCGGGGCGAAGACCGCGAGCGTCTCGTAGTCGCGCTCGTCGTAGGCGCGCTGCAGGTTGCGCAGCATCCGCAGCTGGGCGACCGGGTCACCGGAGTCGTCGACCCGCAGGTCCACCCGGACACCGTCGTCGTCCTCGCTGGCGGGGGCGCCGCTGACCACGTGCAGCGCGGCGGACTGCCGGCCGCGCAGGTCGCCGCCGGCGTCCTGACCGGCGGTCAGCGCCGCGATCAGCCGGTCGGCCAGCGCCCCGCTGGTCGCGGTCAGGGCCTGCGCCATCGCCGGCAGGACGTCGGGGGAGGCCAGCATGTTGCCCTGCACGCTGAACCCCTCGCCCAGCACGTGGCCGCTGGTGGGCAGGGATCCCGGCCCGGTGTCGGCGGCCACCCGGCCGGTCGCGTCCAGGACGGCGATCTGCCGGTCGGCGTCCTCGGCGGCGTGCGCGGCCCGGCGGACCAGGTCCTGCGGCGAGGTGCCGGTGGTCAGGCCGGCCAGCAGGGTGGTGCCCAGGCCCCGCCGGCTGCGGGCCTGCACCGCGACCACCCCGACCCCGGGCCGGACCGTGGGCACGGCCCGGCCCACGGCCAGGATGCAGGAGGAGACCGCGATGCCCAGGTCACCCGTCGCGGCGTCCCGGGCGATGACGGAGAAGGTCATCGGCCCCGGGGCTCGATCAGACGGTGGCCGGCAGGGCCATGGTGGGCACCTCGCCGTCGACCTGCAGGGGTGCGCCGGTGGCGGCGACGACGTCGGCGACGCTGACGCCCGGGGCGGTCTCGCGGAGCACCAGCCCGGCGCCGGTGACGTCGATGACCGCCAGGTCGGTGATGACCCGGTCGACGCAGCCCTTGCCGGTCAGCGGCAGGGAGCACTCCTCGACGATCTTGGGGGAGCCGTCGCGGGCGACGTGCTCCATCATCACGATCACCTCGCGGGCGCCGTGGACGAGGTCCATCGCCCCGCCCATCCCGTTGACCATCTTCCCGGGGATCAGCCAGTTGGCCAGGTCGCCACGGGTGTTGACCTGCATCGCGCCGAGGACGGCGACGTCGATGTGGTGGCCGCGGATCATGCCGAAGGACAGCGAGGAGTCGAAGAAGCTGGCCCCGGGGAGGATCGTGATCGTCTCCTTGCCGGCGTTGATCAGGTCGGCGTCCTCCTCGCCCTCGAAGGGGTAGGGGCCGACCCCGAGCACGCCGTTCTCGCTCTGCAGCACCACGTGCACCCCGTCGGGGATGTGGTTGGGCACCAGGGTGGGCATGCCGATGCCGAGGTTGACGTACTGGCCGTCGTGCAGGTCCAGGGCCACCCGGGCGGCGAGCTGGTCGCGGGACAGTGCCATCTCAGGCCTCCGTGGTCTCGGTGCCGGCGGCTGCGGGTGCCGCCGCGCCGGGGCGGGGACGGGTGGTGCGCTTCTCGATCCGCTTGCCCTCCGGGCCCACCACGACGACGCGCTGGACGAACACCCCGGGCAGGTGCACCGACTCGGGCAGGATCTCCCCGGGCTCGACCAGCTCCTCCACCTCGGCGATGGTGACGGTCGCGGCCATCCCGCACAGCGGGTTGAAGTTGCGCGCCGACTCGTGGAACACCAGGTTGCCGTGCCGGTCACCGACCGCGGCGCGGACCAGGCCGAAGTCGGCGGTCAGCGCGGTCTCCAGCACGAAGTCCTGGTCGCCGAACCGGCGGACCTCCTTGGGCTCGCTGGTGGCCACCACGTTGCCCTCGGCGTCGTAGCGCACCGGGATGCCGCCGTCGGCGACCAGGGTGCCCACCCCGGTGGGGGTGTAGAACGCCGGGATGCCGGTGCCCCCGGCGCGCAGCCGCTCGGCCATCGAACCCTGCGGGGTCAGCTCGACCTCCAGCTCCCCGGACAGGTACAGCCTGGCCAGCTCCTTGTTGCCGCCCACGAAGGAGCTGATCGTCTTCGCGATCCGCCCGGCGTAGAGCAGCACCCCGAGCGCCTGGTCGTCGACCCCGCAGTTGTTGGAGATCGTCGTCAGGCCCTGGGCGCCCTGCTCCAGCAGTGCGTCGATCAACGCGACGGGCACACCGCACAACCCGAACCCACCGACCGAGAGCGTCGCCCCGTCGGGGATGTCGGCCACGGCCTCCCGTGCGCTCGCGACGACCTTGTCCATGCGCTGACCACCGTCCGTTCGAGGGCTGGGCAGGTGGTGCGTCAGGCGGGGCGGCCCAGCTCGCGGATCCCGTCGAGCTTCAGGCCGAGCGTAGCGGTGACCCGTTCGGTCTCTGCGCGACGGAGCAGGCCGGACGGTGCGGCCGCACGGCAGAGCACCAGCGAGGCCCCGGCCGCCAGCGGTGCCAGCATCCAGGCGACCGGCCCGGCCTCCGTTGCCGCCTGCTGGTCCACCAGCACCCGGTCACCGGCGACGAGACCGAGCCGGCCGGCCAGCTCGGTCGCCGTCTCGACCAGGGCGGCCAGGCTGAGCTGGCCTCCGCCGAGGACCAGCCCGACCCCGGCGGGGTCGACCGGCTGCCAGGGCGAGAAGACGTCGCCCTGGCCGCGCACCTCGAGCGCGAAGTCCCGGGCCGGGCCGGTGTAGCCGGTCATGCCCATGCCCAGCGGGTGCAGGGACAGCCCCAGCAGCTCCGCCAGGCCCAGTTCCTCCAGTGCGGGCAGCCGGTCGGCGTCGGCCAGGACGACGTCGGCGTCGGTGAGCCGGTCGTCGTCCTCGGCGGCGGTCTCCCACACCGCGGCCCCGCAGCTCCACACCCCGAGCAGCACCGCGGCGGTCTGCCAGTGGACCGGTAGGGCGAGGCCGACGGTGCTGCCCGGGCCGACGTCGAACTCCTCCTGGAGCAGGTTGGCGCTCTTGGCCACCCAGTTGGCCAGGGTGGTGGCCGACAGCTCGGTCCGCTCACCTGAGACGTCGTCGTAGAAGGTGATCAGCGGGGCGGCGGCGTCCCGGCGGAGGGCGGCGGCGAGCAGGTCCGCAGGGGTGTGAGGGGAGGCGGGAGGCACGCGACCAGAGTGACAGGTGCGCGACGAACCTCTCCTTCACGTCCGGGTGCGGGCGGCGTGACGCAGCTACAGTCACTCCTCGATGAGCGCAACCCCCGGCACGACGTTGCTCCGGTTCGACCACACCCTGCTCCGGACCACGCGGCGGGCGCTGGGTGGCACGCCCGCCGTCCCGGTCGCCCGGGGGATGTCCCACTTCGGCGAGCACGCGATCGGCTGGATCGCCCTCGGCGCGGCCGGCTGGCTGCGTGGCCGGGACCGGGCCGACTGGGCCGCGGCGGTGACCGGCGTCGTCGCCGCCCACGGGGCCGGCGTCGTGGTGAAGCGGGTGGTCCGCCGGGTACGTCCCGCCCTGGACGACGTCCCGGCGCTGGTGGCCACGCCCAGCCGGCTGTCCTTCCCCAGCGCGCACAGCTGCTCCACCGCCGCGGCGGCGGTCGGCTTCGCCCCGATGGTGGGTCGACCGGCGATGGCCATCGTGACCGGCGCCATGCTGGTCTCCCGGGTGTTGCTGGGCGTCCACTACCCCTCCGACGTCCTCTGCGGCGCCGCCCTCGGCGCCGGCGTGGCCACCGTCGTCCGGCGCCGCATGACCTCGACCGCCGGCTGGAAGGCGTGACCGTGAGCGTGCACTCCGAGCCCACCCCGGTGACCGACCCGCCGACCACTGCGCCGGTCCCGCTGACCGCGGTGGACGCCGCCGGGCCCGCGAGGGTGCCGCCGCCACCACGCACTCCTGGCTTCCGGGGCTCCCGGCCCTGGGGCGTCGTCCGCGCCTTGCGCCCACGCCAGTGGGTGAAGAACGGGCTGGTGCTCGCCGCACCCCTGGCTGCCGGTGAGGTCTTCAACCCCGACGTCATGGGTCCGACGGCCGTGGCCTTCCTCTTGTTCTGCCTGTCCGCGTCCGGGGTCTACCTCGTCAACGACTCGATCGACGTCGAGGAGGACCGCCGGCACCCGAAGAAGCGGTACCGCCCGATCGCCGCCGGACTGGTACCCCGTCCCCTCGCGGTCGCCCTGGCCGTGGTGCTCTTCGCCGTCGCCCTGACCGCCGCCGTCCTGTTGACCCGGCCTGCGCTGGCCGGGGTGCTGGGCAGCTACGTCGTCATCCAGCTCGCCTACTGCGTCTTCCTGAAGAACCAGCCGGTGATCGACCTGGCCGTGGTGGCGTCCGGCTTCCTGCTGCGTGGCATCGCCGGCGGTGTCGCCGCAGGCCTGCTCCTCTCGCAGTGGTTCCTCCTGGTGGCCGCCTTCGGGTCGCTGTTCATGGTGGCCGGCAAGCGCTACTCCGAGCTCGTCCTCGTGGGCGACGAAGCGGCCACGCGCAAGACGCTGCAGGAGTACTCGGCCAGCTACCTGCGCTTCGTGTGGAGCCTGTCGGCCGGCGTGGCGGTCACGTTCTACAGCCTGTGGGCCTTCGAGATGGCCGAGACCCAGGACGGCGTGCCGTGGGCCACCATCTCCATCGCGCCGTTCGTGATGGCGATCCTGCGGTACGCGCGGGACGTCGACAAGGGCGCCGCCGGCGCCCCGGAGGAGATCGTCATGCACGACCGTGTCCTGCTCGTCCTCGGTGCCCTGTGGGTGCTGACCGTCGGCCTGGGGGTCTTCGGTGCCTGAGGCCGCCCCGGTCGTCCCGCTGGTCGGGTGGGGCCGCACCGCGCCCACGCGTGCTGCGCTCCTCCCGGTGCGCGGCGACGACGACGTCCGCGCCGCAGTGCTCGCCGCGACGGGCCGCGGTGTCGTGGCCCGTGGCCTGGCCCGCAGCTACGGCGACGCCGCGCAGAACGCCGGCGGCACCGTGCTCGACATGACCACCGCAGCCCGGGTCCTGCACGCTGACCTGGGAACCGGCCTGGTCGACGTCGAGGCCGGCATCTCCCTCGACGAGCTGATGAACCAGTTCGTGCCGCAGGGCTTCTTCGTCCCGGTGACGCCCGGCACCCGGCTGGTGACCGTGGGCGGGGCCATCGCGGCCGACATCCACGGCAAGAACCACCACGTCGCCGGGAGCTTCGGCCAGCACGTCCGGTGGATCGACCTGCTCACCGCCGACGGGCAGGTTCGGCGGATCAGCCCGGAGTCCGACGCCGACCTCTTCTGGGCGACCGTCGGCGGCATGGGCCTGACCGGCGTCATCCTGCGCGCGCAGGTGCAGCTCAAGGCGATCGAGTCCTCCCGGTGCCTGGTCGACACCGACCGCACGCCCGACCTCGACTCGCTGATGACCCTGCTGGCCGAGACCGACCACCTGTACGAGTACTCGGTGGCCTGGATCGACACCCTGGCCAAGGGCAAGCGGATGGGGCGCTCGGTGGTGACCCGGGGTCGCTTCGCGAAGCTGGACGAGATGCCGGCCAAGCGCCGCACCGACCCGCTGGCGTACCACGGCTCCGTCAAGGCCTCCGTGCCCGACGTCTTCCCGCCCGGACTGCTGAACCTGGCCACGGTCGCGGCCTTCAACGAGCTCTGGTACCGCAAGGCGCCCAAGCGGAAGCGCGACCAGCTGCAGAGCATCCCGACCTTCTTCCACCCGCTGGACGCCGTCGGGGGCTGGAACCGCATCTACGGCCCCCGGGGTTTCGTGCAGTACCAGGTCACCGTCCCCTTCGGGGAGGAGGAGGCCATGCGCGAGGTGCTGGACCGGCTCAGCTCGTTCGGGACGGCGTCCTTCCTCGCCGTCCTCAAGCGGTTCGGCCCGGGCAACCCAGGCATGCTGTCCTACCCCTCGCCCGGCTGGACGCTGGCGCTGGACATCCCGGTCATGAAGGGGCTGGCCGGCCTGCTGGACTCCCTGGACGAGGTCGTCATCGCCGCCCAGGGGCGCACCTACCTGGCGAAGGACTCCCGGGTGCGTCCGGAGACTTTCGAGAAGATGTACGACCGCCTCGACGACTTCCGGGCCGTGCGCAAGCAGGTCGACCCGGACGGCGTCTTCACGTCCGACCTGGCCAGGAGGCTCGCGCTGTGATCGACGCGCTCGGTTCGCCCAGTTCGCTGCTGCTCGTCGGCGGCACCTCGGACATCGCAGTGGCCACCGCCCACCGGTATCTGGCGGAGCGACCCCTGCGGGTGGTCGTCGCCGCGCGGGACACCCCGCGCCGCAGCACCGTCGCCGCGGAGCTCACCGCTGCCGGCGCCCAGGTGCAGGTCGTCGACTTCAACGCGGACGACCCGGCGTCGCCGGGGCGGATGGTCGCCGAGGCGGCCGCCACCGGTGACATCGACGTCGCGGTGGTCGCCTTCGGGCTGCTGGGGGAGGCCGACCAGCTGCGCACCGACGCGGCGGCCGTGGCCCAGCTGGCCCAGGTCAACTACGTCGCCCCAGCGGTGGTCGGCACGGAGCTGGCCAACCAGCTGCGCCGGCAGGGGCACGGCGTGATCGTGGCGCTCTCATCGGTGGCAGGTGAGCGGCCGCGAGCGTCCAACTTCGTGTACGGCTCCACCAAGGCCGGGCTGGACGCCTTCTACTCGGGGCTGGCCGACTCGCTGGTCGGCACCGGGGTCTCCGTGCTCGTCGTCCGGCCGGGCTTCGTCCGGTCCAAGATGACCGAGGGCCTGGACGACGCACCCCTTGCGACCACCCCGGAGGCGGTCGCCGAGGCCATCGTCACCGGTGTCCGCAAGGGCCGGCACACGGTCTGGGTGCCCGGGGCGATGCGCTGGGTGATGAGCGGCCTGCGGCACGTGCCCCGCGCGGCGTTCCGCCGTCTGCCCATCTGACCCGTTCGCTGCGCCACGAACGCGCGAGCCCCTCCCGGTCCACCGGGAGGGGCTCGCGTTCGTGGTGCAGCGTCAGTGCCGGCTCAGTTGATGCACCCGGTGTCGGCTGCGGTGCGCTGGTCCTCGCCCTCGGCCTTCGGTTTCGCCGGCTGCGCGGTCACGGCCTGGCCGATGCCGTTGAAGTCGGAGCCGAGCACGAGCTGGACCGTGCCGCTGGTCACGGCGTCCGAGCCCTTGGCGACCGCACCCGGCACCTGGGCGAGGACGGCCTTGGCCAGCGCCTCGTCTCCGGCGGCGTAGCGGACCTCGGTCACCGCGTAGTCCGAGGAGTCGGCGTTCGCGGTCAGTGTGACGGCGAAGCCGGCATCGGTGAGTGCGCTGCCGGCGCTGCCGGCCAGGCCCGAGGCGCCCGAGCCGTTGTAGACCTCCACCGAGACGTCGGCAGGAGCGGCCGTGGCCGGTGCCTGCTGCGTCGCCGGGGTCTTCGTCTCGGCCGGCGCCGGCGCCGGCTCCGCGTTGAGGTCGGCGAAGAAGCTCTGCAGGGTCTCCTCGTCCTCGAGCCGGAGGATGTAGCGACCGGCGTCGTCCTCGTCGTCCCCGACGTAGGGCACGGTCTGAAAGTCGATGCTGCCCGGTTCCACCGACTGCATCTGTGAGGCCAGGTCGAAGAGGTCCAGTGACTGGTCGACGGTCAGTGCCTCCGCAGCAGCCTCCACCAGCTCGCGCTGCTTGCCCAGGTCGAGCAGCACGTTCTCGGAGAGCATCTTCCGGATCATCCCGGCGATGAACGTCTGCTGGCGGATGATCCGGTCGAAGTCGCCACGGGGGAGACCGTGCCGCTGGCGTACGAACGCCAGGGCCTGCTCACCGCTGATCACCGACACCCCGGCGGGCAGGTCGACGCCGGAGTACTTGTCCTGCTGTGCCTTGCAGAGGTTGACCTCGACGCCGCCGATCACCGACGACAGCTTGAAGAAGCCGAGCAGGTCGACCTCGGCGTAGTGGTCGATCCGCAGGCCGGTCAGCGAGCTGATGGTCTTGATCAACAGCTGGGCCCCGGCCGCCTGCACCTCGGCCTCGGACGCGCCGTCGGGCGCCTCCTGGGTGCCGTAGGCGTAGGCGGCGTTCAGCTTGTCCTGGCCGTGGCCGGGGATCTCCACGTACGAGTCCCGGGGGAAGGAGACGAACGAGGCCCTGGATCCATCGGCGGGCACGTGCACCAAGATCATGGTGTCGGTGTTCATCCCGGCGTTGCTCCCAGTGGTGAGCTGTTCGCGCTCCTCCGCCGACGCACTGGCCCGGCTGTCGCTCCCGACCAGGAGCAGGTTCATCGCGGCCCCGGTGTCCACGGTCTGCTCGTTGCCCGAGGAGGGGATGGCGTTGGTCCGGTTCACGCTGGCGTCGGCCACGCGGCCGAGGTACCAGCCCCAGCCGCTGGTACCGAGCAGCACCAGCGACAGCAGCCCGGCCACGACGCGTGCGCCGGCGGCCAGCCGGTGCCGGCGGGAGTCGCTGCGACCGGGCGCGGCGGGCTCCCCGCCGCCGTGCCGCGCAGGCCTGCCGGCCCGGGGGTCCAGTCGCGGCGGCAGGGGCCGTGGCCCGTCGCGGCGGTCGTCGGTGTCGCTCACAAGTCGTTCCTCACGTCGGGCGGGTGGGCTCGGCCCGGCGTCGGAGAGCCCAGGACCCGCGGCGGAGTCGGGGCCGACGATACGACGCAGGGCTGTGCGCGGCGGGCATTGACGTCACGCAGGGACCCACCCGTGGTCCCAGCCGTCCGCCCAGTCACAACGCCCTCCCCGGATCGCCCCCGGACCGGCGGCACGCCTGACTGCGAATGGCGGGCGGCGGTGTGGGCCGGCTCTGCCGGGCTCGGCTCAAGACCTCACGACCCGATGACGAAGGAGGAGGAGAAGGGGGCGGTTCGCCGTCCCGCCCGCTCCAGCTCCCCGGAGGACGTCTCGTGCGCCGCATCATGACGGCCCTGCTCGCCTTCCTCGCCATCAGCGGCACGCTCGTCGTCCTGCCGGTCTACGCAGCCCCCTTGCCGGAGGCCGAACCGGTCAGCACCTCCAGCACGGAGGTGGCGATGGGCTCCCTCGAGGAGCCCGCGCCGGCCGCGGACGTGCAGGAGGGCACGACCGACCCGGTCGTCGGCGTCGCCGAGGACGCGCCGACGCTGACCATCCGGAAGACCCCGGTCCCGGAGTTCTCGCTCGTCGGTGTCACCTGGGCGCACGACCCCGCGGTCGCCGACACCGTCGTGCAGGTGCGGGTGCAGGATGCGGCCGGCGCCTGGGGTCCATGGACGGAGGTCGAGCCCGAGACGGCCGACCAGGGCGCGACGGTGGACACCGGCGCGGAGCTGCGCAGTGGGACCGCCCCCCTCTGGACCGGGCCGAGCATCGGGGCCGAGGTCGAACTGGTCACCCGTTCCGGCACCCAGCCCACGGACGTCCGGCTGGACCTGATCGACCCGGGCACCAGCGCGGCGGACGCCTCGCTCACCGCTCCGGCGGTGGAGGGCACTGCCCACGCGGCCCTGTCGATGCCGGACGTCCACTCACGAGCCCAGTGGGGGGCCGACGAATCCCTCCGCACGTGGAAGCCGCAGTACGCCGCCACGATCAAGGCGGCGACGTTGCACCACACGGCGGACTCGAACAGCTACACGGCCGACCAGGTGCCGGCCATCCTGCGCTCGATCTACCGGTACCACACGGTGAGCCTGGGCTGGGGCGACATCGGCTACAACGTGATCGTCGACAAGTTCGGCCGGCTCTTCGAGGGGCGGTACGGCGGCCTGCAGAGCACCGTGGTCGGCGCGCACGCCGGTGGCTTCAACACGGCGACCTTCGGCGTCTCGATGCTCGGCAACTACGACACCGCGGCCACCACGCCGGCCATGGTCGACGCGGTCGCCGCGATCATCGCCTGGAAGTTCTCCCTGTACGGAGTCGACCCCCGGGGGACGACCGTGCTGACCTCCTCAGGAGGGGGGACGTCGAGGTACAAGGCCGGCAGCAAGGTCACCCTCCCGACCATCTTCGGGCACCGGGACGTGGGCAGCACCGCCTGCCCCGGCCGGTACGGGTACGTCCAGCTCGGCGCGATCCGGACGAAGGTCACCGCGAGGCTGCAGGCGGCGGCCCCGGTGCAGACCATCTCCTCGCGGTACGCTTCCGAACCAGCGCTCCAGCAGGCCCTCGGGTCGCCCGTCGGCGCCGAGCAGTCGCAGGACGGCGTCGTCTGGCAGGTGTACCGGAACGGCCGGCTGTACTCCTCCCCGGGCACGGGCGTGCACCTCGTGTGGGGGGCGGTGCTGGCGCGCTACCTGGCTGCCGGTGGCCCTCCCGCCCTGGGCGCGCCGACGAGCGACGAGTTGGGCACGCCGGACGGCGTCGGGCGCTACAACCTCTTCGCCAAGGCGGCTTCCGTCTACTGGACGCCGCAGCACGGTGCCCAGGTGGTCTGGGGCGGGGTGCGCGAGGAGTGGCAGCGCACCGGGTGGGAGACCGGCCCGCTGGGGTACCCGACAGGCGGGGAGGAAGTGATCTCCCGACGGCGTGGGACGTACCAGCAGTTCGAACGGGGGACCGTGTACTGGTCGCCGGCGACGGGAGCGCACGAGGTGCACGGGTCGATCGCCGCGGTGTGGCGCAGCCGGGGAGGCGTCGACTCCCCGCTGGGCCTGCCGACCAGCGGGGAGATGGAGACCCCGGACGGACAGGGCCGGTACAACCACTTCGCCAACGGGGCGTCGATCTACTACGCCCCGAGCACCGGTGTCCGCGTCGTCTGGGGAGGCGTGCGGGAGGTGTGGGCGCGGCTCCGGTGGGAGTCCGGCCCGCTCGGGTACCCCCGGACGGACGAGGCCCTGACGGCGGCAGGTGACGGGACCCAGCAGCAGTTCGACGGCGGCGGCGTCTACTGGACCCCGGTCACGGGTGCCCACGAGGTGCACGGCGTCATCGGGCAGGCGTACCTGGCCGCGGGGGGCGACAAGGCGCTGGGTGTCCCGATCAGCGACGAACTCCGGGCACCGGACGGGGTCGGCTACTACAACCACCTCGCCAAGGGCGCCTCGATCTACTTCACCCCGGCCACCGGCGCACACGTCGTCGGTGGGTCCGTGCGGGACGTGTGGGGGGCGTTGGGCTGGGAGCGTGGCGTCCTTGGGTACCCGACCACCGGCGAGACCGCGTCGGCGGTGTCCGGCGCACGCGTCACCGCGTTCACCGGTGGGCGGGTGTACCGCTCGTCGAAGACCGGCACCCGGGCCGTGTTCGGTGCGATCGGGGCCGAGTACCTGCGCCGGGGTGCCGAGGCGTCGTGGCTCGGGCTGCCCACCTCGGACGAGTACCGCGTCAAGGGCGGGATCCGGCAGGCCTTCCAGGGCGGCACCGTCACGGTCGTCCTGGCCACCGGCCGCATGGTGGTGGCCCGGCGCTGACCGGGGCGGGCGGGACGGGGCCGGCCGTTCGCTCACCGGCGGACGTAGAGGCTGAGCTCGCTGCCCGTCTGACTGAACCCGCTCTGGACGGCGACCTCGACGTAGTTCGCCTCCAGAGCCGCGAGGAAGGGGCCGGCGTCGCCGGGCTCGGTGCTGACGGTCCCACGCCGATCGAGCAGCTCGCGGTCCCAGTCGGACAGCAGCACGGCTGCGGGCTCGGCGTCCCGGACCAGGGCGACCAGCAGCTCGGCGTTGAGCACGTCGAGGCGACGGGCGTTCTCGGTGGGGGTGTCGACGTAGCTGAACTGGCCCAGCGAGTCGCCCTCGACGGTCTCCCGCCCGGCCTCGACCGCCACGGCTGCGCCGTGCAGGGCCAGCACGGTGTCGTCAGGTCCGGTCACGGCCTCCAGTGGAGCGGCGAGGTCGCTCGCCCGCTGCAGTGCCGTGCGCTCGCTGGGGAAGGTGTCGACACCGATGCCCCAGCCGGGGAGCAGGACGAGCATCGCGCCGACCAGCACGGCAGCGACCGGCAGTGTCGGGGACGGGGGGGCCGGTGCGGCGCTGGCCGAGGCCAGGCCGACCGCGACGACCGACAGCATCATCGTCGCGGGTACCGCAGGGAGCAGGTAGTCGCTGTGCCACTCGCCGGCGGCGAAGTTCCCCGCCATGAAGGCCGCAGTACCGGCCGCAGCGACGACCAACCCGGGGCGTCTGCGGAGCATCGACCGCGTGTCGGCGGTGGACACGGCGGCTGCCACGGCGACACAGGCGAGGACCAGCGGGATCGTGTACGTGGCCACCACGTCCGGCAGTCGGGTGACGAACAGCTCCTCGACCCGGGCGCGCAGGCCACCGGACTCGACGGTCAGCTGGTGGTAGCCCCAGAGTCCGAAACGGGTCTCCGTCGGCGCGAGCAGGTAGAGGCCGCCGTAGCCGACCACCGGCACCAGCCCGGCCAGTGCGACCAGGACCCGTCCGCGGGTCGACCGGGCGAGGAACAGGCAGCCCAGGCCGACCACGACCCAGGTCGTCACGGCGGAGAAGCGGTCCAAGGCCGCGAGGCCGGCGAGCAGTGTCGCCCCGGCCATCGACCGGTCACGGTGCCGGGCATCCAGCAAGCAGGCCGACATGGCCACCAGGCACAGCGCGGCGATGCCGTATGTCTTGGCCATGCTCAGCGCCCACGTGGTGCCGGTGTCGGCGGCCAGCAGGATCCCCACGGCCGCAGCTGCCGGCGGCCCGACGGCCCGCCAGACCGAGCCCACTGCCACCGCGAACAACAGGAGGACGAGGACCAGCGCGGTGAGCCGGCCGGCGAGCAGGCTGCCGCCGGACAGCGCCTGGCCGGGGGCGAAGACGTACGGGGACAACGGGCCTTGGGTGAAGGCGAAGTCGCGGTAGGGCAGCTGGCCCTGCGCGACCGCCCGGGCTGCCTGCAGGTACCAACCCTCGTCGTCCACCAGCAGGCCACGGAAGGCCAGGACGGTGCCGTTGACCAGCAGGCCGATCCCGGACAGTGCCACGACCAGCCCAGCCACCAGCGGGGTCCGTCCCCGGGGGGTGTGCCGCCATGACCCGGGCGACATGCGGTCGGCGCGGTCCGGGCCGGCCGGAGCGGACAGCGCACCCCGGCTGGTGTCGTCGGCCACGGTGCTCCGCTCGGTCACGGGGTCTCCTCCAGGAAGACGGTGAGGGGCCCGTTCTCGGTCTCGACGGTGCCGAGGTCTCGGCCCCCTGCCGTGGCCACGGTGGGCAGCTCGGTGTCGTCCGGGGCGATGAGGGTCAGCCGGACGGGTTCCTCCCCGGTGCCGACGCGGTCTCTGCCGTACAGGTCGGCCGAGGTGCTGCTGACCCGCACGTGCCAGCCGTCGGCCGCGAGGTCCTCGATGAGGCCTGCGCCGATCGGCCACCGGTCGTCGGAGTGGATGTCGACGTAGACCGTGCCGGGCTCCCGGCTCCCCAGGGCGTCCTCGACGAGCGCCGCAGCAGCGCGCACACCACCGGAGTCGGGGAGCAGCTCCAGACCCCGGCTCCAGGAGAGCCCGAGGCCGGTCACGACGACCGCCAGGGCCACCGCCAGTGCGGCGAGGACCGGTGTGCTGTCCATCCTCCGGACCGTGCCCGTGACCCCCGTCCGGTCACGCCGGTCCAGGAACAGCTGCGCGTACCCGATCGCCGTGACGCCGGGGAGGACGCAGACCCAGACGAGCAGGTACCAGTAGAGGGTGCCGGTCACGGTGGTCCCGGAGACGACCGCGGCCGCCAGGGCGACGAGGACGGCAATGCCGGTCCAGGCTGCGGTCTGCGACGACCAGCGTCGGCCGACCACCACCAGCGCGAGGGCCGCGAACACCTGGCCGGCGAACACGAGCGCCACCGAGGCGGGGAGCGTGCTCACGTCCATCTCCCAGGGCCCCGGCCCCCAGCCCTGGACCGGTACGGCGAGCAGCCGGCCTACGGCGATCACCGCCTGCTCGACCGTGGGGTGCACGCTCTCCTGCCGGTCGAGCACGAAGAAGGAGAACAGCCGTCGGAGGTTCCCCTCGCCCGCCGGTGCGGTGAGCTGCTGGACCACCGGGGGGAGCCACATCGCCGCGAGCAGCAGCCCCAGGAGCGGGGTCGACCACCGGCGCAGGCCCCGGGCCCCGGGCTGGTCCTGCTCGGCGGTAGCGACCCGGGCGTCCCGGCGCCCGAGTGCGGTGGCGACGAGTCCGGCGAGGCCGACGCAGCTGACCAGCACTGCGGTGCCCACGTGGGTCTGGACCAGGTGGCTGCCCGTGATCAGCAGGAGGAGGAGGGTCGTCCACCGCCCGTCCCGGGCTCGGGAGGCGAGCACCAGCAGCAGTGCGGTGCTCAGCAGCAGTGCGAACGGGTTCCAGACGTCCAGGAGGAAAGTGGCAGGCAGCCGGAGCATGGTCAGGGCGACCACCAGCGCGGTGACCAGCGTCAGCACCGGGCGGCCGGATCTGTGCACCACGGCGACGAGGACGGCGGCGATGAGTCCGTGCACCAGCAGCCCAGCGGCGACCAGCGCGGCGTCGTCTCGCCCGAAGAGGGCAGCCCCGGGGGCCAGGGCGTAGTACCAGCTCGGGCCCGGGTGCGACCACCCGTAGCGGGAGTACGGGCCCAGTTCCTGCGCCAGCGCGGATGCTTCGCGGACGGCCAGACCGATCACCGCCTGGTCGCCGGCGAACTCGAACGCCCCGTCCCGCAGCGCGATCCGCACGGCCACCACGACGAAGGGTGCGAGGAGGAGCAGCAGCGCCAGCGGCAGCACTCCGCGCACCCTCCTGGGGGGAGGAGCGAGCGCCGCGTCGGTCTGGTGCGGCATACGGACGGTGCTGGCCACGGAACTCCCTCGTCGGCTGCCCCCTCGGGGCGGGTGATCAGTCGCGCGTCGGGACGCCGACGGCCTGCCGCACGACCTGGTCCAGCGGTACGGGGTGCAGACACGGGCACTGGCCACTCCGCCATGACCACCCTCGTGCCGTCGCGGGCCCTCGACGCACGGCGTCGGTCGGCCAGCTGGGGCACGCCCAGGCTAGCCCCGGAGAACCGTTCCGCGCAGCGCACGGGGGACGCCGGAGCCGCGCCGGCGGGGGAGGCTCCGACGCGCCGGAGGAGCCAGTGTGCCGCCGGAGGGCCGGAGGGGTCAGTCCGCCGCCGGAGGAGTGGTGGCGACGACCGCGTAGTCCTGCGGACCGAACAGCACCTCGTTCAGTCGGGAGAACCCCTGGTCGACGGACCCGGCCAGCTCCACCGCCCAGTCCGGGGCTTCTCGGTGCCCGGAGAGGTCGACCCGCGGGAGGTGGTAGCCGGTGGCGGGGGAGAAGAACTGCAGCCGGACGTCGCGGAAGCCGGCCGTCTCGCAGAGGAAGGCCAGCAGGCTGGGGTGCAGCGGGCGAACGTGCGTCGGGTCGAGGAGGTAGGAGTTGCCCAGCACGATCAGCGAGGCGGGGTTGGGCGTCTCGCTGATGAACACCCCGCCCGGTCGCAGCTTGGTCACGGCGAGCTCGAGCACCTCGATGAGGTCGTCGAGCTGCAGGTGCTCCAGGACGTGCGTGGTGATGATCGAACCCAGCGAGTGGTCCGGCACCGACCGCAACCAGGGACCGGCCAGCTCCTCGTGCACCTCGATGCCACGCTCACGTGCCTCGACCGCCATCCCGGGATCGGGCTCGATCCCGATCACCGCGACGTCCTGCTCGGACAGTCGGCCCAGCAGCTCGCCGCGGCCACAGCCGATGTCGACCACCGGCTGGTGGTCGCGGAGCAGGTCGCCGTAGCGGTCGACCAGCGTGGTGAGGATCTCCTCGGGGTCGCCTCGGAAGCGGCGCTCGAAGCCGACGTAGTCGAAGAGGGTGGACTCGAGCTGGTCCGACCGGTCCGGCAGCGACCCAGCAGCGGCGCCCTCGGGGGCGTCGGCCGTGGACGGTGCCGCCGGACCGGTCGACCTCCCGGGGTCGGTCGGACCGGCGCTGCTGCGCATCCGGCGCTCGAGACCGTGCACGGCCTCGCGGAGCTCGGCGAAGCGGGCCCCGGCGCCGGCGAGGCCGGTCGCGGGTGCGAAGGCCATGCCTAGCTCGTCGAGGAGCTCCTGCACGTGCCGGACCTCGCCCTTGAGCAGCTCGAGGTTGACCCGGGTCACGCGCTCGGCCTCGTCGCGGTGGCGCAGCCGATCCTCGTCCAGGCTCCCGCGGCTGGCGAGCTCGCGGACCTGCTCGACCGCTGGGTCGCCGTCCACCGCGTCGCGCACCATCAGCTCGAGCCGGCGGTTCACCGGCTCTGCGGCACGCTGGTAGACGGCCCCGAGTCGTCGCGCAGCGGCCGCTCGTGCCGTGCGGCGGGCACGCGCGACCGCGCGTCCGCGGAGCGACGGGCGTTCCTGCGGAGCCGCCGGTGACTGCTCCGCGGCGTCCTCGGGGGGCGCCGCCAGCAGCCGGTCGACGGCCTCGGGGCTGACCGGGTCAGACGGGGGCATCGAGAGTCCTCTCGGTGGGGAGCCAGCCGTGGGTGACCGCGCCGGGGAGGGGAGCGGCGGCCGCACGGGCCCGGCGCCGGATGAACGCCGACCGCGGCGTGCCCAGTCGGTCGAGGGCTGTGGTGAGCCCGGCTGCGGGAACGAGGTCGTGCCGCCGGGTGAGCCCCAGGGCACTGGTCAGACGCTCGGCGACCCGGGCGGGGACGCGCTGCTGAGCCGCCGTCCAGCCCGCGGCGGCCAGCCCGGCCGCGCGCGCCTGGTCGAGGGCGAGGGCCCCGGCGAGCGCACGACGGGCGGCGGGGTCGTCCGCGACGAGCACCTCGGTGCCGTCGGTCAGACCCCAGTGCCGCGCCGACTGCGAGTCGGTGACCACGGGGGCAGCCCAGGTCAGGGCGCTCCAGAGGTGCTCGCCGGTGACGACGACGGCGGCGGCCAGGGCGGCCAAGGTGGGCCAGCTCCCGGCCGCCGCGGGGCGCGGCAGGTCGTCTCCGCTGTCCCAGGTCAGCTCATCGCCCTCGGCGACGGCGATCATCCGGGTGGGCAGGCCACGCAGCTCCCGGTATCGGGATCGCGTGTACGGGAGCACGGGCCGGGCGTCGGCCGGTACCGGCGTCGGGCTGACGACCAGGTCGCCCACCACCGCGGCGCCGGCAGCCGCCAGCACCAGGCTGGGTCCGGCCGGGACGGTCTCCGTGCCGGACCGCCACACCGCGAACGGCGGGGCCGGACGCCGGGGGAGCACCTCGCTGCAGTACAGCTGCGCCACCACGCCGTCGGGTGGGGTCTCGTGGGAGCTCACGGCGACCGGGACGCACCAGGGTGTCGCGGCGGTGAGGACGTCGAGCAGCAGGTCCGGCACCTGGCGCCCGACGTGCACCGCCAGCCGGGGCAACCCGTTCACGACGTGGTCAGCCTCGTCACGACATCGCTCCAGGACAGGTGCGCGACGCGCTCGCGCCCGGCGGCGCCGAGACGCTCGGCCAGCGGGCGATCCTCCGCCAGCCGCCGGACCGCGGCGGCGACACCGCTGGGCGTCCCGTCGGTCACCAGCCCGGTGACCCCGTCCTCGACCCAGTCCAGGACGCCGCCGGAGTCAGCGGCGCAGATCACCGGCTTGCCGGCGTAGAAGGCCTGGAGCGTCGCGTAGCCGTAGTCCTCGTCCTCCGGCACGTACACCACCGCGAGTGCGTGGGCGTAGAGGTCGATCAGCTCCTCGTCGGAGACGAAGCCGGGCAGCGCCACGCGGTCCTGCAGGCCGCGCTGGGTGACCCGGTCGCGCAACGAGTCGAGCAGCTCACCCCGGCCGGCCATGACGGCCCGGATCCCCGGGGGCGCCTCTGTCATGGCATCGACCAGCAGCTCGGGCCGCTTGTTGGCCTCCTGTCGCTGCACCGACAGGACGTAGTCGCCCGAGGTGCCGGGGTGCAGGCGGTCGTGCAGCGGAGGCGGATGGGCCAGCGGTGTGCTCGGCAACCCGTTGAACCGGGCGAGGCGATCGCTGACCACGCCGGAGTTGCTGAACACCCGCCGGGCCTCGCCGAGCGCCACGACGTCCCACTCGGTCATCAGCCGCTGCTCCTCGAGGCTGACGTCGTCGAGGGCGAAGTCGGACCAGGAGGCCCCGGCGGCGAAGCCGTCGTAGGCGCCGCGGTGCTGGTGCAGCAGCCACACCACCTTGTTGGGGTGCTGCACGAAATAGGACGGGAAGTTGGTCGCGATGACCATGTCCGCGTCGATGGGGACCATCCGCCAGGCCAGAGGCGAGTCGAAGAGCCGGCCCTTCTCCCAGGCGACCGGCAGACGCACGAGGTCGACCCGGTGCCCCGCCTCGGTCAGCGCCTGGACCAGGTTCTCCTGGTGCTGCTCGGCCCCGCCGCGGACGAAGGGCATCTGAGCCCCGCAGACGACGATGTCCAGCTGGACGCCTTCCCTCCGGGGACACCCGTCCCCACCGGCCAATACCCGGCGACCCTATCGGGTGCGGGCCGACCCCGCCGTCGGCCGGGGCGGGTGGTGCAGTCGTGACGGGGTGGCCGCCGGGCGCGCCGAACTGGACGCCGGAACCGCTGCGCGTCCACGTCGACCGTACGATCGCTGCATGCCCGGGACCGATCACGTGTTGCAGGCCGACGTCCCGGGAGGTGTCCCGGCCGCGCGGCACCTCGCCGGGGACAGGCCGTCCCTCGAGGACCAGCCGATGGAGAAGGTCAACCAGGCGACACCGTTCTGGCGTGGCTTCGGGCCGACCGCCGTCGAGATCTGGCAGTACCGGGAACTGCTGGGCCAGTTGGTCCGCAAAGAGCTGAAGGTCAAGTACAAGGACAGCCTGCTGGGGTTCTTCTGGACCCTCCTCCGCCCGCTGCTCTACCTCCTGGTCTACAGCGTGGCGATCGGCGTCTTCCTGGGATCGGGCCGGGTGATCCCACAGTTCGGCATCTACCTCTTCACCGGCTTGCTCGCCTGGACGCTGTTCACCGACATCGTGGGTGGCTGCACCGGTTCGATCGTCGGCAACGCGGGACTGGTGAAGAAGGTCTACTTCCCGCGCGAGCTGTTCCCGCTGGCCGTCGTGGGCGCCGGGGTCGTCAACTTCCTGCTGCAGGCCGTCATCCTCATCGCGGCCTACCTGTTCACCTGGACCTGGCCCTCGCCGTCCAACCTGCTGCTCGTGCCCCTCGCGCTCACGGCCCTGGTGCTCTTCGCCACCGGCCTCGGCCTGCTCCTGGCGGCCGGCAACGTCTTCCTGCGCGACATCACCTACCTCGTCGAGGTCGGGCTGCTGCTGTGGTTCTGGATGACGCCGATCGTCTACGACTGGACCAAGGTGCAGACGACGCTGACCGAGGACAACTCGCTGACCGCCCTCTTCCATCTGTACCTTGCGAACCCGATGGCCAACATCGTGCTGGCGTTCCAGCGTGCGCTGTGGCCGGGCGGCATGACGGAGAAGGGGCAGGCCTTCTACTACGACGGCAACCTGTACCTGCGGCTCGGCGTGCTGATCGTCGTCGGCATGGCCTTCGTCTGGTTCGCCCAGCGCATCTTCGCCAGGTCGCAGGGCAACTTCGCGCAGGAGCTCTGACCGTGACCGACGTCATCCGCGTGCACGACGTGTCGAAGCAGTTCGCCCTCCGCAAGGACAAGTCGCTCAAGGAGCGGCTGGTCAACGCCCGGCGGTCCAAGGAGCACGCCGAGTCCTTCTGGGCGCTGCGAGACATCGACCTGACCTTCACCTCGGGCAGCACCACCGGGCTGATCGGTCACAACGGCTCGGGGAAGAGCACGCTGCTGAAGGTGATCGGCGGCATCCTCACGCCGACCAGCGGCTACGTGGAGCGCCGTGGCCGGCTGGCCGCCCTCCTGGAGCTCGGCGCCGGCTTCCACGGTGACCTGACCGGCCGGGAGAACGTCTACCTGAACGCCTCGATCCTCGGTCTGTCGCGTCGGCAGACCGACGAGTACTTCGAGGAGATCGTGGACTTCTCCGGCATCGAGGAGTTCATCGACACCCAGGTGAAGTTCTACTCCAGCGGCATGTACGTCCGGTTGGCCTTCGCCGTCGCCGTCCACGTCGACCCGGAGATCCTGCTGGTCGACGAGGTGCTCTCGGTCGGCGACGAGCCGTTCCAGCGCAAGTGCCTGGACCGGATCCGCCGGTTCCAGCGTGAGGGCCGCACGATCGTGTTCGTCAGCCACGGCCTGGACCAGGTGCGGCAGTTGTGCGACCGGGCGGTGCTGCTCGACCACGGCCAGATGCTCCTGGACGGCACCCCCACGCAGGCGGTCCGCGCCTTCCGGGACCTCAACCAGGAGGCCGAGGAGACCAGCGGCGAGGACGAGGACGTGCTGGAGCTCGGGGACCGCCGGGTCACCATCTCCGACGTCTCCGTCGCCGGGCCCGACGGACGGCCGGTGCGCACCATCCCCACGGGAGGCGGGCTGTCGCTCTCCTTCCAAGTGGAGACCGCCCGCCCACTGAGCGACTGGATCGTCGGTGTCGCGGTTGAGGACACCGGCGGCCAGGTGGTCTGGGGAGCCAACAGCGACAAGCTGGGGGTCGAGCTGCCCGACCTGCCCGCCGGTCGGCACCAGGTCGTCGTGCGCTTCCCGAACGTGCCGCTCACCGAGAGCGTCTACCAGTGCAGCATCGCCATCGCCGACACCGGCAACCGCACGGTGTTCCACCGGGTGAACCGGCTGGCGACGTTCCGCGTGGTCACCAACGTGGTCGAGGACGGGACCGTGCACCTGGACCCGGAGTACCGGGTCGCGGGGCGCGACGTGTCGGCGTCGCTCGTCGTCCCCGAGTCCGTGGCCAGCGAGGCATGACCCGAGCAGGACAGGACACGAGAGGACGGGTGAGCGACATCAGCTCGGTCACGTCAGTCGACCGGACGGGGCGTATCGGCCTGGTCCCGGCGCGGTTCGGCGAGGGCATGGTGGGCGGTGCGGAGATCGTGCTGGCCGAGATGGCCAAGCGTCTCCAGGCCCGCGGGTGGGACGTCGAGATCCTGACGACGACCGCCCTGGACCACTTCCGGTGGGACAACGTCCTCCCGGCCGGGGAGTCGGTGGAGCAGGGGCTGAACGTCCGTCGCTTCCCGGCGGTCTTCGACGACACCCCCGAGCGTGGTGCACTCGACGTCGCCGTCGCGACCGGTCAGCCGTTGTCCCTCCTGCAGCAGCAGCGATGGATCAACTCCGGCATGCGATCCCCAGAGCTGTACCACCACCTGCTCGACCGCGCCGAGGACTACCGGGGTCTGATCTACGGGCCGTACGTGTTCTGGCCGGCCTACGCCTGCAGCCAGCTGCTCCCCGAGAAGAGCATGCTGTGGACGTGCCTGCACGACGAGCCGGCCGCCCACCTCGACCTGTTCGACCCGGTGTTGTCCGGCATCGCGGGCCTGTTCCTCCAGACCGAGCCCGAGCACGCCCTGGCGCATCGGGTGACGCGGCGACTGGCCCCGCACTCGGTGGTGGGCTGCGGCGTGGAGGTGCCCGAGTCCTACGACCCCGCCGGCTTCCGCCAGCGATACGGGCTGCCCGAGCGGTTCGTCCTCTACGCCGGCCGCCGCGAGGGTGCCAAGGGCTGGGAGGACATGCTCGCCGCCTACGCGCGCGCCGTGGAGACCCGTGGTCTGCCGCTGGCCCTGGTGACGTTCGGGTCCGGTGAGGTGAATCCGCCCGCATCCGTCGCGGACCGGGTCTTCGACCTCGGTTTCCTCCCGGATGCCGAGCGCGACAACGCCTTCGCTGCCGCCGAGGCGTATCTGCAGCCCAGCCGGTACGAGGCCTTCTCGCGCACGGTCATGGAGGCATGGCTGGCGGGCACCCCCGTCATCGCCAACGGCGGCAGTGACGTGGTGCGGTGGCACTGTGAACGGTCCGGAGCCGGGCTGGTCTACGACGACGAGTCGGAGTTCGCCGAGTGCCTGTCCTTCGTCGCCGACGCCCCCGACCTGGCCCGTCAGCTGGCGGCCGGGGGACGCGACTACGTGCTGTCCAACTACACCTGGGACCGGGTCCTGGACGGTGTCGAGGAGGGGCTGACGACATGGACGACGGCGTGAGCGCGCTGGCCGGTGGGACGCCCGAGCGCATCCTCGTGGTGTCGCCGTACCCGCCTGTCAGGGACGGCATCGCCGCGTACGCCCTGCAGACGGTGCGCGCGTTGCGGCGGCAGGGACACCACGTCGAGGTCCTCTCGCCCGGTCCTTCAGCAGCGCACCACCACCTCGACCTCGTCGGGCCGCGCGGCGCCCTGGCGCTGGCCAAGCGGGTCCGCGACTTCGACCGGGTGATCGTCCAGTTCCATCCCGACTTCTTCTACCCCGACCCGGCGAGCGCCGCCTCACGGTTGCGGGAGAGTCTGGCGCTGGCCGTCCCGTTCGCCCTGGCCGCCCGGCTGGAGGTCGTCGTGCACGAGATCGACGGTCGCCACGGGAACCCGCTGCGCCCCGACGGTCTGGCCGCCCGCCGGCTGTGGGCACTGGTCGACGAGGTGAAGGTGCACACCCTGTCCGAGCGGGATGCCTTCATCCGTGACTTCGGCGTCTCCCCGAGTCGGGTGAGCCTCGTGGCGCACGGGGCCGACTTCACCCGGCACACACACCTCGACCGCACGTCCGCGCGCGCCTCCCTGGACGTCCCCGAGGACGTCTTCGTCTTCCTGGCCATCGGCTTCGTCCAGCCGTCGAAGGGCTTCGACCGGGCGGTCGAGGCATTCGACGGCCTTGCCTCCCGGGGGGCCCGGCTGGACGTGGTGGGCTCCGTGCGGGTCGACGACCCGGACATGCTCCGGTACGAGGCCGATCTCGCCGACCTCTGCGCCACGGTCGACGGCGCCACCCTGCACAGCGGCTACGTCAGTGACGAGCTCTTCGACCGGTGGATCGTCGCCGCGGACGCGGTGGTCCTCCCGTACCGCAACATCTGGTCCTCGGGCGTGCTCGAGCGCGCCGGTCTGTTCGGCGTCCCGGTGATCGCCACCCGGGTGGGCGGCCTCACCGAGCAGGCCGCCGCGCAGACCGACGTCCGGCTGGTCGAGGACGACGACGAGCTGCGCCGGGCGATGGTCGAGCGACTGCCCGTCCAGGAGCTGACGCCCACGATGGGCTGGTCCGCGGCAGCAACGGCCGACGACCTGCACGCCGCGGTCCAGGAGCGGGTGCGGGCCCGGGCGTCCCGGCGTCCCACTGCCCCCGGAGCACGCCGGTCCGCCGCCGTGCTGGACCCGGTGGTGGCGCTGAACTCTGCGCCGTTGCGCCGTCTCGGGCGGCTCGGACCGCCGGACACCAACCACCGGTTGCGCCCGGTCCGACTGGTGAAGCGGCTGCTCCGCCGGGCGAACGCCTGGCAGATCGACCCGCTGCTCCACCAGATCAACGAACTCCAGTCGGCGACCGTGCTGGCGCTGGAGAGCAATCGCGCCCGGGCGGAGCAGGGGCCGCCGCCTGTCGCCGGCCGGTCGCCCGGCGACTGACCGAGCCAGCTCCTGACCACGAGGCCCACCTCCCGTCCCCGAAACGTCGGGACCGGGGGTCGGGGCGGGGCCGGTCCTGGGCTCGCGCGGTCAGCTCCCCATCGCGGCGGCAGGCTGCCGCGAAGGGGGGTGCTGTCCGCCGCCCGGCGTGCTGTCGGTGCCCCCGTCGACCCGGCGGCGCCGGGCGGTGGTGACCCGGCGGCCCATCGCGATCGCGGGCTTCTCCACCAGGTGGTAGGTGACCACCGACCCGAGCAGCGTGGCCGCCAGCATCGCGGCGAAGCCGGCCCACGGCCCACCGGGGACGGCGGGGAAGGCGATCAGCACGAGCGCGTGCAGCAGGTAGACGGAGTAGCTGATCGTGCCCAGGTACGTCAGCACGCGCGGCCAGGACCGCTGCCGAGTGAGCAGCGCCGCGCCGAAGAGGAGGTATGCGGCCAGGAAGGTGAGCACCTCGGTCCACCACTGCGGCGTTGCGCCGCTGATCGGTTCGGTGTAGCCGATGTGCCAGGCGCGCAGGGTCAGAATGGTGGAGACCAGCCCGAGGGCGTAGACGCCGACCGCGGTGCGCCCGGAGGTCTGCCCGGTGGTCCAGCGGTACAGGACGGTGCCGACGAACATCGAGCCCAGAAGGAGCAGCACGAAGTACATCGGGTGCGGACGGTTGGACAGTGCCAGCACGACCACGGCACCCATCACCAGGGCGGCGAGCTGGCCGCGGTTGCGACCCACGCGGGCGAGCCCGGCCAGCAGCAGGGCGAAGCCGGCGGCGGGCAGCGCCCACCACTGGTCCGGTCGCAGTTGCAGCGCCAACAGCGTGCCCACGCCACCCAGCCCCAGTGCGGCCACGAGCAGCACGGTGGCCGTGGTCGCCGAACGGCGGTGCAGGCCGATCACGAACAGGACGGAGACGAGCAGGTAGAAGACCAGCTCGTACCCGAGCGTCCAGGAGGCGCCGATGACGAGGGGACGGGAGCTGAAGACCTGCAGCATGCTCAGGTTGAGCAGCGAGTCGCCGACGACCCGGTAGCCGGCCGGCGGCGCGAGCCGATCGCTCAGGCCGTACGCCAGCAGGATGAGCGACATCACCAGCACGTACAGGGGCCACAGCCGGAAGAACCGGCCGATCCAGAACTCGGTGAGGTCGTTCCGGCGCTCCATGGAGGCCGGGATGATGAAACCGCTGCACAGGAAGAACACCAGAACCCCGAACTCGCCGGCCCGGAACCAGTGGTGTGACCACCCGAGGACCTCGACCCAGTGGGCTTCGCCGATGTGCTGGACGGCCACGGTGAGCGCGGCGATGCCCCGCAGCGCATCCAGGAACTCCAGCCGTCCACGCCGGGTGGCGACGGCGTCCGTCGCGACGCCTGCCTCCGTGTGCGGGGCTGCATCGACCAGGGGGTCGGGCTCGGTGACCCGCGGGGTCGTCACCGGTCGATCGGCCATGTCTGAGGTACCTCCGGTCCGTGCACGAGACCCGATGGTCTCAGAACCGGCTGGTGACTCAGGCCGGGTCGGCGTGTCGCTGAGCGAGCTGGTACGCCTGTGTCGTACGGGACGCACAAGCTTCCCATGTGTACCGCGCGGCGTGCGTGCGGCGGCGGGCCGCCGCCTCGGCGTCCGGTTCCGCCGGCAGGGCACGCAGGGCCTCCACGAGGGCCTCCACCTCCCCGACCGGCACATAGGCGGCGTGGTCGGCGAGCACCTCCCGCATGACCGGGAGGTCGCTGACCACCACCGGCCGACCGCAGGCGAGTGCCTCCAACGGCGGCAGCCCGAAGCCCTCGTAGCGGGAGGGGAACGCGAGCCCCCGGCTGCCGGCGACGACCTGGTGCAGCGCGTCGTCGCCGAGGAAACCGGTCAGGTGAACCCGCCCGGCCGGCAGCCGGTCCAGCTCGAGCTCGGCACCCCAGCCGGGCGGGCCGACCAGCACGAGGTCCGGCGCAGCTGGGTCTTCCTGGACGAGCCGGCGGAACGCGTCGACGAGGGTCTGGAGGCCCTTGCGGGGTTCCAGCGTCCCGACCGCCACGACGTAGTCGGTCGGCAGCCCCCGTGCCGCGAGCCACTCGGCGGTCGGTGGTCCGGCGGTCAGCCAGCCCGGTGAGACGCCGAGTGGCGTGGTGATCACCCGTGCCGGGTCGAGCCGGTACTCGTCGACGACCTCCTCGGCCACCGCGTCACTCGGCGTGAGCACGAGCGAGGCCCGCCGGATGCTGCGGGGGACGAGCTCCCGGTAGGCGAGGGAGGCGGCGTCCACCGCCTCGCGGACCCGCAGGAACGACAGGTCGTGCACGGTGACCACCCCCGTGGTCCTCCCCATCGGCGGCAGGACGAAGTTCGTCGCGTGGAAGAGGTCCAGGCGACCGGTCGTCCAGGTCACCCGGGGAAGCTCGACGCGACTCCACAGGGCCCGCAGCAGCCGCGCGGGCACCCGCCGGCTGCGCACCTCGACGCCGGGAGGCACGACCTGCTGGAGGTCTGCGGCGCCGCGCAGGGTGAACGCCGTGGCGACCAGTTCGTCGGGGAGGCCGTGGGCAGCACCGTCGCGAGCGGCCAGTGCGCGGAGCAGCTCGGCGGTGTACCGGCCGATGCCCGTACGTGGGCCCAGGAGGGGGGTCGCGTCCAGTCCTATCCGCACGCGGGCATCCTCTCCCACCTCCTCCGCCTAGGGTCGGGGCCGTGCAGGTCGGAGTGGTCCTCGAGCAGTTGCTGGCGCCCGTTCCCGGAGGCACCGGTCGGTACGCGGCCGAGGTCGCGCAGGCGCTCGCCGCGACCGCTGGGCCACAGGACGGGGTGCGCGGTTGGACGGCGTGGCACCGGCGCACCGCCGAGGCCGTGGTCACCGGGCTGCGAGGACGGCGTCGGCTGCCACTGCCGAGGCGACCGTTGACGGTGGCGTGGGAGCGGGGCTCCTGGCCGGGGCTCCGGGGTGTCGACCTGGTCCACGCCCCGACCCTGCTGGCCCCGCTCGGCGGACGGGGCCCGGTGGTGGTCACGGTGCACGACGCGGTGCCCTGGACCCATCCCGAGACGTTGACCCCCCGGGGAGTGCGCTGGCATCGGCACATGGCCGAGCGGGCGGCCGAGCGGGCGGCCGCGCTGGTCGTGCCCACTCGGGCCGTCGCCACCGAGCTGGCCCGGCACCTGGACGTCCGCTGTCCGCTGGTGGTCGTGGGGGAGGGAGTGTCGGGCCGGCTGGCGCGGCCGACCGACGCGTCCGCCCGGCGTTCCGCGCTCGGTGTCGGGGCGGGCGGTTACGTGCTGACCACCGCGACGCTCGAACCGCGAAAGGGCCTGGACGTCCTGGTGCGCGCTCTGGCCGCGCCCGGGGCGCCGGACCTGCCGCTGGTGGTGACCGGGCAGGCCGGCTGGGGAGGGGTCGACCTCGCCGGGCTCGCCGCGGACGCCGGTCTGCCGGCCGGTCGGGTCCGGGCGCTCGGACGGGTGCCGGATGCCGACCTCGCCGCCCTGCTGGACGGTGCGGCAGCGTTGGTGGTGCCCAGCCGCGCCGAGGGCTTCGGTCTGCCGGTGCTCGAGGGGATGGCCGCCGGCGTCCCGGTCGTCACCTCCGACGCGCCGGCGCTCGTGGAGGTCGGCGGCGGGGCGACGGTGGTGACGCCGGTCGGCGACGCGTCGGCGCTGGCGTCGGCGTTGTCCTCGGTGGTGGACGACGCGGTTCTGCGCGCCGATCTCCTGGCGCGTGGCGCCACCCGTGCGGGCGAGTTCAGCTGGACCAGCGCAGCCGACCGGCTGTGGGAGCTCTACCGGGGGCTGGTGGCTCCGTCCACCGGTCGGGGCCGGGTGATCTCCGAGGGCTAGGCTCATCGGGTCCTGGCGTCGTTCGCCGGTGACCCGTCGCGCCGTCAGCCGGAGGAAGAGCCCGCTTGCCCGAGGTCCCGCCGCGCGTCCTGGTGGACGCCACGGCCGTCCCCGCCGACCGCGGGGGAGTCGGGCGCTACGTCGACGAGCTGCTGCCTGAGCTGGTCGCCGAAGGCGGCGACGTCCGTGTCGTCTGCCAGCAGCGGGACACCGCGCACTACGCCCGACTGGTCGGTGCCGACCGGGTGCGCTCCGCCCCGGGCTGGGCGGCTTCCGTGCCGGGACGGTTGGTGTGGGAGCAGCTGCGGCTTCCGACTGAGGCCCGCGCCGCGGGCGCCGATGTCGTGCACTGCCCGCACTACACGATGCCGCTGGCCACTCGGTTGCCCGTCGTGGTGACGCTGCACGACGCGACGTTCTTCACCGACCCCGGCGTGCACCTGGCGCTGAAGGCCCGCTTCTTCCGCGCCTGGACCCGGATCAGCCTGCGCCGGGCCCGGCGCACCGTGACCCCGTCTGCCGCCACCCGGGACGAGCTGGTCCGGGTGGCCGGTGCCCGCCCCGACCGGGTCGACGTGGTCCACCACGGTGTCGACCTGCTCCGGTTCGCCCGCCCCATCCCGGACCAGGTGGCCGCCGCACGCTCGGCGGCCGGGATCGGCGACGGGCCGTACCTGGCCTTCCTCGGGACGCTGGAACCGCGCAAGAACGTGCCCGCGCTGGTCCGCGCCTGGGTGAGGGTCTGCGCATCGCGGTCGCAGCCGCCGACCCTGGTGCTCGCGGGCGGTCGGGGCTGGGACGACGAGGTCGACCGGGCCGTGGCCGAGGTGCCCGCAGACCTGCGCCTGGTGCGCTCGGGGTACGTGCCGCTGGAGCACCTGGCGGGCCTGCTCGGCGGCGCCGAGCTGGTCGCCTACCCCAGCAGTGCCGAGGGCTTCGGCCTGCCGGTGCTCGAGGCGATGGCCTGCGGGGCCGCGGTGCTCACCACCCGTCGGCTCGCACTGCCCGAGGTGGGCGGCGAGGCCGTGGCCTACTGCGAGCCGGAGGTGACGGACATCGAGCGAGGCATCCGTGCACTGTTGGACGACCCTGCGGAACGGGTACGGCTGGCAGAGGCGGCCGTCGCCCGGGCCGCCACCTTCACGTGGGCTGCCGCGGCCCGGGGGCACCTCGCCAGCTACGCCGGAGCGGTCGCGTGACCGTCGTTGCGGGGCCGGACGGCGACCTGCTGAGGGTTGTCGTCGTCACCTACTCACCCGGGGAGACGCTTGCCGCCTTCCTGGACTCACTGGCCGAGGCGACCACCCGCCGGTACGAGGTGGTGCTGGCCGACAACGGGTCCACCGACGGCGTGCCCGAGCGGACGGCCCGTGAGCGCCCGGAGGTCCGGCTGCTGCGGACCGGCGGCAACGTCGGCTACGGGGCGGCGGCCAACGCCGGGCTGGCCGACCTGCCCACCGGGTACGCGTTGATCGCCAACCCCGACGTCCGCTTCGAGCCAGGGTCCGTCGACGAGCTGCTGGCCGCGGCGGCCCGGTGGCCCCGTGCGGCGACCCTCGGCCCGGCGATCCGCACGCCGGAGGGGGCCATCTACCCCTCGGCCCGGGACCTCCCCGCGCTGTCCACCGGCATCGGGCACGCCCTGCTGGGCTGGGTCTGGCCAGCGAACCCCTGGACGGCCCGGTACCGCCGGGAGCACGAGGAGATCATCGAGCGCCCGGCGGGCTGGCTCTCCGGCAGCTGCTTCCTGGCGGACCTGGGTGCCTTCGCCTCGGTCGGTGGCTTCGACCCGGGTTACTTCATGTACTTCGAGGACGTCGACCTCGCCCGCCGGCTCGGCCGGCGCGGCTGGCTGAACGTCTACGTGCCCACCGCCGTGGTGACGCACGAGGGCGGCCACGCCACCAGGCGCTCGGCCCACCGGATGCAACGGGTGCACCACACGAGCGCGCTGCGGTACCTGTCGGCGGACTACCCGGGGCATCGGCACGCCCCTCTGCGGGCGGCACTGCGGGCCGGCCTGGGCGGCCGGATGCTGGTCTCCTACGTCAGCAGCCGGGTGGGCGCAGGCGCCCAGCCGCAGCAGATGGCCGACGAACTGCCGGCTCAGCGCAGCCGCCTCCGACGGCGCGCCCGCTGACCTCAGTCACCACCAGGACGAAGGACGGACGACCATGCGACACGCGGTGATCATGGCGGGCGGGTCGGGGACCCGGCTCTGGCCGCTGTCCCGGGCCGAGCGCCCCAAGCAACTGCTGGACGTGGTGGCCGCCGAGGACGGCTCCGCGCACAGCCTGCTGGCCGAGGCGTTCAGCCGGCTGCAGGCCGTGCTCCCCACGGAGCAGATCTGGGTGTGCACCGCGGCCCGGTACGGCGACCAGGTGCGGGCTGCACTGCCCGAGCTCCGCGCCGACCGGCTGGTGCTGGAGCCGGTCGCCCGGGACACCGCGAACGCCGTCGGTCTGGCCGCCGCGCTCGTCGCCGACGTCGACCCCGACGCCGAGCTGGCCGTGGTCAGCGCCGACCACGTGATCCGCCCGGTCGAGCGGTTCGCCGACGCCCTGCGCACCGCCTACGACCTCCTCGCCGTCCGGCCGCGGGCGCTGGTGACGCTGGGGGTCACCCCGACGTCGCCGGCCACCGGCTTCGGCTACGTGCAGAAGGGCGCGCCGACCGAGGTCGACGGCGCCAGTGAGGCCGCCTCGTTCCGGGAGAAGCCGGACCTGGCCACCGCCGAGCAGTACCTGGCCAGTGGTGAGTACGTCTGGAACTCGGGGATGTTCGTCTGGCGTGCGCAGACCGTGCTCGACGCGCTCGCCGACCACCTCCCGGAGTCGGCGGCCGGCCTCGGGCGCATCGTCGCCGCGCCGGCCGGCCAGGAGCGGGACGCCGTGCTCGCCGAGGTCTTCCCGACCCTCCCCAAGATCAGCGTCGACTACGCCGTCCTGGAGCCGGCGGCCGCGGAGCCGGGCCGGGTGGCCGTGGTCGACCTGGACGTGGACTGGCTGGACGTCGGCTCGTGGCCGGCGCTGGCCAACACGTTGACCGCCGACGACGCGGGCAACGCCACCCGCGGGCTGACCGTGCTGCTGGACAGCTCGGGGAACGTGGTGCTCAGTGAAGACCCGGAGCACCTCGTCGCGCTGGTCGGGGTGCGCGACAGCGTGGTGGTGCACACGGCGGACGTGACCATGGTCTGCCCGGTCTCCGACGCCGAGCGGGTCAAGGCGCTGCTCGGTGCGGCCCAGGAGCGCTTCGGCTCCCGGTTCGGGTGACCCCTCGGCGCACGCCGGCCGGCTGGCTAACCTCGGGCGCATGAAGAACCTCGACGTCGCCGCTGTCGTCACCGGCGGTGCCTCCGGCCTCGGTGCGGCCACCACCCGTGCGCTGACCGCCGCCGGTGTGGCGGTCACCGTCCTGGACCTGCAGGAGGACCGGGGGCAGGAGCTGGTTGCCGAGCTGGGGGGCCACACGACCTTCGTGCGCACCGACGTCACCGACGAGGCGTCGGTGCAGGCGGCGATCGAGGACGCGACGGGCAAGGACCGCCCGCTGCGAATCGCGGTCAACTGCGCCGGCATCGGCTGGGCGCAGCGGGTGCTCGGCCGCGACGGTTCTCCGCACGACCTGGCCCCGTTCAGCCGCACCGTGACGGTCAACCTGATCGGCACCTTCAACGTGCTGCGGCTGGCCGCCGCCGCTATGGCCCGCACCGAGCCCGACGAGGACGGCGAGCGGGGCGTCGTCGTCAACACCGCCTCGATCGCCGCGTACGACGGCCAGATCGGCCAAATCGCCTACGCCGCCTCCAAGGGCGGGATCGTCGGGCTGACCCTGCCGGCGGCGCGCGACCTGTCCTCCGTCGGCGTGCGGGTCTGCACCATCGCCCCGGGGCTGGTCGACACCCCGCTGCTCGCCTCGTTGCCCGAGGAGGCCCGCACCGCGCTCGCCGCCGGCATCCCGTTCCCCAAGCGGCTGGGCCGGCCCGAGGACTTCGCCGAGCTGGCGCTGGACATCGTGCGGCACGGCTACCTGAACGGTGAGGTCGTCCGGATGGACGGCGCGCTGCGGATGGCTCCCCGCTGACGGCGACGCGCACCGGGGGGAACGCAGTGGGGGAGCCGCTGTCGGTGGTCGACGCGCCGGCCCACGACCAGGTCTGGACGCCGGACTGGCCGCTGGACGTGCGCCGGACGCTGTCCCGGGACCGCCGGGGCACCGGCGACCCGACGCTGCGCTACGCCGAGGACGGCGTCTGGCGGACGACGACCACCCCCGACGGCCCGGCCACCGTGCGGCTGACCGGCGGGCCGTCGGCGATCCGCGTGCAGGCGTGGGGGCCGGGGGCGTCATGGGCGGGCCGGCGTGTGCCCCGCTGGCTGGGTGCCGACGACCGGCCGGAGGACTTCGACCCGGCCCCGCACCCGCTCGTCGCCCGGCTGCACCGCGGGGCGCCGTGGCTGCGGCTGGGCAGCACGGGGCGGGTCTGGGACGCGCTCCTGCCCGCCGTCCTCGAGCAGAAGGTGACCGGCCTCGAGGCGCACCGCACCTTCCGCGAGCTGCTCCGGCTGGCCGGTGAGCCGGCGCCCGGCCCGGCGCCGGCGGGGATGCGGGTGGTGCCCTCGGCCGAGCGGGTGCTGGCGGTCACCGACTGGCAGTGGCACGGCTGCGGCCTGGACGGCGCCCGCCGCCGGTCACTGCGGGCGGTCGCCTCGGTCGCGTCCCGGCTGGAGGCCAGCGTCCACGACGACTGCGCCGACCTGCGCCGGCGGCTGCAGTCGGTGCCCGGCATCGGGGTGTGGACGGCCGCGGAGGTCGCCCAGCGGGCCGTCGGCTGCCCGGACTCGGTCAGCGTGGGGGACTACCACCTGAAGAACCTGGTCGGCTGGTCGCTGGCCGGCCGGAAGACCGATGACGCCGGGATGCTCGAGTTGCTCGAGCCCTGGCGCGGGCACCGGCAGCGCGTCGTCCGGCTGCTCGAGGTCGGCGGCAGCATGCCGCCCAAGCGGGGCCCCCGGATGGCCCCCACCCAGTACCGCTCGATCTGAGCCGTCAGCAGAAGCGTTCGCGTGCCTCGACCGGATCGAGGGGGATGCGGAGGACCGTGCGGTCCACCGCGCCGGTCACGTTGTGCCAGAACCGGTCCCAGCTCATGGGCCCGTCCGTCGCCTTGATGAGCTCGGCGAGCTCGCCGCAGCCCAGAGCCGTCCGTGCCGCGTCGAGTCCCTCGGGGGTGACCACGCCCAGCGCCGGGTCGGGCGACTGCCGGTCGGGGGAGCCGTCGGACCAGCGAGCCCAGAACCAGGTGATGGGCATGACCTTCTCGTGCCCGGCGCGGCCAGGTGGGCCGGGCTCCAGGTGGGACCCGACCGGGTCGGCGAGGCCGAAGAAGTCGGTGACGACTGCGTCGTCGGGAACCGCGTACCCCAGATAACCCGCCTGGAAGACGAGCAGGAACGTGTCGTCCGACGCCTCCCCGAGCGGCACGAGCCGGGTGTCGGGCGGGCTGCCGCTGAAGCTGTTCTGGGCGAAGACCAGGTCGTCGCCGCGGTCGGCCGACTCCCCGACCTGCTCACCCCAGGCGACGACCCGACCGAGTCCGTGGTCGCTGAGCACCACCGGCCGCTTACTCGAGGCGTCTGCGACGTAGAAGCCCCGCTCGTCGGAGATGCCCTGCGGGCCCACCCTGCCCTGGTAGTCGATGCGCAGCGTGGCGACGCTCACGGCCGCCCACACGGCGAGCGCGGTCAGCGCCGCGGCCGCCGTCCAGCGTTCCCATGCCCGCGCGGAGAGACGGGGCAGCGCGACCGGGACCATCGCGATGGGGCACAGCAGCTGGAACAGCGAGGGCAGCAGCAGCCGGCCGTGCATGAAGTCCCCGCCCACCCGGACGACGAAGAGAGCCTGCAGCGCCCCGGCGAGGACGGTCACGGCCACCAGACTCAGCGCGCGGGGCGCGGGGCGCAGTCGCCACAGGGTCAGGGCCACCAGCACGGCACCCAGTGCGGCGGGCACGTAGAGGGCGTAGGGGACAGCGAAGTCGGTCAGGTAGTCCCATCCGCGGCTCCACAGTTGGCGGCTCGACTCCTTGGCCACCGCGGTGTTGGGCACCAGCAGCCCGTACCAGCCCATGCGGAAGACCTGGTAGGCAACCGGGAGCGCCGCAGCCACAGCGACGTCGCGCACCCGCCGCAGCCAGGTGGAGCGGACGGCGACCAGCAACCACAGGCCCAGGATCCCGGACACCAGGGCGAGGTCCGGCCGGACCAGCGGGCCCAGGCCGAGCACCACGAGGAGCCACAGCGGCCGGGACGGCGCGGCTGCGGTCGCCACGCGCACGGTGCCGAACCAGACGGCGCCGAGCCAGGCGAAGGACAGACCCGTCTCCAGCCCCGAGGTGAGGAAGGCCCAGGTGGCGGGGACGGCCAGGAAGACGAGGGCACCGGCGGGCAGGAACAGCCGGTTCGGTCGCGTCGCACCGTCGCTGTGCAGTCGGACGGCCCCGACACAGGCGAGCCCCACACCGAGTGCCGAACCCAGCGCACCGAGGGTGACCGCGACCCAGGCGACGTCGAGGGGCAGCAGGAAGGTGCCGAGGGCCAGGAGGCCCACCCACAGCGGACTGGTGCCCACCTCGACCCGCTGCCCGGCGTTGAACACCGGACCGTTGCCGGCCAGGATGTTCCGCACGACCCGGAAGTTGATGAACCCGTCGTCCGCGGTCCAGCGCCAGTACCAGGCCACGGCGAGGGTCAGCAGGACCATCCCGACGACCACGCCGAGGGTGAGCAGCGAGTGCCGCCGCACCGCTGTTCCGTCGCCCGCCTCGGGTGTCGTGCCTGGGGCGGACAGCGCGGTGGACATGAGCTCCTGGGGGTCGGTCGCCGATCGGCGGGGCGTCGACGCCTGCCTGCCCGGGACGGGGGCACCGCGGGCTCCTGCAGGCTACGGCACCCGCGGCGGCCGGCGCCGGGCCGGAACTCGGGTCAGCGGGGGAGCAGGCCCTGCAGGTACGCGCCGTAGCCGCTCTTGGCCAGCGGCTCGGCCACGGCTCGCAGGCCGTCGTCGTCCAGCCAGCCGTTGCGCCAGGCGACCTCCTCGATGCAGCCGATCTTCAGCCCCTGCCGCTCCTCGACCACCGAGACGAACTCGGTCGCCTGGCGCAACGAGGTGAAGGTGCCGGTGTCCAGCCAGGCGGTCCCACGGTCGAGCACGGTGACGGTGAGCCGGCCCTGCCGCAGGTAGTGCTCGTTGACGGCGGTGATCTCCAGCTCACCCCGTGCGCTCGGGGTGATGCCCCGGGCGACCTCGACGACGTCGGGGCCGAAGAAGTACAGCCCTGGGACCGCGTAGGAGCTCTTGGGCGCCGCTGGCTTCTCCTCGATGGAGAGGACCCGGCCGGCGTCGTCGAACTCCACGACGCCGTAGGCCGCCGGTTCGGCCACGTGGTAGGCGAAGACGTGGCCACCGTCGGGCTCGGGCAACCGGGACAGAGCGGTGCCGAGGCCCGCGCCGTAGAAGATGTTGTCGCCCAGCACCAGGGCCGCGGCCTGGCCGTCGAGGAAGTCCGCGCCGATGAGGAAGGCCTGCGCGAGGCCCTCCGGCCGGGGCTGCACCGCGTACTCGATCCGCATGCCCAACCGGCTGCCGTCACCCAGCAGCCGGGCGAAGGAGTCGCGGTCCTCCGGGGTGGTGATGACCAAGACCTCCCGGATGCCGGCCATCATCAGCGTGGAGAGCGGGTAGTAGATCATCGGCTTGTCGTAGACCGGCATGAGCTGCTTGCTGACGCCCAGGGTGATGGGCCACAGCCGGCTGCCGGTCCCACCGGCCAAGATGATCCCTCGCATCGGCTGACCGTAAGCGGCCGGTGTCCGGGAGCGGTGGTGCACTCACCCCGGCGGAGGAGGTCCGACGTGGCACGCCCCACCCCGCATCCTCGTCGCCTAGCGTCTCGGCCATGCGCGTCCTGGTCACCGGCGGTGCCGGCTTCATCGGTTCGCACTACGTGCGCACCATGCTCTCCGGCGGCTACCCGGGCTTCGAGGACGCCGAGGTCACCGTCTTCGACAAGCTCACCTACGCCGGCAACCTCGCCAACCTCGCCCCGGTGTCCGAGAGCCCGCGCTACCGGTTCGTGCAGGGGGACATCTGCTCGGCCGAGGACCTGGACGCCGCGCTGCCCGGGCACGACGCGGTCGTCCACTTCGCCGCCGAGTCCCACGTCGACCGCTCCATCACCGGCGCGGCCGGCTTCGTGCTCACCAACGTGCTCGGCTCCCAGCAGGTCTTCGAGTCCGCGCTGCGGGCGGGGGTCGGCCGCGTCGTGCACGTCTCCACCGACGAGGTCTACGGCTCCATCGACGACGGGTCCTGGACCGAGGACCACCTGCTGGAGCCGAACTCCCCGTACTCGGCGTCCAAGGCCGGCAGCGACCTGATCGCCCGGGCATACGCGAAGACCTACGGGCTGGACGTCTCGATCACCCGGTGCAGCAACAACTACGGGCCGTACCACTTCCCGGAGAAGGTCATCCCGCTGTTCGTCACCAACCTGCTCGACGGGGAGAAGGTGCCGCTCTACGGGGAGGGCGCCAATGTGCGCGACTGGCTGTTCGTCGACGACCACTGCCGTGGCATCCAGCTGGTGCTGGAGAAGGGCGCGCCGGGGGAGTTCTACAACATCGGCGGGGGTCGGGAGCTGTCCAACAAGGAACTCACCGAGAAGCTGCTCGAGGCCACCGGCCGGGACTGGAGCTACGTCGAGAACATCGTCGACCCGCGCGGCGGTGGTCACGACCTGCGCTACTCGGTCGACCACTCCAAGACCGCGGCGCTCGGTTATGCCCCGCGGATGACCTTCGAGGACGGGCTGGCGCTGACGGTCCAGTGGTACCGGGACAACCGGGCCTGGTGGGAGCCGCTGAAGGCGGCCGCGGCGACCGCCCGCTCGTGATGACGCCGACCTCCTGGCTCGTCACCGGCGCGGGTGGCCAGCTCGGCACCGACCTGCAGACCGTGCTGGCGGCGGAGCGCCCGGGTGACCCGGTGACCGTGTTCGGCCGGGCCCAGCTCGACCTCACCGACGAGGCGCAGCTGCGCGCACGGGTCCGCGACTGGCTGGAACGGGCCCGGACGACTGGCGCACGACCCGTGGTGGTCAACGCGGCCGCCTACACGGCGGTGGACGCGGCTGAAGACGACGAGGCGACCGCGCTGCTGGTCAACGGGGCCGCCCCGGGGTGGCTGGCCGAGGAGCTGGCCGGGCGCGGCCGGCTGGTGCACGTGTCCACCGACTACGTCTTCGCCGGCACGGCCAGCACGCCGTACCGGGTCGACGACGAGCCCGCACCGCGCACCGCCTACGGCCGGACGAAGCTGGCCGGCGAGCGGGCGATCGCGGCGGTGGACGACGACGCCGTCGTGGTCCGGACCTCCTGGGTCCACGCCGCGCACGGCAACAACTTCGTGCGGACCATGCTCCGGCTCGAACGCGAACGGGACACGGTCTCTGTCGTCGACGACCAGACCGGCAGCCCGACCTGGGCGGCGGACCTCGCTCGCGGGCTGATCGAAGCGGCGCTGACGCCGGCGACCGGTCTGCTGCACGCCACGAACGGCGGTTCGACCACCTGGTTCGGTCTCGCCCGGCTGGTCTTCCAGCTCGCGGGTGCCGATCCGGAGCGTGTCCGGCCGACCACGACCGACGCCTTCCCCAGCCGGGCGGTGCGCCCTGCCTACAGCGTCCTCGACCCCGCCGCCTGGGCGGCGGCCGGGCTGACGCCGCTGCCGCCCTGGGCGGCCTCCGTGCGCGCCTGCGTCGACCGGCTCGGCGCTCTCCGCGACTGACCCGGGTCGCGGGGCCGGAGCCGCGCTCCCGGCACCCAGGGTCAGCTGCCGCGCAGCTCCTCGTAGCGGGCGGTGCACTGGGCCATGGTGGGCAGCAGGCCCTGCGCACGGGCCTCGGCGAGCGTGGGCGCGGCCAGGTCCTTGGCCGACAACTCGAACTCGACGTCGGCCGGCCAGGGCAGATCCAGCTCGGGGTCCATCGGGTGCACGCCGAACTCGCGGCCGGGGGAGTAGCCGGTGGACACCAGGTAGGTGACCGAGCTGCCGTCGGCGAGGGAGACGAAAGCGTGCCCCAGGCCCTCGGCCAGGTACACCGCGCGCGGCTGCTCGCTGTCCAGCAGCACCGTGTCGTGCACGCCGAAGGTCGGCGACCCGACCCGCAGGTCGACCACGACGTCGAGCACCGTGCCGGCCGGGCAGTAGACGTACTTCGCCTGGCCGGGGGGCACCGAGGCGAAGTGGACCCCGCGGAGGGCGCCGCGGGCGGAGACGCTGTGGTTGGCCTGGGCGATCCGGAACCCCGGGCCGATCGCCTCAGCCAGCACGTCGGCGCGGAACCACTCGGTGAACCGGCCCCGGGCGTCACCGTGCGGGAGGAGGTCCAGCGCGTAGGCGTCGGGGACGGCGAGCTCGCGGATCTGCACGGCTCGACGCTAACGACCGCCGTCGGAGCCGGGCACGGGCTCTCCCCCTCAGGTGGGGGTGCGCCCCAGCCACAGCCGCCCGGCCAACGACGCACCGCCGAAGGTGCCGGCCGGCTCCCAGCGGGTCGCCCAGCCCTCGGCCTGCAGCTGGACCAGCGCGGCGCCGACGACCGCGCCCAGCGCCAGGGAGGTGACCGGGGTGATGGGGTCGGCCAGGTGGACGTCGACGACGTCTGCGTCGTCCCCGTCCTCGCTGCCGTAGCGGAAGACCACCGGGAACTCCGGCAGCGCGGCCACGGCCGTGCGGAACGCCTCGGTGACCGCGGCGAGGGCGCCGTCCCGGTGGGCCAGTGCGGTGGCCGTCCGGCGGCTGCCGACCAGGTCGCGGGTCCCGGTCGCGAACAGGTCGCCGGCACCCAGCCGGACCAGCGGGCGGGTGCCCTCGTCCGGCTCCGGCGCCTCGACGTGCAGCCCGCGCACCACCGCCACCGGGACACCGCCCAGCTTGCCCTTCACCAGGTCCCCCGCGGCGGCCAGCTCGTCGACCACCGCGACCTGCGTGGTCTCCAGCCGGTTGCCGTGTGCGTCGACCGCACCCCGGTGGTCGACCAGCGCGGGCAACCCGGCCGCACCGATCGCCACGTCGGTGACGCCGTCCCGCCACGGGCGGCCGAAGGTGTCGCTCACCACGACGGCGACGTCGACGCCGAGCAGTTCCCGCAGCCGGGCACGCAGTCGGCGCGCGGACTCGTCGGCGTCGGCCGGGAGCAGGACCAGCGCGTCGGCGGCGACGTTGGAGGCGTCGATCCCCGCCGCGGCGACCACCCAGCCGTGCCGGGTCTCCACGATCCGCAGCGGCCCCCGGCGGGCGACGACCCGGACGGTCTCCGCGTCGATGGCTCGCTGCCGGGCGGTCTCGCGGTCGGTGCCGGGCTCGACCCGGACGAGGTTGCCCTCGACCTTGGACACGATCTTCGAGGTCACCACCAGGACGTCGTCGTCGTCCAGCCACGGCGCCGCCCCGGCGATCGCGGCGGCCAGGTCGTCGCCGGGCGCGAACTCGGGCAGGCCGTGCACCGGGTGCACGGAGATGCCCGGGGGGAGGCCGGCCACGGTCACTCGGTGGTCGCGACGCCTGCGGCGTCCAGCGCGGCCCGGGCCAGCGCCCGGGTCGCCTCGGGCGAGCTCATCAGCAGCGGGACGGCACGCACGTCGACGCCGGGCACGGTGGCCTGGTCGCCGGTGTGCACGAGCCAGGCGTCCAGGACGCCGCCGTCGGACCGGGCGCCGTAGTGCCGGCCCACGCCTTCCGCGCTGACCTCGACGCCGACCACGGGCAGGCAGCGGTCGGCCATGCCGCGCAGCGCGGCGCCGTCGACGATGGGGGAGATCCCGACCACCCGCCCGGCGGCTGCCCGAACGGCGTCGCGGATGCCGGGGACCCCGAGCACGGTGCCGATCGAGACGACGGGGTTCGATGGCGCGAACAGCACCGCGTCGGCGGTGCGGAGGGCCTCGACCACGCCAGGACCGGGGCGGGCGTCCTCCACCCCGACCTGGACGAAGCCGTCGGCGGGCAGCCCGGCCCGGTGCCGGATCCACCACTCCTGGAAGTGGATGGCCTGGGGGCGGCCCGTGTCGGAGTCGGTGACCACGACGTGGGTCTCGACCCGCTGGTCGCTCATGGGCAGCAGCCGCACCCCGGGCTGCCAGCGCTGGGCGAGCGCGGCCGTGACGTCGGAGAGCGGGAAGCCCGCGTCGAGCATCCGGGTGCGGACCAGGTGGGTGGCGAGGTCGCGGTCACCAAGACCGAACCAGGTCGGCTCCGCACCGTAGGCGGCCAGTTCGTCCTTGACCGTCCAGGTCTCGCCGCGGCGGCCCCAGCCGCGCTCCTCGTCGATCCCGTCACCCAGCGTGTACATGACGGTGTCCAGGTCGGGGCAGATGCGCAGCCCGTGCAGGGTCACGTCGTCGCCGGTGTTGACCACGGCGGTCACCTCGGCGCTGGGCGCCGCCGCCAGCAGGCCGCGGAGGAAGCGGGCGCCACCGACGCCACCGGCGAGTACGACGATGTGCACCCGACCATGGTGCCTGACCGGCAGAAGTGCACGGAGGCACCGGGTCCAGCCCGGTCGATCTCCACGAAACCGCCCGGTCTCGATGGCAGATGGTGTGCCAGCGGGCGGCGTGTCGGGGTGGGGTGTGAGCACCCGCGGACGAGTTGTGACCGGTGTGATCGATGTGGTGCCGCGTTACACCGGCCCGACTTGACCTCGACTCAACGACACGCGTGTAATTCCGATGTCGTCATCAGGCGCTGGCGACTGGGATCCGCCCAGGAGCACGCGTCGTGACGGAGCGAGAGGGGACGCAACGTGATGGCCGAGGTGTCGTGGTTGAGCGAGCACACGAGCTCCGCAGCAGGGTCCGCCCCGGCCTCCCGTGGACGGGACGTGCTGGGCGTGACCGGCGTCTTCGACGCCGGGCTCCCGGGCCTGGACGGCGAGGACCAGAGCTGGCAGGAGCGTGCCCTGTGCGCCGAGACCGACCCGGAGGCGTTCTTCCCCGAGAAGGGCGGCTCGACCCGGGAGGCGAAGCGGATCTGCACCGGCTGCGAGGTCCGCGTCGACTGCCTGGAGTACGCGCTGACCATGGACGAGCGCTTCGGCATCTGGGGCGGGCTCTCCGAGCGCGAGCGTCGCCGCCTGCGCCGCCAGGCCGGCTGAGCGAGGTCCACCCGCACGACCGCACCACCTGATCCCCTCCCGCACGGCCGGCGCGACGACGCGCCGACGAGCAGCCCGGCGACGCGTTCCCTCGAGCCGGGCACGGCCACTCCCCAGCTCCCCGCGTCGCCCCTGTGTGGTCGACTGGGGGCGTGCAGACCCGGGTCGTCGACGGCCGCGCCGCCGTGGCCCGCGAGGTCCGCGCCGCCGCGCCCCTCCTGGCCGAGCTCGCCGCCCCCCTCCCCGCGCGCGGGCCCTGGCTGACCGCCGCGCTGAACGCGCAGGCCGGCCGGCCGTTCAGCCGGGTGCGGCCCCGTGCAGTGCTGGTCGACCGGGACGCTCCCGGCCGTCCCGCCGGGGCGGCGCTGCTGTCGTTCCGGCGCCGCGGCGTCGGCACCGTGATCGGCCTGCTGGGCGCCGAGCCCGGTCCGCTGCCCCAGGGGCGGCCCCAGACCCGGCTCCCCGCGGAGGACGACGGGGTCGCCGAACGGCTCGCCGCAGGCGTGATCGGCCTGCTGGACCAGGTCCGTGGCCCGTGGACCCTGCGGCTCACCGGGCTCCCGCTCGGTGACCCGACCGTGCGGCACCTCGCCGCCGGACTCCCGGACGCCCAGCTGGCCACCACGCGCAGCCGGCGGCTGGTCGACGAGCTGGACACCGTCGCCGACGTCTCCCGCAGCCGGGACCCCAGGGAGGTCGAGCGCTGGCTGCCGGCCGTGCTGGCGCAGCTCCCGGCCCCCCAGCGGCCGTTCGTGTGCGCGGCCGCACGGCTGCACGCCGCGATCGGTGAGCTGGAGGTCGCCGTCGTCCCGGCGGACGACGGGCCGCGTGCCCTGCTGCTGACCCTGCTCGACCGCGGCGGCTCCGGCGCCGAGCGCTGGCCGTGGTGGGGGACCAGCGAGATCGGAGGGCTGCGCCGCGAGCTCGGAGCGCCCTCGGCCACGTTGACGTCGGCCGCCGGCCTGACCCAGCTGGGCCGCCGGGGTGCGCTCAGCCGGGGTGCTGCAGCCGGCTGACGCCGCGCTCGGGTGCGGTGGACGCGCTGTCCAGCCCGATCCGCACCACGCCGGTCGCCGGGGTGCTGCCGTTCCGGCGCGGGCCGTCGGGGCCGATCGAGGCCGCCAGCTGGTACGCCCGGCCGGTGTAGCCGGGCGGGCCGCCGTTCGGGCGCGTGTAGGTGGGGAACAGGCCGGTCAGCTCGATCCGGTCGCCGTCCCGGGTGACCTGCAGCTGCGGGTCGGGCAGGTCGGCGTACTCGGTGATCGACCGGGCACAGCCGGCGGCCACCGGGTCGGCGGGGGGCTCGGCGGTGAGGCAGTTCCAGGTGGGCAGCCGGACGTGCGCCAGGGAGCGCCGGCCGTCGGTGGTGAGGCTGACGCTGGGGTAGGTGACGGTCAGCCCCACGGCCCGCTCCTCCAGCACCACGCCGCCGAAGGCCGCCGTGGCCGCCACCCCGTCGGTGCCCAGCGGCACCGACCGGAGCGCGAGGGCGCCCGCGGCCGTCTCGTCGGCCGGCGCTGTGACGTCGGGGTCCGGCGCGGTGGAGGTCGGGGCAGACGGGTCCGGGGTGGTGGTCTCCGGGTCGGTGGCGTCCGGCGCGGTGAGCGTGGGCCCGACCTCGTCCACCGCGGCGGCGATCGGGCTGCTGCTCCCGGCGTGGCCGGGAGGGGCGCCCACCGCGACGGCGGCGAGGACCAGCAGCAGCGCGGCCGTCAGCGTGGCGGCGGACCCGGCCGCACGGGAGACGGCGCCCCGGGGGACGGTGCGCGACACGGCCGTGGCTCCTGTCCCGGGAGCTCGGGGTGGCACGGTGGCGCGCGGTGGGTCGGCGGAGGAGCCAGGTGGGTCCGTCAGGAAGGCGGGCAGGTCGTCGACCACCGCGGCGTCGGCCTCGGCGGCCCGGCCGCCGGCACTCCGCCCGGCCGCGCGGCCGCCGGTCAGGAGGGCCGACGCCAGTGCGGCGCACAGCCCGGCGGCGAGGGCCAGCAGCACCGAGACCAGCACCCACCGGGCCGCGGACGACGAGCCGGTGGTGCGGGCGGGGGAGGCCTCCCGCCCGCGGGCGACGTCCACGAGCTCCTCGTCGGCCCCCGCCGCGACGAGCCGGCCGACCACCGCGTTGGCGGCGGCCACCGCCGTGTCGCCGTCGGGCAGCGTCACCTGCACCGCGACGGTGGCGGTGCCGGCCGGACGGGCGACCTCGACGCCCTCCTGGAGCTCACCCAGCGGCACCTCGGCCAGCGCCGGCTCGTCGCCCCGCGCCGCCGCCAGGACCTCGGCCGACCCGGCGAGCGCGGTGTACCGGTCGGCCAGCAGGAGGGCGGCGTCCGCGCCGGCCTCGGTGCGGGGGGTCACGGTCAGGGTCGCGGTGGCCGTCGTCGTCCGGGGCTGGAGGGCCAGGAGCACCAGGCCGGCGGCGAGGACGACCAGGACGGCGAAGGCCCCGGTGACGACTGCCCGCCGGACACCGTGCGGGCCGGGCTGCTGCTCCACTGCGCTCATCTCGGTGCCCAGCATGGCAAAGGGGCCGGGTGGGCCCCGTTCAACCGGCGGGGTCGATCTCCTCGGGGTCCCGCCCCAGCAACACCGCGACCTGGTCGACGACGACGTCCCGCACCAGGTCGGCGAGGTCGTCGCGGTCGGCGGCGCGGATCTCCAGCGGACGGCGGTAGACCACGATCCGGGCGGGGTGCTCCTGCCCGCCCTCGCGGTGCGCCGGCAGCACGCGGGCCAGCGGGACGCTGCCGTCCTCCAGCACGTCGGCGTCCAGCACCACGTCGTCCGGGCTGGTGTGGTCGACCCAGGGGACGTCCTCGACGGCGAACTCGACGCCGGCCAGCTCCCGCTCCCAGCGGCGCTCCAGGTCCTCGACCGCGTCGAGGACCAGGTCGTCGAACTGCTCGGCGCGGCTCCGGGAGAGCGGCACCGTCGGCGGCACGAGACGACCGCGCAGGCCGCGGCCGTGACGGTCGCGCCGGGCGCGGGCAGGGAGGCGGTCCATCGCGGCAGGAGCCTACGGCCTCGCCGGGCTGCCGCCGCGCCGGATCACCGGGGCATCCGGCGCCAGATCGGCCGCGGCAGGAGCCGCAGGACCGCCGCGAGCAGCCGCAGCCTCTCAGGCACCCACACCACGGACCGGTCCCGGCGCAGCGCATCGGCCACGGCCGCGGCGACCTGGTCGGGGGTGCTCGACAGCGGGGCGGGGGACATGCCGGTGGTCATGCGCCCGACCACGAACCCCGGCCGGACGAGGAGCAGGCGGACACCCGTCCCGTGCAGGGCGTCGGTCAGGCCGCTGGCGAAGCCGTCGAGCCCGGCCTTGGCCGAGCCGTAGACGTAGTTGGCCCGGCGGACCCGGACCCCGGCGACGGAGGAGAAGACGACGATCCGCCCCCCGCCACCGGCGCGCATCAGCCGGGCCAGGTGGGTGAGCACCGAGACCTGGGCCAGGTAGTCGGTGGAGACGACCGCCACCGCGTGGCCGGCGTCGACCTCCGCACGGGCCTGGTCGCCGAGCACCCCGAAGGCGAGCACCGCGACCGTGCTCATCGGGTCGCCGCCGCCGGCCGGGTCGAGCGCGGCGGTCAGGAGCTGTTCGTGCCCGGTCAGGTCGTCCGCGTCGAACTCCAGTCGCTGCACCTCCGTGGCGCCGGCCGCGCGCAGGCGGGCCTCCTCCGCGTCGAGCGCACCACTGCGCCGGGCGGCGAGCAGCACCCGCCGGGCGCCGTCGCGGACCAGTCGCTCGGCCAGCTCCAGGCCGATCTCGCTGCGTCCACCGAGCAACAGCACCGTGCCGGGTCCGGTCGTCATGGGTCTCTCCCGGGTCGGGGTGCGGGGCCGCTGGGTCGGGTGTGCCTGGACGGAGCGGAGGGGGTGGACGGGCGTGATGCGGTGTGCCTCCTCCCCAGGCGGCGTCGGCCCGGATAGTGTGCCCGGCGTGAGGAACCGGTGGTGAGGCAGTCACGTCGCTGCTCGCGCAGCGGCTGCGCGCAACCGGCGGCGGCCACCCTGACCTACGTGTACGCGGAGTCCACGGCCGTCGTCGGCCCGTTGGCGACCTACTCGGAGCCGCACAGCTACGACCTGTGCGAGTTCCACGCCGAGCGGCTCACCGTGCCGCGGGGCTGGGAGGTCGTGCGGCACGAGATCGACGTCGACGACGCCGGCCCGACCGGCGACGACCTGCTGGCCCTCGCCGACGCGGTCCGCGAGGCCGCCCGCCCGGAGCCCCCGCGTGACCCGGCCGACGACGGCAGCGGCACCCGCCGCGGTCACCTGCGCGTCCTCCCCAACCTCCCCTGAGACGCTGGGGCGCCCACCCCCCGCCGCGCCGTTAGGGTCGACCCGCCGTCGGTCACCCGGGCCGCGGTCATCGACTGCGAGGATGAGCTCCGTTGCCGGACCTGACATCGATCATCAAGGCCTACGACGTGCGCGGGGTCGTCCCTGACCAGTGGGACGAGACCGTCGCCCGCGCCATCGGGACCGCCTTCGCCGAGTTCGTGCACGGCGAGACGGGTGCCACTTCGGTCGTCACCGCCCACGACATGCGCGACTCCTCGGTCCCGCTCTCCCGGGCCTTCGCCGAGGGCGTGCTGTCCCGCGGGATCGACGTCGTCGAGGCAGGGCTGGGCTCCACCGACATGCTGTACTTCGCCGCCGGCTCGCTGGAGATGCCGGGGGCGATGTTCACCGCCAGCCACAACCCGGCGCAGTACAACGGCATCAAGCTGTGCCGGGCCGGCGCTGCACCGATCGGCCAGGACTCCGGGTTGGTCCAGATCCGGGAGTGGGCCGAGCAGCTCCTGGACGGGGCAGCCCCCTTCGGCCGCGACCCCGGCCGGCTGGGCACCGTCAGCACCCGGGACGTCGCCGTCGAGTACGCCGACTACCTGCGGGGACTGGTCGACCTCTCCGGCATCCGGCCGCTGAAGGTCGTCGTCGATGCCGGGAACGGGATGGGCGGGCACACCGTCCCCGTGGTGCTCTCCGGCCTGCCGCTGGAGATCGTGCCGATGTACTTCGAGCTCGACGGCTCGTTCCCCAACCACGAGGCGAACCCGCTGGACCCGGCGAACCTGGTCGACCTGCAGGCGGGCGTCCGCGAGCACGGCGCCGACATCGGGCTGGCCTTCGACGGGGACGCCGACCGCTGCTTCATCATCGACGAGCGCGGTGAGCCGGTGAGCCCGTCGGCCATCACCGGCCTGGTCGCCGTGCGGGAGCTCGCCAAGGGCACCGGGACCGTCATCATCCACAACCTGATCACCTCCCGGGCGGTTCCGGAGATCGTCCGCGAGCACGGCGGGGAGCCGGTGCGCACCCGGGTGGGGCACTCCTTCATCAAGGCGGAGATGGCCCGGACCGACGCCGTCTTCGGTGGCGAGCACTCGGCGCACTACTACTTCCGCGACTTCTGGCGGGCCGACACCGGCATGCTGGCCGCGATGCACGTGCTCGCCGCGCTCGGCGAGCAGGCCCGTCCGCTCTCGGAGCTGACGGCCGCGTACGAGCGTTACGTGGCCTCCGGTGAGATCAACTCCACGGTCGCCGACCAGGCCGGCCGGGTGGCTGCCATCCGCGAGGTCTACGGCGAGCGGGACGGGGTGACCCTCGACGAGCTCGACGGCCTGACGGTCTCCCTCCCCGACGGGGCCTGGTTCAACCTGCGGGCCAGCAACACCGAGCCCCTGCTGCGGCTGAACGTCGAGGCGCCCGACGCGACCCGTATGGCCCAGGTGCGCGACGAGGTGCTCGAGGTGGTCCGCGCATGACCGGGCAGGCCCCTGGGGACCGGACGCTCGGCATCGACCCCGAGCTGCTGGCGATCCTCGCCTGCCCGGACACCCACCACACGGTGCTGACCGTCGACGTGGAGGCGAGCGAGCTGGTCTGCCCGACCTGCTCCCGGGCGTTCCCGGTGCGCGACGGGATCCCGGTGCTCCTGCTCGACGAGGCGCGGCAGCGCCGAGCATGACGTCGCCCGAGCTCGCCGAGGAGGTCCTCGACGACCTCGACCTGCTGCGTGCCCGCGACCCGCGCGGACTGCTGCCGGCGGTCGCCGGCGCCGGTGCCCAGGTACGGGAGACCACGCAGCTGACCCGGGAGGCCGGGCTGGAGCGGGCGACCTCGGGGGGGCGTCCGCGGGGGCTCGTGATCGTCGGCCGGCGCGAGGGGGCGGTCGCGGCGTCGGTGCTGCGCGCGCTGCTCGGCCCGGCCAGCCCGGTGACCGTGGACGTCGTCCCGGGCCCGGACCTGCCGGTCTGGATGGGCCCCTCGGACATCGCCGTGGTGGCCACCCGGACCGGCGCAGGCCGCTATGCCGTCACCCCGGCGTACGAGGCCGCCCGGCGCGGCGTCGTGCTGGTCGGCATCGGCGCCGAGGACGCCCCGCTGCACGCCGCCTGTGCCAACGCCCGGGCGCCCTACGTGCCGCTGCCGGCCTCCCGGGTGCAGCACACCGCGCTGTGGTCGCTGCTCACCCCCATGCTGCTCCTCGCCGCCGACCTGGGACTCGTCGCGGAGGACGCCGCCGACACCGAGCTGGTGGCCGCGGCGCTGGACGAGGTGGCGGCGGAGTGCGGCCCGGCCCGGGAGTCCTTCGTCAACCCGGCGAAAACCCTGGCGCTGGAGCTGCTGGACGCGCTGCCGGTCATCGCCGCCGAGGGGCCTCTGGCGGGGGCCGCCGCCGGCCGGGTGGCTGATCAGCTCGCCACCCTGGCGGGCCTGCCGGTGACCGGCTTCCGGCTGCCCGACCAGCGGGTCGCCGCCTGCACCGTCCTCGGTGGGCCGCTGGCTCCCGAAGGGGGGGAGGACGACTTCTTCCGGGATCGGACCGACGACGCCGGCCGGCGGCTCCGGCTGGTCACCATCCGGGACGCGGAGGCCGGTGCGCACGACGGGGGAGAGCGGGAGCCGCGGTCGGCCGAGGAGGCGATGGAGGAGGTCCTCCGCACCGCAGGGACGCACAACGTCCCGGTCAGCGCGCTGGCCGAGCGCGCCGAACCGGAGCGGCAGCCCCGGCTGGCCCGGCTCGCCCGTCAGCTGTCCGTCGCCGACTTCAGCGCCGTCTACCTGGCGCTGGCACTGGACCTCGAGCGGTCGCGCCACGCCTGACCCCGGGGCGCGACTCGGTGGAACGTGGTCGGCGGTTCAGCCGTGGACACCGGTGAGCCGCAGGTATCGTCCGGCGCGATGTGGCAGATGACGAACGCCGTGCGCCATTACCCCTGGGGATCCCGCACGGTCATCCCGGAGTTGCTGGGGCAGCCGTCGCCGGCTGATCAGCCGCATGCGGAGCTGTGGATGGGCGCGCACCCGGGGGAGCCGAGCGTGCTCTCCGACGGCCGTGCGTTGGACAAGGCGATCGCCGCGGAGCCGGAGGTGATGCTCGGCGCAGCCGCCCGGCACCGCTTCGGCGACCGGCTCCCCTTCCTGATGAAGGTCCTCGCCGCTGACAAGCCGCTCTCCCTCCAGGCCCACCCGACCACGGCCCAGGCCGAGGTCGGGTTCGCGGCCGAGGAGGCCGCGGGCGTCCCGCTCGACGACCCGATGCGGACCTTCAAGGACCCGTACCACAAGCCGGAGATCCTGCTCGCGATCACGCCGGTCGAGGCGCTGTGCGGCTTCCGTCCGCTGGTGGAGTCGCTGCACTGCCTGGCCAAGCTCCAACTGACCGAGCTGCTGCCGACCGTCGCCGCGCTCGCACACGGCGGCCTGCGGACGGCGATCCCCCAGCTGCTCGCACTGTCCGAACGGCGCCAGGAGTCGCTGGTGAGCGCGGTGGCGGAGAAGGCAGCGAGCTTCGTCGCCAAGCACGACCCCGAGTTCATCAACACCTACCGGTGGGCGGAGAACCTGGCCGAGGCGTACCCGGGCGACCCCGGCGTCGTCATCTCGCTGATGTGCAACCACCTCACGCTGGCGCCGGGCGAGGCGGTCTTCCTGCCCGCCGGCAACCTGCACGCCTACCTCAGCGGCGCAGGGGTCGAGGTCATGGCGAGCTCGGACAACGTGCTGCGCGGTGGCCTGACCAGCAAGCACGTGGACCTCGCCGCGCTGATCGAGGTGCTGGACTTCACCGACGGCAAGGTGCCGGTGATCCACCCGGTGCTGGGCCCCGGCGGGCTGCGCTACCCGACCCCGGTCGACGACTTCGACCTGACCCGGGTGCAGGTCGACGTCGACCCGGGGGTGCTCACCACGGCCGGGCCGCAGGTGGTCCTGTGCGCGGAGGGCGATGCGGTCCTCACCGGCGCGGACGGCGACCTGACGCTGCGGAAGGGCGAGTCGGCGTTCGTGCCGGCCGGGCAGGCGGTCACCGCCCGCGGCCCCGCCGTCCTCTACCGCGCCACCACCGCGCTGCGCTGACGCCAGGGCCCCACTGCACCCCGCCACTCGCAGGCTCCCGGCGGGACCCTGCAGTGGGGCCGTTCCAGCACGGCGCCGTGCTCGCGGCGGTACCCTGGACGACGGCACGAGCCCCGCCGAAGCCTCGGCATGCTCGCTCGCCCCGCACGAGCGGGGACCACAGCGACCGACAGAGCCCGCCCGTCCCGGGCCGGGCCGGACACTGGAGCGACATGACCGCCAGCACTGGCACCCGCGTCCTGACCGACGGCGACTTCAAGGTCGCCGACCTCTCCCTGCACGGCTTCGGCCGCAAGGAGATCAGCCTCGCCGAGCACGAGATGCCCGGCCTGATGGCGCTGCGCGAGGAGTACGGGGACGCGCAGCCGCTGGCCGGCGCCCGCGTCGCCGGCTCGCTGCACATGACCATCCAGACCGCCGTCCTGATCGAGACGCTGGTCGCCCTCGGCGCCGACGTCCGCTGGGTCAGCTGCAACATCTTCTCCACCCAGGACCACGCGGCCGCGGCGATCGTCGTCGGCGACGGCACCCCCGAGGAGCCGACCGGCGTGCCGGTCTTCGCCTGGAAGGGCGAGACGCTGCCGGAGTACTGGTGGTGCACCCAGCGGCTGTTCGAGTTCACCGACGACGACGGCACCGTCATCGGGCCGAACATGCTGCTGGACGACGGCGGCGACGCCACCCTGCTGGTCCACCTGGGCACCCGCTTCGAGGCCGACGGCGTCGTCCCGGACACCACCGACGCCGACTCCGAGGAGTACGGCGTCATCCTCGACGCGCTGCGCACCAGCCTCACCGAGGACGCCCAGCGCTGGACCCGCATCGGTGCGGCGATCAAGGGCGTCACCGAGGAGACCACCACCGGTGTGCTCCGGCTGTACGAGCTCGCCCGCGAGGGCCGGCTGCTCTTCCCGGCGATCAACGTCAACGACTCGGTCACCAAGAGCAAGTTCGACAACCTCTACGGCTGCCGGCACTCCCTCATCGACGGCCTGAACCGCGCCACCGACGTGATGATCGGTGGCAAGGTCGCCGTCGTCTGCGGCTACGGCGACGTCGGCAAGGGCTGCGCGGAGTCGCTGCGCGGCCAGGGCGCCCGGGTCATCGTCACCGAGATCGACCCGATCAACGCCCTCCAGGCGGCGATGCACGGCTACGAGGTCACCACGCTGGACGAGGTGATCGGCAAGGCCGACATCATCATCACCACCACCGGCAACAAGGACATCATCTCCGCCGAGCAGCTGGCCTCGACCAAGCACCAGGCGATCATCGGCAACATCGGTCACTTCGACAACGAGATCGACATGGCCGGCCTGGCGCGCACGCCCGGCGTGGTGCGGACGACCATCAAGCCCCAGGTCGACGAGTGGCGGTTCGCCGACGGCCACACGATCATCGTGCTCTCCGAGGGGCGGCTGCTGAACCTGGGCAACGCCACCGGGCACCCCAGCTTCGTGATGAGCGCGTCCTTCTCCAACCAGACCCTGGCCCAGATCGAGCTGTGGGGGAACCGGGCCGCCTACGAGGGCCAGACCCCCGGCGTCACCGTGCTGCCCAAGCAGCTGGACGAGCACGTCGCCCGGCTGCACCTGGCCGCCCTCGGGGTGAAGCTGACGACGCTGACCAAGGTGCAGGCCGACTACCTCGGGGTCCCGGTCGAGGGCCCGTACAAGAGCGACCACTACCGCTACTGACGAAGGACCCCCTTGCCCCCCGCCACGAGCAAGCTCGCGACGGGGCCCTGCAAGGGGGCCGTTCCAGCACGTCACGTCGATCAGGGTCGGGCCCCCGGGGGCCCGACCCTGATCCGCCCCGTCCGGGGAAGTTCCCTGGCGGGGCGGACCGCCTCCTGGCGTTCGTCGCGCACAATGGCGCCGTGCCACCTTCAGCTCCCACCGCCGGGACCAGCCGCGGCCGCGTCCTCGTCGTCGACGACGACGCCGCCCTCGCCGAGATGCTGGGCATCGTGCTGCGCCGGGAGGGCTACGACCCGGCGTTCGTCTCGGACGGTGCGCGCGCCGTGGCCACCTTCCAGCAGCTCCGCCCGGACCTGGTGCTGCTCGACCTCATGCTGCCCGGCCGCAACGGCCTGCAGATCTGCGCCGACATCCGCACCCAGTCCGCCGTGCCGATCGTGATGCTGACCGCCAAGGGCGACACCATCGACGTCGTCCAGGGGTTGGAGGCCGGGGCCGACGACTACGTGACCAAGCCGTTCAAGCCGGTCGAGCTGGTGGCCCGGGTGCGGGCCCAGTTGCGCCGCGGGGAGACCGGGCAGGCGGAGAACCTGGCGATCGGTGACGTCCAGATCGACGTGCCGGCCCACCAGGTCACCCGGGACGACGAGGCGATCGCGCTGACCCCGCTGGAGTTCGACCTGCTGGTGGCACTCGCCCGCAAGCCCCGCCAGGTCTTCACCCGCGAGCTGCTGCTGGAGCAGGTCTGGGGCTACCGGCACGCGGCCGACACCCGGCTGGTGAACGTGCACGTCCAGCGGCTGCGCGCGAAGGTGGAGCGCGACCCGGAGAAGCCCGAGGTGGTCCTCACCGTCCGCGGGGTGGGCTACAAGGCCGGCCCGCCGTGACCAGGGCACCCCGCCGGTCGTGGGCGCCCCGCCGGCCGTGAGCACCCCGCCGGCCGTGGGCACCTCCACCGGTGAGCCGGCCGTCGACCGGGCGGGCGCGGTGGCACCGGGCGCGGCCGCACCCGATGCGTCCGGGCCCGGGCCGGCCCGCCGTCCGCCGTCCGGACGGGTGCGCCGCCGGCTGCGCCGTGCGCGCCGTCGCTCCCTGGTGGTCGGGGGGCGCGCGCTGCGCCGCGCGGTGCACGCCTGGCGGTCCTCGCTGCAGCTGCGGATCGGGGCGATCACCATGCTGGTCGCGAGCACGGTCGTGGTGATCGTGAGCCTGGTGCTGTTCAGCCAGATCAGCGACCAGCTGCTCCGGGTCAAGCGTGACGCCGCCATCGACCAGGCGCTGAACGGGGTGGCGTACGCCCAGACCGAGGTCGGCGGCATCGCCACGGGCGACTCGGCGAGCGTCCGGTCCACGCTCGCTCGCACCGTCGAGGGGCTGACGTCCCGGGGCGGTGCGGCCGGTGACTTCGAGGTCGTGATGATCTACGGCTCGGGGGACCAGGAACGCCCGGCGTGGAGCCGGCTGGACGTCTACCCGGCCCTGCCCGCGGACCTGCGCGCCGAGGTGGCCGACGGCTCCCCGGCGTACCGGTACGCGGCGGTGCCCGGGGCGCAGGGCGAGCCGGTGCCCACCCTGGTGGTCGGCGCGCCCGTGCCCACCGATGCCCGCAGCGGTGACCGGGTGGAGGTCTACTTCGCCTTCCCGCTGGACCAGGAGCAGGAGAGCCTGGGGCTGATCCGCAGCACCGTGGTGATCAGCGGGACCGCGCTCGTGCTCTTCGTCGTGGGCATCGGCGTCCTGGTGACCCGGCTGGTCGTCGGCCCGGTGCGCCGCGCCGCCGGTGGGGCGCAGCGGCTGGCGGCCGGGCACCTGGCCGAGCGGCTGACCGTGCGCGGCGAGGACGACCTGGCGCGGCTGGCCACCAGCTTCAACGCGATGGCCGAGAGCCTGCAGAAGCAGATCACCCAGCTGGAGGGGCTCTCACAGCTGCAGCAGCGGTTCACCTCCGACGTCTCGCACGAGCTGCGGACGCCGCTGACCACGGTGCAGATGGCGGCGGACGTGCTGCACGAGGCGCGCGGCGACTTCGACCCGGCCGTCGCCCGCTCCGCGGAGCTGCTGCAGGCCGAGCTCGACCGGTTCGAGAACCTGCTGACCGACCTGCTGGAGATCAGCCGCTACGACGCAGGTGCGGCCACGCTCGAGGCGGAGGCCCAGGACCTCGGCCCGCTGGTGGAGCGGGTGGCCGCCGGCATGGCCTCGCTCGCCGAGCGGCACGGCTGCGCGCTGCAGGTCGACGTCCCGGCGTCGGCGGTGATCGCGGAGGTCGACGGTCGACGGGTGGAGCGGGTGCTGCGCAACCTGATCGGCAACGCCATCGAGCACGGGCAGGGGCAGCCCGTCGAGATCGCCCTGGCGGCCAACCGGTCGGCGACGGCCATCACGGTCCGCGACCACGGCGTCGGCCTGGACCCGGTCGCCGCCCAGCACGTGTTCGACCGGTTCTGGCGCGGCGACCCCTCGCGGGTGCGCACCGTCGGCGGCAGCGGTCTCGGTCTGTCCATCAGCCTGGAGGACGCCCGGCTGCACGGGGGCTGGCTGCAGGTGTGGGGCCAGCCCGGTCAGGGTGCCCAGTTCCGGCTCACGCTGCCGCTGATCGCCGGTGCCGGGCTGGCCAGCTCGCCGCTCCCGCTGCGCCCGGCGCCGAACCGGGTGGCCGGGGGCGCGTCGTGAGCAGGTCCCGCTCCGCCCGGCTGGCCCCCCTCGTCGCGGTGCTCGCCGTCTCCGTGCTGGCCGGCTGCAGCACGGTGCCCAGCAGCTCCCCGACGGTGCGGATCACCCAGGCGGCTGCCCCACCGGACGGCGCCGTCGGCATCGAGCCACCGGCGCCGGTGCCGGGTGCGACCCCGGAGGAGGTCGTCCGCGGGTTCATCGACGCAAACGCCAGCACCGTCCGCAACCACCCGGTGGCCCGCCAGTACCTGACCGAGGAGGCCGCGGCGGCCTGGCGGGACGGTGACGGGCTGACCGTCATCAGCGGCGACTACGCGCCGGTGCGCACCGGCCCCGGCGCCGTCGAGGTCACCGCTGCCGAGGTGGGCAGGGTCGATGAGCGCGGCAGCTTCACGGTCGGCACCGGGGAGGTCTACAACCGCAGCTTCACGCTCACCGACGAGTCGGGGGAGTGGCGGATCAGCGACCCACCCGACGGGCTGCTGATGCTCGAGCCGGACTTCGCCCGCACCTACGAACCCGTCGACGCCTACTTCCTGGACCAGTCCGGCACCCGGGTGGTGCCCGACCCGCGCTACCTGGTCGAGGGCGGTGCGCAGCCGAACACGCTGGTGGAGCGTCTGCTCGACGGCCCGTCCCCGCAGATCGCCGCCGGCGTGCTCAACCCGCTGGCCGGCGCGGAGCTGCGCAGCACGGTGAGCACCTCCGGCCGGACGGCGACGGTCGACCTCAGCTTCCCCGCCGACGTCGACGACGCGACCCTGCAGGCGGCCTCCGCGCAGCTGGTCTGGTCGCTGGACCAGCTGGACCTGACCTCGGTCGAGGTGCTGCGCGACGGTCAGGAGCTCGGCCTGCCCGACGTCCCTGGGCAGCAGCGGATCGACGACTGGCAGCAGTACGACCCGGACGTCGTCCCGGCCGACGCCGTCGGGCACTACGTCGCCGACGGTGCGCTGCGCCGCGCGTCCGACGGCAGCGCCGCACCGGGTCCCGCCGGGGAGGGCGTGTACGACCTCGACTCGGCCGCGGTCTCGGTCGACGCGCGGACCGGTGCGCTCGGGCTCACCGCGGGGGTGTCCACCGCGACCTCGCCGTCACCGACGCCGGCCACGCTGTACGCCGGCCAGTACGGCGGGGGACTGGCCCCCGCGCTGACCGGCGGCAGCTTCACCGAGCCGACGACGGCCGGCACCCGGGCAGAGGTCTGGACCGTCCGGGACGGCGCCGAGGTGATCCGGCTGCCCGACGGCGGGGCACCGCAGACCGTCAGCGCGCCCACGCTGCCCGGTCTCGGCCGGGCCAGCCAGTTCCAGCTCTCCCCGGACGGCCTGCGCGCCGCCGTGGTGATCGACGGTCCGCAGGGTGGCCAGCTCTACGTCGGGACGGTGGTGCGGGCCGACGACGCCGTCAGCGTCCGCGACCTGCGCTCGGTGACCCCGTCGATCCGGCAGGTGGTGGACGTCGCCTGGCGGAACGCCGGCTCGCTGATCCTGCTGGCCGGTGACCCGAGCACCGGGCGCACCGTGCCGTACGAGGTGGGCGTCGACGGCTGGGGGCTCACCGAGCTGACCACCGCCGGGCTGCCGGCCCAGCCGACCGCGGTCGCGGCGGCACCGGGGCGGCAACCGCTGGTCAGCGCCGACGGCACGCTGTGGCAGCTCCCCGGGGGCAACTGGGTGACCGCCGTGCGGGGCGCCGAGCCGATTCCCGGGAGAGCGCCCTTCTACCCGATGTGACGCCGACGGCGGCGGCCGTCGTCCCCACGTCCACCCCGGGTCCCCAGCCGCTCGCGGCGGGGCGGGGACGGACCCGCGACGGGGCAGGCTCCCGGCATGGGCACGGACGTGGACGGCGGTGTCGCCGGGGTGCTGCGGGCCGGCAGCCGGGCACTGGCCGACCTGGTGCTGCCGCGCAGTTGCGCCGGGTGTGCCCGGCCCGGCGACGTGCTGTGCCCGGCCTGCCGTCGCCGGCTCACCCGGCCCCGGCTCGCCGAGCCGCGGCGGCACCCGCCCGGCTTCCCGCCGACCGTGGCGGCCGGCGCCTACGCCGGCCCGGTGCGCCCGGCGGTGCTGGCGTTCAAGGAGCACGGCCGCGCGGAGCTGGCCGGGCCGCTGGGCACGGCGCTGGCGCTGGCGGTGTGCGTCGTGCTGGCCGGCGCGGCCGGGCCGGCGGGCGCACCGGTCCTCCTCGTCCCGGTGCCGAGCTCCCCGGCGGCGATCCGCCAGCGCGGCCGGGACCACGTGCGGGAACTCGCCGACCGCGCCGTCGTCGAGCTGCGGGACGCCGGCCTGGACGCCCGGACGGCGCCGGTGCTGGGGCGGCTGCGCGGGAGGGCCGGTCGCACCCGGGACTCCGCCGGGCTGGACGCCGCCGCCCGGCGGGCCAACCTGTCCGGTCGGTTCCAGGCCCGGCCCGCCGGGCACGGGGCCTGGGCTGGGGTGCCCGCCGGCAGCCGGCTGGTCCTGGTGGACGACGTCGTCACCAGCGGCGCGACCCTGACCGAGGGAGCCCGGGCCCTCGCCGGTCCCGGGGACACGCCGTGCCGGGACACGCCGGTGCTGGCAGCGGTCGTCGCCGCCACTCCACGACGTGTGCACCGCCCGTTCGCCCCGCCGCCACCTGGGGCGTTCACGGTGCGTGGTCGGGGTGGGGAGGGGGCGGACCGGGCTTCCACTGTCGGGACCGGGGCAAGGCGTCTAGCGTCGGGTTGATCACACCCCGCTCAACCGGGAGGTCCCATGGAGATCGTGGTCCGTGGCCGTAACGTCGAGGTGCCCGAGCACTTCCGCCAGAAGGTGGAGGACAAGGTCGGCCAGCTGGAACGGTTCGACGGCAAGGTCATCCGCATCGACGTCGAGCTGCTGCACGAGAAGAACCCTCGGCAGGCAGCCAACTGCCAACGCGTGGAGATCACGCTGCGCGGCAAGGGGCCGGTGGCCCGCGCCGAGGCGTCCGCCCCCGACTTCTACGCCGCGCTGGAGCTCGCCGCCGGCAAGCTCGAGAACCACATGCGACGGGCCAACGACCGTCGCCGCGTGCACCACGGCCGCCGCACCCCACCCAGCGTGCGGATCGACAGCGTCCCCGCCGTCGAGGAGCCGGTGCTCACCGGGGTCAGCAGCGCCCCGGCACCCGCCCTGGACGGGACGTCACCCGCCGACGTCGACGCCGCACTGGCCGACGGGCCCCTGGTGACCGATCTGGACGAGCACCTGCCCGGCCAGATCGTCCGGGAGAAGGTCCACCCGGCCACGCCGATGCACGTCGACCAGGCCCTCTACGAGATGGAGATGGTCGGCCACGACTTCTTCCTCTTCCTCTGTGCCGACACCGGGGTCCCCTCGGTCGTCTACCGCCGGCACGCGTTCGACTACGGGCTGATCCGGCTCGGCGCCCCCGCGACCGCCGAGGGCAGCGACGCCGCCCTCGCGTCCGCCGCGGCAGCGGGAGACCTCGAGCCCGCCAACGCCTGACCCGGTCGCCCCGGCGAGCCGTCCTCCGCACCCGCGGAGGGCGGCTCGTCGTCCGTCCGGGGGAGCCGGAGCCGCTCGCCCAGGGGCAGCCGGGGCCGCTGCCCGGGGGAGGGGGAGCCGCCTGCCCGACCGGTGCGCCGGGTCGGGGCGCGGTCCACCGGTCGCCGGGGCGGCTCCACCCCGGGCCGTCAGTCGCCGGGCAGCCGGGAGAACAGGGCGGCGTCGCCGCGGCTGCCGTCCCGGTAGGCGAGGTAGGAGCGCAGCACGCCCTCCTCGGTGAACCCGGCCCGGCGGGCGACTGCCCGGGACCCGGTGTTGAGCACGTCGGCGACCAGGTACGCCCGGTGCGCCCCGAGGCCGATGGCCCACTCGGCCAGCGCGTGCGCCGCCTCCGCGGCGTAGCCGTTGCCGCGGGCCTCCGGGGCGATCCAGTAGCCGACCTCGGGGCCCATCGGGTGCTGGCCGATCCGGTGCACGCCGGCGGAACCGACGAACCGTCCCTCGGCCTCGATCGCCACGGTCAGGCCGGTGCCCTCCCGCCGCATGGCCGGTGCCTCGCCGGTGACCCACGCAGCGGCGTCGGCTCGGGTGTAGGGCACCGAGACCGCCGCGATCCAGCGCGCGATGTCCGGGCTCTGGCAGGCGGCCAGCACCGGGTCGACGTCGTCCGCGCGGAAGGGGCGCAGCAGCAGTCGCTCGGTGCGCACGACCTCGGTGGTCAGGTCGATGCCGCTGAGGTCCATCCCGGTCACTGCGGTGCCTCGGGACCCCGCCAGCGCTCGGCGTTGCCCAGCACGCGGTCGACCGCGATCTCCAGCACGACCCGGGCCGGGTTGACCCGCGGCTGCTGGTAGCGGACGGCGTACCGCGCCTCGGCGTCGGCGATCGCAGCGGCGTCGTCGCGCACCGTCGCCGTCCCCTCCAGCGTCGTCCACACCTTGCCCTCGACCTGGCAGACCGCGACCCGGGTCTGCCCGCCGCGCACGTGCCGGACCTTCGCCGAGGTGCCCGAGGTGATCACCCGGGCGGTGCCGGTGGCGGCGTCGAGGGTGACGCCGACCGGCACCACGTGCGGGCTGCCGTCGGCGCGCAGGGTGGTCAGCGTGGCCAGGTGCCGCTCGGTGAAGAAGGCCACCACCCCCGGCCCGAGCAGCGCGGCGGAGGGCGGGTTCGAGGCGGAGGACACGTCGCGGAGGGTACGAGTCCGCACGTCCGGGTACCCACCTCGGCCGCGCCGGGACCGCTTCACAGCTGCGCCGCCTACGCTGGGGGGGTGGTGTTCAACAAGATCCTGCGTGCCGGTGAGGGCAAGATCGTCCGACGGCTGACGAAGATCACCGACGCGGTCGAGGCCCTCGAGCCCGACGTCACCGATCTGACCGACGCCGAGCTGCGCGCGAAGACCGACGAGTTCAAGGCGCGGTACGGCGACGGGGAGTCCCTGGGCCACCTGCTCCCCGAGGCGTTCGCGGTGGTCCGCGAGGCGTCGACCCGCACGCTGGGCCAGCGGCACTACCGGGTGCAGCTGATGGGCGGGGCCGCGCTGCACCTGGGCAACATCGCGGAGATGAAGACCGGTGAGGGCAAGACCCTGACCGGTGTGCTGCCGGCCTACCTGAACGCGCTCAGCGGCGACGGCGTGCACGTGGTCACCACCAACGACTACCTGGCCCAGCGCGACGCCGAGTGGATGGGCCGGGTGCAGCGCTTCCTGGGCCTGACGGTCGGCACGATCGTCTCCGGCCAGAAGCCCGACGTCCGCCGGCAGCAGTACGCCGCCGACATCACCCACGGGACGAACAACGAGTTCGGCTTCGACTACCTGCGCGACAACATGGCCTGGAGCAAGGGCGACCTGGTGCAGCGCGGTCACGCCTTCGCCATCGTCGACGAGGTCGACTCGATCCTCATCGACGAGGCCCGCACCCCGCTGATCATCAGCGGCCCCGCCGAGACCAGCGCCAAGTGGTACGGCGAGTTCGCCCGGATCGCCCCGCTGATGAAGCGCGACCGGCACTACGAGGTCGAAGAGGCCAAGCGGACCATCGCCATCACCGAGGAGGGCGTGGAGTTCGTCGAGGACCAGCTCGGCATCGAGAACCTCTACGAGGCGGCGAACACCCCGCTGATCAGCTACCTGAACAACGCGCTGAAGGCCAAGGAGCTCTACAAGAAGGACCAGCAGTACATCGTCACCGACGGCGAGGTCCTCATCGTCGACGAGTTCACCGGCCGTGTGCTGTCCGGCCGGCGCTACAACGAGGGCATGCACCAGGCCATCGAGGCCAAGGAGCGGGTGAAGATCAAGGACGAGAACCAGACCCTCGCCACGATCACCCTGCAGAACTACTTCCGGCTCTACGAGAAGCTCTCCGGGATGACCGGCACGGCCCAGACCGAGGCCGCCGAGCTCTCCCAGACCTACTCCCTCGGCGTCGTGCCCATCCCGACGAACCGGCCGATGGTCCGCGCCGACCGCGCCGACGTCATCTACAAGACGGAGAAGGCCAAGTTCGACTCCGTCGTCGAGGACATCGCCGAGCGGCACGAGGCGGGCCAGCCGGTGCTGGTCGGCACGGCGAGCGTGGAGAAGTCCGAGCTGCTGGCCAAGTACCTGCTCAAGCGGGGCATCCCGCACGAGGTGCTCAACGCGAAGAACCACGCGCGGGAGGCCTCGATCATCGCGATGGCCGGGCGGCTCGGCGCCGTCACCGTCGCCACCAACATGGCCGGCCGCGGCACCGACATCCAGCTCGGCGGCAACGCCGAGTTCATCGCCGACGAGCAGCTGCGCGCCCGGGGCCTGTCCCCGGCGGAGACGCCGGAGGAGTACGAGGCGGCCTGGGACGAGGCCCTGGCGTCGGCGAAGGCCCAGGTGAAGACCGAGCACGACCAGGTGACCGAGGCCGGTGGGCTGTACGTGCTGGGCACCGAGCGGCACGAGAGCCGGCGGATCGACAACCAGCTGCGCGGCCGGTCCGGGCGTCAGGGCGACCCGGGGGAGTCGCGGTTCTACCTGTCCCTGGGCGATGACCTGATGCGCCGGTTCAACGGGCCGATGCTCGAGTCGATGATGACTACGCTGCGGGTCCCCGACGACCAGCCGATCGAGTCGAAGATGGTCAGCCGGGCGATCCTGTCGGCGCAGACCCAGGTCGAGCAGCAGAACCACGAGGTCCGCAAGGACGTCCTCAAGTACGACGAGGTGCTCAACCGGCAGCGCACCGTCATCTACGACGAGCGGCGCAAGGTGCTCGACGGCGAGGACCTGCACGTGCAGGTGCAGACGATGGTCGACGACGTCGTCGTCGCCTACGTCAGCGGTGCCACCGAGACCGGCTACGCCGAGGACTGGGACCTCGAGCAGCTGTGGGCCGGCCTCAAGGCGCTGTACCCGGTGGGCCTGGACCGGCAGGAGCTGCTGGACCGGGTCGCCGACGGCGACCAGGCCGCGCTGACCGCCGACGTGCTGCGGGACGAGCTGCTCGCCGACGTGCACGCCGCCTACGCGACCCGCGAGGAGGCGCTCGGCTCGGAGGTCATGCGCGAGCTCGAGCGGCGGGTGCTGCTCACCGTGCTGGACCGCAAGTGGCGCGAGCACCTCTACGAGATGGACTACCTGCGGGCCGGCATCCACCTGCGCGCGATGGCCAACCGCGACCCGGTCGTGGAGTACCAGCGCGAGGGCTACGACATGTTCAACGCGATGCTGGACGGGATCAAGGAGGAGTCCCTCGGCTTCCTGTTCAACCTCGAGGTCAAGACCAAGGAGCAGCAGGCCGCCGAGGCCGCGCAGAAGCAGGCCGCTGCGGAGGCGGAGGCGCTGGCCCGGGCCCAGGCGGGCACCGAGCGGGTGCTGGCCCGACAGGCGGCCGCCCGGGCGGCCGCTGCACCGGCCGAGCCGTGGGCGCCGGCCGAGCCGACCGCCCCGGCAGCCGAGCCGACCGCCCCGGCAGGCGAGCCGGCTGCTCAGCCGGCTGCTCCGGCCGCCGAGTCGGCTGCTCCCGTCGCCGCCGAGCCCGCCGCTCCCACCGTCCCGGCCGGCGTGGACGGCGACGGTGCTGCCCCGGCACCTGCGCCGACGTCCAACGGCAACGGGACGACGACGAGCTCGGCCCGGCGCACCCGCAAGCCGGCGCCGGCCGCAGCGGCCGCGCCGCAGGTTGCCGCGCCGGAGCCGGACACGGCCGAGCCGGTGGCCACGGGGACCGGGCCGGAGCTGCAGGTCAAGGGCCTGGAGGCCCCGGACCAGACGGAGCTGAGCTACAGCGCGCCGAGCCTGGACACCTCGCCCAAGGAGGCCGGCCGGGCCAAGGCCGCCAAGACGGCGACCGTCACCGGCACCAAGGAGACCCCGCGCAACGCGCCCTGCCCGTGCGGTTCGGGGCGGAAGTACAAGCAGTGCCACGGCGTCGCCGGCTGACGGACTGAGCGCACCGACGCCCCGCTGACCACCGGTCGGCGGGGCGTCGGCGTCCGGGGACCGCCCCGCTGGGCGCTCGACGGGACCTCCGTCAGCCGATCTGCAGCGCCGTGCAGCGCCAGCGCCCGTCGATGCCCTCGAGCCGCGCGGCGACCGCGTGCGCCCGCCCGCCGCGTCGGGCCACGGCGCTGATCTCGGCCACCCCGTCCACCGGCTCACACACCCGCACCGAGCCGAGCAGCAGTGGTGCGGTCCCCTCGGTGCACCAGCGCGGCCGGCGGCGACCGCTGAGTGCCAGGAAGAGGGCCGGGCTCACCAGCGACTGCAGCTGGCCGATCGGCCGGCGACCGGCGAACGCCTCGAGGGTCAGGGTGACCAGGCGCTGTCCGGCGGCCTGGGGGTCGGGCAGTTCGGCCCGGCGGGTCCAGGCCGGCCCGAAGTCCGTCGCCTCACCGGCCGGCCGGACCGGCTGGTCCAGGCGCGGGCGCGGCCCGGGCGGAGGTGCCGGCCGCGGGGTGCGCCGGCCCGGTACCAGCAGCCGCACCGGCACCCGCGCGTCCTCCAGGGGAGGCCCGGGCGTGGGGACGGCGACCAGGTGCAGCCGCCGGTGGGCCGGCGCCGGTGCGGCGGTCAGCGCTGCGGACGGCGCGGGCGCGGGTGGTGCGGGGGACAGGCTCGGCGAGGCGGTCATCTGTGTCTCCTCGGGACGACGGGGAACGGGGAGGTGGGCGGCGGGCTCAGGCCGGGGGGCGGAGCACCTGACCGGGCAGCAGCAGGTCCGGGTCGGGGCCGATGACGGCGGCGTTGGCCTGCCACCACGCCTGCACGGCGTTGGCGATCTCGGTGGAGGCGATCTCGGCGTCGGTGATCTCGCCGTCGGCGACCGGGTGCGCGGGCCGGCCGGCGGCCAGCCAGTCGCGGGCGATGTCCCACAGGCAGTCGCCGCGGAGGACGACGTGCTCCCCGGCCGCCGGTCCGGGCCAGTCGGGGACCGGGGGCGGCGGATCGGCCACGGCGGTCTCCGGTGCGCCCGGCCAGTCGGGCTGCACCACGGAGGCGGGCGAGCCCGGCGACCGGTCCTCACCGGCGGTGCTCGTCTCCGCTGCGGCGGTGACCAGTGGCCCCGCTGCGGCGGTGACGAGCGGCCCCGCTCCGGCGGTGACCAGTGGCCCCGCTGCGGCGGTGACGAGCGGCCCCGCTCCGGCGGTGCTCGTCTCGGCCGAGGCGGTGACCAGCGGCCCCGCTCCGGCGGGCAGGGCGATGGGGGCCGCCGTGCTGAGACCGACGCCGATCGCGATGGCCGCGGCCCGCCGGGCGCCGGCCGGGAGCACGCCGCGCAGCAGCACGCCGGCCGTCCGGCCGGCCAGGCCGGGCGCGGCGGTCGCCGCGGTCAGCAGCAGCCCCAGCGCGCCCCAGGCCCAGCACGCCCACGCCAGTGCGGAGACCACGACCAGCACGAGGGCGTCCGGCCCGGCGGTGTCGACCAGCCGTTGCGGATCGGCCAGCGCTGCGCCGATCGCCCCCGGCTCCGGGCCGAGCCAGCGCAGCGCGCCGGCGACGAGGACGAACGCCGACGTCGTCGCCGTCCAGCGCACCACGGACATCCCCGCTCCGGTCATGTGAACGACCAAACACCACCAACGACAGCAAACGCAACCAAACGCAAGGATTTGTGGACGAGCTAGCCTCCGTGCATGCGTTGGGAGCAGCTCTTCGCCGACCTCGAGGCCCAGCTGGCTGAGCAGGAGGCCGCGGTCGACCAGGCCGACGAGGCGTCCCGGGCGCGCGCCGAGCAGGGTCGGATCCGGCTGGCCGACCGGCTACGGGGCGCCACCGGCCAGCGGGTGTCGCTGAGCTGTGCCGCCGGTGAGCTCGCCGGCCGGCTGGTCGACGTGGGCGTCGACTGGGTGCTGCTGGTCGATCAGCAGCAGCGTGAGGTGCTGGTCGCCCTGGCGGCGGTCAGCTCGGTGTCCGGGCTCACCGCGGTGACCGCAGCGGCCGCTGCGGAGGGCGCGGTCGACCGGTCGTTGGACCTGCGCCGGGCGGCGCGGGCGCTGGGCCGGGACCGGGCCGCCCTGCACTGCATGCTGGCGGACGGCGCCGTGCTGGCCGGCACGATCGACCGGGTCGGCGCGGACTTCCTGGAACTGGCCGAGCACCCGATCGACCAGCCGCGCCGTCGCACGGCGGTCACCGGGGTGCGGGCGATCGCACTCCCCGCGCTGGTCGCGCTCCGGACGGCCGGGCCGGCGCTCGGCTGAGCACCCGGCGAGCGGTCAGCGGGGGGAGTCCACCTCGGCGTCGTCCGGGACCGGCTCCTCCGCTCCGGCCGAGGAACGGGCCTCGGCGTACTTCTGCTGGATGAACCGCTCCAGCTCGTCCTTCTCGACCCGCCACTGACCGCGCCCGCCGATCTGGATGGCGATCAGCTCCTTGCGGCGCACCAGTGCGTAGGCCTGTGACCAGGAGACGTTGAGGATCTCCGCCACGTCGTCGAGGGTCAGGAAGCGCTGGGTGGCCATGGGGTCGGTGTTCTCCCGTCGAAGGTGCCCGCCAGTGTGGCAGTCGGGTGACAGCGGCCCGGACGGTCCACCCGAAGGTGTGGACAACGGCTGCGCGCCGTCTGCCCCCTCGGTCATGATCTCCCTCCGCGACCACGTACGGCGAGGTCAGCCGGGGTGACCGGCCGCAGACGGACAGACAGGGCGAGGGGATGACCGACCGATGAGCGCCTCCAGCGCGGCGCCGTCCGGCGCGCGCACCGACACGGCCCCGCCGGGCCCGGCGGCCCGCCGGGTCCGCCCGCCCCGCTGGCTGGACCTGCGGCTGGTGCTCGGGGTGCTGCTGGTGCTGGGCTCGGTCCTGGTCGGCGCCCGGGTCGTGACGGCCGCCGACGCGACCGTGCCCGTCTGGTCCGCAGCCGGTGACCTGGCGGCCGGCACGGTGCTGTCCGAGGCCGACCTGGTCCCGGTCTCGGTCCGGCTGGACGACGTCGCGGAGGCCTACCTGGCCACCAGCACCCGCCCGGCGGGCCGGGTGCTCGCCCGCGCGGTGCGGGACGGCGAGCTCGTGCCGCGGTCGGTGCTGGAGGAGCCGGGTGACCTGGTGCAGCTCGCGCTCCCGGTGCAGGCGGGCTTCGTCCCACCCGGGCTCGACCGTGGGCAGGTGGTCGACGTCTACGCCGTGGCGGACCCGGTGGTGGGCGGGTCCGCACCGACCGGCGGCGGGGTCGACGTCGTGGTGTCCGGGGCACCGGTGCAGGCGGTCACCGGCCGCGGGGACGGCGTCCTGTCCACCGCCACCTCGACCGTCCAGGTGGTGGTCGCCGTGGCCGCCGAGGACGCTGCCGACGTGCTCGCCTCGATCGGGGGGCGCGGCCTGGTCGTCGTCGTCCGGGAGTCCGTGGAGGCCACGGACGGTCCCGGTGGGGCCGCGGCCGGAGCCGTCCCGGCCGGGCCGACCGGCTGATGGCCCTGCAGGTCTTCACCGCGGTCACCGGGGCGTCCTGGGAGTCCGAGCTCGTCGGGGCGCTGGACCGCGAGGACCACGGGGTCACCGTGGTCCGGCGCTGCGTCGACGTCGCCGACCTGCTGGCCGCCGCGACGACCGGCACCGGCCAGGCGGCGCTGCTGTCGGCCGAGCTGCGCCGGCTGGACGGCGCAGCGGTGGCCCGGCTGACCGCGGCCGGCATCGCCGTCGTCGGGCTGGTCGAACCCGGGGACACCCGGGCGACCGATCGGCTCCGCCAGCTCGGCGTCGTCCGGGTGCTGCCCGCCGACGCCCCGGCCGAGGAGATCGCCCGGGCCCTGCGGGAGGCGGTGAGCGGGGGGCCGGTGGGCGGCCACGACGTCGGTGACCCACGGTCGGCGCTGCCGGTGCTGGGCCTCCCGCCCGAGGAGTCGACCCGCCCGGCCGGCCGGGGGCGGGTGGTGGCGGTCTGGGGACCGACGGGGGCGCCCGGTCGCACCACCGTGGCCGTCGGGCTCGCGGACGAGGCCGCGCGGCTGGAGGTGTCCACGCTGCTGGTGGACGGCGACGTGTACGGCGGGGTGGTCGCGCAGGTGCTCGGCCTGCTGGACGAGTCGCCCGGCGTGGCAGCGGCCGCGCGGCAGGCGGCGGCAGGGACCCTGGACGTCGCTGCGCTGGCGCGGCTGGCGTGGGCGGTCGGCCCGCACCTGCGGGTGCTGACCGGGCTGGCCCGCGCCGACCGGTGGCCCGAGCTGCGGCCGCAGGCCGTCGCGGTGGTGCTCGAGGAGGCCCGGCGGCTGGCCTCGCTGACCGTGGTGGACTGCGGGTTCTCCCTGGAGGAGGACGAGGAGCTCTCCTTCGACACCGCGGCTCCGCGGCGGAACGGGGCCACGCTGACCGTGCTGGAGGAGGCCGACGAGGTCCTCTGTGTCAGCGGGGCCGACCCGGTGGCGCTGCAGCGCACGGTCCGGGCACTGGCCGAGCTGCGCGAGGTGCTGCCGGACGTCGAGCCGGTCGTGGTGGTCAACCAGCTGCGCCGGGGACCGGTACCCGGCGATGCGCGGCAGGAGATCGCCGGCGCGCTGAGCCGGTTCGCCGGCTGCGAGGTGCGCACGTTCCTCCCGGCCGACCGGCGGGCCACGGACGCCGCCCTGGCGGCCGGCCGGACGCTGGCCGAGGTCGCTCCGACGTCCTCGCTGCGGGCCGGACTGCGCACGCTGGCGTCCCAGCTGAGCGGGGTCGCCGAGCCGAGCGGTCGTCGTCGGCGGCGCTCCCGCTGAGCGGCGGCCCGGCGGCGTCCCGGCGGGGCGGCGCAGGGGTGGGGTCACCGGACGTGGGCCCGGCCCGTAGCGTGGAGGCACCGCCGGTGAGGGAGGTCACGTTGGTCGAGCGGCTCACCGCCTTGGACGCGTCGTTCCTGTACCTGGAGGAACCGGGCACCCCGATGCACGTCGGTGCGGTGCTGGTCCTGGAGTGCCCGTCGGGGACGCTGGACCACGACGCCCTGATCGAGCTGGTGCGCACCCGGCTCCCCCTGGTGCCGCGGTACCGGCAGAAGGTCCTCGAGGTGCCCGGCCACCTGGCCAACCCGGCCTGGGTCGACGACCCCGACTTCGACCTGACCTACCACGTCCGGCGGTCCGCACTGCCCCGTCCGGGCACCGAGGAACAGCTGCTGGACCTGGTCGCCCGGCTCACCGCCCGGCCGCTGGACCTCAGCCGGCCGCTCTGGGAGATGTACCTCGTCGAGGGGCTGGCCGGGGACCGGACGGCGGTGGTGACCAAGACCCACCCGGCGCTCGTCGACGGGCTCGGGGCGATCGACATCGGGCAGGTGATCCTCGACCCCGACCCGGACGCGGGTTCCGCGCCGACCGACTCGGGCGAGTGGCGCCCGCGCCGTCCCCCGGGCTCGGCCGCCCTGGTCTGGGAGGCGGTGGAGGAGTACCTGCAGCGTCCCTCGGCGGTGCTCGAGACCGCCCGGACGGCGGCGGGCGACCTGCGCGCCACGGCGACCCGCTGGGCCGGCGTGGCCGGTGGGCTGGTGGCCGCCGTGGCCCGCACCGCGGTGTCCCCGGCTCCGACGAGCCCGCTGAACGCGCCCATCGGGCGGCAGCGCCGGGTGGCCGTCGCCCGCGCCTCGCTGGACGACCTGCGGACCGTGCGCAAGGCGCACGGGGGCACGGTCAACGACGTGCTCCTGACCTCGGTGACCGGCGCGCTGCGGGAGTGGCTGCTCTCCCGGGGGGAGCCGGTGGTGGGCAGCACGTCCATCCGGGCCCTGGTGCCGGTGTCGGTGCGGGCCGAGGAGGACGGTGCGGCCAACGAGGTGCGCTCCTTCCTGGTCGACCTGCCGGTGGGGGAGCCCAACTCGCGGGTGCGGCTGGCCCGGATCAGCTTCGCGATGCGGGGCCTGGCGCCCAGCGGTCAGTCGGTCGGTGCGGACACGCTGAGCGCCCTCTCCGGCTTCGCGCCGCCGACGCTGCACGCCCTCGGTGCCCGCGCCGCCAGCGGGCTCTCCCGTCGGCTGTTCAACCTGGTCGTGACCAACGTGCCCGGTCCGCAGGTGCCGCTCTACGCCGGTTCCGCGCGGATGGTGGAGGTCTACCCGGTGGTCCCCCTGGTCCGTGGTCAGGGGCTGGCGATCGGGCTGACCAGCTACGACGGCACCGTCTACTTCGGGCTGAACGCGGACCGGGACAGCGTCAGCGACGTCGACGTCCTCGCCGACCTCATCGAGCAGGAGATCGCCTACCTGGTGGAGGCGTCGAGCTGACGCCTGCCCCGCTGCCCCGGCACCGGCAGCGGGGCCTGGGAAGATCGTCGGGTCGGCGACGTTGACGTCGCTGGAACTCTCGACCTGGAGGAGGCGAACCCGGTGCGCGTGTACCTGCCGGCCACGACGACCGTGCTGCAGCGGTTGCTCGACGAGGGCCGACTGGAGGGACCGCACACGGTCTTCACGGTCACCCCGCAGCTGCGGGACTTCTACGAGCTCAGCGACGACGAGGAGGAGCTGGAGTACGCGGCCCTGCTCGCCGCGGCGCGGGCGAGCCTGCGGCTGATGGACGTCGACCCGTCGGCCGCCCGCCGCCGGGTGGTGCTCGCCGCGGACGTCCCGGAGACCTCGGTGACCCCCATCCAGGACGAGGGGGCCGACGCGGGTGCCGCGCGGACCACGGCCGGCCTGGCCCTCTCCGACATCGCCAGCGCCCACATCGACGGAGCCGAGGCGGAGGCGGACGTCCGCGCCGCGACCGCCGTCGTGCTGGAGGCCGACCTGGGGAGCGAGGAGGCCCAGTTCGTCGTCGACCAGGCGGAGGGCCACGAGCTGGCCTGGTACGCGACCCAGGAGATCGGCCCGGCGCTCGAGCTGCTCTGAGCGGCCGGTCCTCCTCACGCATCGGCCGGCCCGGTGCGGTGCCGGGCGACCTGAACCCGCGTGACCTCCTGCGGGGTGACCAGCCAGCCCGCGCCCGGCCGCGCGGGCAGCGGGGTCCGGGGCAACCGGAGCCCGAGCAGATCGGCGTCCCCGGGTGCCGGCCGCAGCAGCAGGGCCGCGCGGCCACGGCGTAGCGCGGCCGCCGGACCGCGGAAGGCCCCGGCGACCTCCGTGGCGGTCCCGGCGCCGACGACCGCGAGGTGGCCGGGCGTGGCGCCCGACGAGGTCAGCACGTCGGCGACCTCGTCGGCGAGCGAGCTCAGGTCGTCGACGAGGACGAGGACCCGGCGCCCCTCGTGCCGGGCCAGCCAGCTCCGTACCCCGGTGGTGTCCCTGGTGGACAGCTGGGCGCAGTGGGGAGCCGGTGCGCCGTCGGCCGCTGAGCTCTCCTCGGCGGCCGCTGCGGGTGCCGGCGAGGCGACCAGGTCCAGGACGGCGGCCCCGGCCGACCGGCCGTGCGCGCCGAGGGCGCGGAGGGCGCTGGACCGGCCGCTGCCCGGTGGCCCGACGACCAGCAGGCCGCCGGTGCGGGCGAGGTCGACGCCGACCGGCCCGCCGCCGTCGCCGCCGGGGCCGACCGGCAACCACCAGGTCCACGGTCCGTCGCCGGCCGCTCCGGCGCCTGCGGGGGCGGGCAGCGGCAGACGTGGGTCCTCGGGCAGCTCGACCACCCGGACGGGCGGCTCGCCGTGCACCGTCCCCGGTGGGTCGACCGCCGGCACGAGCGGAGTGCGGGGGAGTGCCAGCTGGCACTCGGCGGCCTCCTCGCCGACCAGGGCGCGACCGGGCGGCCGGTGACCGGGCACCGCCCGCGCGGCGACCCCGGCCACCGCGTAGTCGGCCCGGTCGGGCAGCGGCAGCACCAGGCGCTCCCGGACGGCGCCGGCCAGCCGGCCACCGGGGACGGCGCGCTCGGCGGTGAGCGCGACGGTCAGGCCGACCGCGGCCCCGTCCCGGGCGAGCCGCAGCAGTCCCGCGGCGCCGGTGGCGGGATCGGCCGTCTCCAGCTGCGCGGCGACGCTCTCATAGCCGTCGACCAGCAGCAGGAGGAACGGGCCGGGTCCCCCGCCACCGCCGCGGCGCCGGTCCACCTCCTCGGTCAACCGGGCGAGCAGTCGCACCGTGCGGTGCGCGTCGTCCCGGCCGACGGCCGTGCCCGTGTGCGGCAGGCCGCGGGCTGCCCCCGCGAGGCCCCCGCCGCCGTGGTCGAGCACGTGCACCTGCAGGCGGCCGGGCGGCAGGTGGTGGACCGCCTCGCCCAGCACGGTGCGCAGTGCGGTCGTCCGCCCACTGCGGGGGCCGCCCACGAACAGCCAGCCACCACCGACCGCCAGGTCCAGCTCCAGCGGGGTCTGCAGTTGTGCGTCGGGGGAGTCGCGGAGGCCGATCCTGAGCCGGACCGCCGGCGCCTCCGCCGCCCCGCGGTCGAGCAGGGCCGCGGGGAGCTCGTCGGGCAGCGGGGGGAGCCAGGGGCGGTGCGGCGGGCTGATCCCCTCCGCCCGCGTCCGCTCCGCGAGTGCGCCGACCAGCCGCTGCAGGTCGCTGGGGCCCTCGCCGCCGGGCCGCCCGGGCTGCGGTCGACCTGGCTGTGCTGGACGTGGCAGGGGCGGCCAGGTGCACCGGGCGACGGTCAGCGGCGCCACGGCCGGTGCCGGCCGGCCGGAGACCTGCGCCACCTGCAGCAGCACGGCCGGCCCGTTGCCGGTCCGCAGGTACGCCCGGCCCGGCCGGTCGGGGGGCAGGTGCGCGGGCAGGGCGCTGCCGAGCACGTCCCGGGCGTCGACCTCGTCGGTGGTCCGCAGGCAGATTCGCAGCGAGCAGTTCGCCCGGATCTCCGGGCTCACCACCCCGGCCGGGCGCTGTGTGGCCAGCACCAGGTGCACGCCGAGGGACCGGCCGCGCTGGGCGATGCCCACCAGGCCGCTGACGAAGCCCGGGAGCTCCTCGGCCAGGGTGGCGAACTCGTCGACGACGATCACCAGGCGGCTCGCGGCGACCGGCGCCGGCAGCGCGGCGAGGTCCCGCGCGCCGTGCTCGGCGAGCAGCCGTTCCCGGCGGGTCAGCTCCGCCGACAGGGACCGCAACGCCCGCGCCGTGGACTGCGGATCCAGGTCGGTGAGCATTCCCACCGTGTGCGGGAGCGCCGCCGCCTCGCCGAACGCCGCGCCGCCCTTGTAGTCGATGAGCAGGAAGCTGCACCGGTCCGGTGGGTGGTGCTGGGCCAGGCTGGCCACGAGGGTCTGCAGGAGCTCGGACTTGCCGGCGCCGGTCGTGCCGGCGATCAGCGCGTGCGGGCCGTCGGCGACCAGGTCGATCGTCACCGGCCCCTCGCCGGTGACGCCCACCGTGGCCAGCAGGCGGCTGCGCACCCGGTCCCAGGTGCCGGACACCGGCTCGTCGCGCTCCGCCAGGCGCAGCCCGGTGGCCGGCAGGTCGAGCAGTCGGGCCGCCGCGGGCAGCTCGCCCGTGGACGCCGGGACGGCGAGCCGGGCCAGGTCCCGCGCGATCCGGTCGGCCGTCGCCGGACTGATCGCGTCCAGTTCGACGGGCCGCTCCTGGTCGGCGCCGGGCAGCCGCAACCGGCCTCCGGTGCCGGTCTCCCCGGCGACCTGCAGGCGGGCCAGCGCCGGCAGCGCGAGGGCGGTCTCGGACCCGCCCAGCTCCAGCCACACGACCTGGTCGGCGGCCCCGGCGAGCAGGGCGGCGGTCGCTGAGTCGACCGGGCCGTCCAGCACGACCACCGTCCGCGGCTCGGCGGCGGCTCCGTCGGTCGGGGCGCGGGACGACGCGGCCAGCAGCCCGTCGGGGACCGGCCGGCCCGGGACGACGACCCCCTGCAGCTGCGGCAGCCAGCGGCACCACCGCCAGTCCGCGAGCTCGTCCGCGCCGCTCACCAGCACGATCCGCAGGCTCGCCGGAGGGTGCAGCACGGTCAGCTGGCACACCACCGCGCGGGCCACGCCCAGGACGGCCGGCCGCGGTCCCACGATCCCCAGACCGGTGCCGGCGGGCAGCGGCAGCGCCACGGGCAGGTGCTCGGCCAGGACGGCGGAACGGTCCCCGCCGGGTTCGGCGGTGGTGACCGTGGTGGCGCCGGGACCGGTGCCCAGTCGCACGCCGAGCGGCCCGGTGGCCGTGCCGGCCCGGGACCACAGCGGGCTGCTGCGCCGACGTGCCGCGGCGGCCAGCACGGCCAGGTCGGGGTGCTCGGCCTCCTGCGCCGCGCGGTGGGCGGCGACCGCCTGGCCGACCTCGGCCTCGGCCCGGGCGAGCGTCACGGCGTGCTCGGCGACCTCCCGGCGGTGGCCGCGGCGGCCGGACAGCAGGTCCGACGACCAGCTGGCCACGGCGACGACCGGGCTCAGCAGGGCGAAGAAGAGGAAGTGCGGGGTGGCGAGGAGCCAGGCCATCAGGACCCCGCCGAACGCGGGGAGCGCGACGGCGACCCAGCCGAGCCGTCGCCGGGACGGCCCGGACGGTGGCGCCGGCCGGAGCACCGTCGTGCTCCCCGGAGCAGCGGGGGACCAGGGGAGCGGGCGGACGTGCACCCGTCCCGCCGGCGCCGCGGCGCACTCCAGGCCGGCGCCGCGGGGGCCGGTCAGCCGGAGCGCGCTGGCGCCCACCCGGAGCGTCGCGTCGACCGACCACTCCTGGGCCGCGGTGCCCACGGGGGCGGTCGCCCCGGAGCGGTCGGTCAGCGTGGTGCCGTTGGAGGAACCGAGGTCGGCGACCGTGACCCGGCCCTCGGCCACGGACACGACCACGTGACGCCGCGAGACGTCCGGGTCCTCGAGCCTCAGCCCGCAGGCTGCGCCGCGGCCGACGACGAGCTCGCCCTGGCCGAGCGCGACGGTCCGGCCGGCGTCCGCCCCGGCCATCACGTGCAGCTCGAGCGCACCTCCGTCGGCCGGCTCGCGGGGGCCGGGGCGACCCCAGCCGAGCAGCGCGCCGTGGCGCAGGACCTCCGACGTGAGCGGGGTGCCGGCCGGCAGGGCGCTGGACCCGGAGAACACCTGCGCCCGAGGGAGGCGGAGCCGCTCGGACAGACACGCCAGGACGTCGCCGAGCACCGCCTCCTCGGGTGCCCGGACCTCGACGTCCAGCACGCCGCCGGGCACCTGCACCGTCCAGCAGCGGGTGGTGTGCTCGACGGGCGCCGACGTCATGCGGGACACCGCACCGGGGACCTGGCCACCCCGGTGATCGTGCCGGGACCGGCGGGGCCGCGGGGGTCCCGATCGACATCTGTGGACGACCGGGCCGGCTGTGGACAGCCACGGTCGTACGCGCCCCGGCAGCCCTAGGTTCGGACCCCGCCGGGAGAGGCCCGGCAGCTGAGGAGGAGCCATGAAGGTCGACATCGCGACGCTGGGCACGATGGCCGGACGGTGCCAGGCGGAGGCCGCCGACACGTCGGCCCGGCACGCCACGCTGTCCGCCGGGATCAACAGCTCGGTGCTGGAGGGCTGGACCGACAGCCAGGCCGCGGTGCAGTTCAGCGAGCTCTACGAGAAGTGGCGGCTGTCCAGCCAGGGGGTGAGCGAGGCGCTCACCGGCATGGGCCAGCTGCTCACCAGCGTGGCCTCGGCCTACCAGCAGCACGAGGCCGAGATGGCCGCCCGGATCGGCGCCATGATCTGACGCCGCCGAGGCCCGCTCCACGCGGGCCGGACGCGGCCGACCTCGGACGCCGGCCGGGCGCGGCCGACCTCGGACGCCGGCCGGGCGCGGCCGACCTCGGACGCCGGCCGGGCACGGCAGACCGCGGACGCCGGCCGGGCAGGTCAGCCCGGGGCAGGAGCCCCGGGCACCGCCGGGAGCCCGGCCCGGGACTCCCGGCGCTGGAGCACCGACAGCCGCTCCCACGGCAGGATCGACAGGATCGCGATGCAGTGCGGCAGGAAGATGATCCCGACGCCGGCGTAGACCATCACGTGGAAGCCGAGCAGGAAGAGCACCAGCCCGATCCGGGCCCGGTCGGTGCGCACCAGCAGGATTAGCGGGGCGGCCAGCTCCAGGGCGATCATCACCCACTGCACGGTGGGCAGCAGCCAGGCCACGTCCAGCGTCCACATCGACAGGTCGGTGCCCCGGCGGACCACGGCGCGGGTCATCGTGGCACCGGTCGCCCAGTCCCAGCCGCCGAACCGGATCTTCGCCCAGGCAGCGAGGAAGTAGGTGAGCATCACGGTCACCAGCACGGCCGCCATCGCGAACCCGGCGGCCTCGGAGGACCGCCGGTCCCGCAGCCGCGCCCGCCCGATGGTCGGCAGCACCGCCAGGGCGACCAGGAAGGCGATCCGGTCGTGGTCGACCTTCCCGTAGCTCATCGCGATGACCATCCACTCCGAGTAGAGGAGGAAGACGGCGAAGCCGAGCAGTCGCGGTGCCCGGCCGGTGGCGGCGGCCACCGCGGCGATCACCAGCGCCCACTGGACGACCAGCACGAGGGTGTGCGTGGGGGTGGGGAGGTCCAGCAGCCGGCCGATCAGCAGGGGCGCGTACCAGTCGGTGGGCACGTCGGCGTGGGCCCGCACCCAGGCCGTCGTGAGGAAGACGTCGACCGGGATGAACAGGTAGGCGATCACCCGGAAGACCGCGATCCGGGCCAGCGGCACCGGCCGGAACCACCAGCGGGGCGTGCCGGGGAAGGCCGGGGCCGTCTCGGGGCGCACCGGTGGGGTGGTGGCGGAGGTCTTCACTCGCCGTCCTCCAGTTCGTACTCGACCAGCACCCGGTCGGTGGAGGCGCCGGTCGGCTGGCCGTCGGAGAGCTCGACGCGGCGCTGCACGACCTGCACCTCGACCAGCTCCTCGGCGTCGGGGTGGTGCTCGGCGTAGGAGTCGGCGAGGAGCCCGAGCAGGGCGGGGTCCTGCTGGATCCGGGGCAGCTGGCCCTCGAACTCCGCTCGGCGCAGCCCCACCTCGCCGCCGGAGAGGCGGACCTCCTCCCCGGCCGCGGTCAGCCCGACGACCCGGGTGGAGACGACCGGGGTGTCGGGGTCCGCGCGGGTGGAGTACATCCGGAAGGGGCCGAAGGGGAAGGTGTCGTCGTCCCCCCACACCGCTCCGGCCAGCAACAGGGCGAGCACGACCCCGGCGGCGGCGAGCCGGGCGCGCCGCCCACCCGGGGTCAGGCGCTCGACCTCGGCCTCGGCCGGCAGTTCGGGGGCGGACTGCAGGTGCACCGGGCCATCGTAGGATCGGCGCCCGTCCAGACGGGTCATCGTCGCTCCGTGGTGGGCGCTCCGGTGGCGTGTCCGCACCCGGGCGCCCCGGCAGTCCCACCTGCGTCGTCCGTCACCCGATGAGAGACCAGTGGGAGCAGCCTGATGCAGTTCGGCCGGTACTACGAGGAGTTCGAGGTCGGCGCCACCTACAAGCACTGGCCCGGCAAGACGGTCACCGAGTACGACGACCACCTGTTCTGCCTGCTCACCATGAACCACCACCCGCTGCACCTGGACGCCCACTACGCCGCGGAGACCACCGACTTCGGCGAGAACGTCGTCGTCGGCAACTACGTCTACTCCCTGCTGCTCGGCATGAGCGTCCCGGACGTCTCCGGCAAGGCGATCGCCAACCTGGAGGTCGAGTCGCTCAAGCACGTCGCACCGACGTTCCACGGCGACACGGTCTACGGCGAGACCACCGTGCTGGACAAGACCGAGTCCCGCTCCAAGGACGACCGGGGCGTCGTCCACGTCGAGACCATCGGCTACAAGCAGGACGGCACCGTGGTCTGCGTCTTCCGCCGCAAGGTGATGGTCCCCAAGCGGTCCTACGGCGAGACCCGGGGCGGGGAGCAGCCCGGGCGTCCCGAACCCGTCCGGCGCTGACCCGTCCGGCCGCCCGCTCAGGAGGGGAGCACGCCCCAGCCGGACAGCGCGGTGAGCACACCGGGGGCCAGCTCCAGCGCGGCCAGCCCGGCGGCGTCCACGAAGGTGGCGTCGTCGGCGTCGTCGCCGGCCACCGGCTGCCGTCCGGATCCGGCCACGGTGCACAGCCAGTCGGTGACGGTGAAGACGACGCCGTCCCCGTCGATCCGGACGCGGCCCAGCACCCGCACCGGGTGCACGGCCAGCCCGGTCTCCTCGGCGGTCTCCCGCACGACGGCGTCGGCCTCGGACTCCCCGCGCTCCACCCGCCCGCCCGGCACCGACCACAGGCCCGCGCTGGGGTCGTGGCCCCGGCGGATCAGCAGCAAGCGGCCACGCTCGTCGTGCACCACGGCGCCGACGCAGGCCACCTCCGGCCGCAGATCGTCCACCCGGCCGAGGGTAGGGGCGGCGGCCGGCGACCCGGTGCCCGTACGCGGTCCACGCTGACCGATGCTTGACGAACCCCCGGCAGAACAGGACGGTGAGCGGCGATGAGTGTCTCCCCCGTGTGCCCGCGCTGCGGCGAGGCGCTGACCGTCCGCCCCGGCGTGACCGGCGAGGGCTGGTGTCACGTGCACGCCGCGGTCACCCCGCTGCACCACACCGCCGTGGTCGCCCACGACGCGATCAGCGCCGTGTGCGCCGATGCCCGGGTCCCCGCCTGGGTGCCCGACCCGATGCCCCGCGGCTGGGCGGTCACCGGGCTGGCCTGGGGCGGTGAGCCCGGAGCCCGGGCGATCGTCGTCGCCTGCGCCGGCCCGGCCCCGCTCGGTGGCTCGGCCGAGCTGGTGCTCGTGGCCGAGGAGCCCGGCACCGGCCTGGGCTGCGGCTACGCGGGGCTGCCCGGCGTCGACCCGGGAGACCTGGTCGGCGGCCCCTCCACCGTCGCGGTCGAGGCCGCCGGGCAGCGGGTGCCGCTGTGGCTGGTGCCGGTGGGCGAGGACCGGGCCGCCTACGTGGGGGAGGCCCACGGGGTCTGGCTGTGGCTGGTCACCTGGCCGGCGTCGGCGGCCTGGCTGCTGGCCGAGGACCTCGCCCTGCTCGACCTGCGCGACCGGGTCTACCCCGACCTCCCGCTCGGCCCGATGACCGACCGGCTGCTGCCCGGCCGGTGAGCGGACCCGGACGGAGCGGCCGGTCTCGATCCGTTCGACACCCGGTCGGCGTGGCGAGTGGTGGTGCGGGTGGTGCGGCTGTTACTCATGGGGCCGCGGTCCGGACGGCCGTCGAGGTGCACTGCCGTCGGTCCGCCAGCCGGTCGCCGTCGAGTCCGCCTGGCCACCTGAGGAAGGGAACGGTGCGACCTTGCTGAAGAAGGTGCTCACCTGGCTGGCCATCGCGTTCGTGGTCTTCTACGTGATCCAGCGGCCCGAGGACGCGGCCGGCATCGTGCGCAGTGCCGGTGGCGCGCTCAGTGACGCGGCCGACTCGCTGTCGGCCTTCGTGGAATCCCTGGTCTGAGCGCGGCCGTGTCCGGCCCTCGCACGAGGCGGCCCCGCTGGGGCAAGGACGCCGAGAAGTACCTGCTCTCCGACGAGCCGCCGGTCATCGCCACCCGCCGGCACTGGGCGGTGCTGGCGCGCCCGGCGGTCCGCGGCGTCCCGGCGTTCGCGGTCGGCGTGTGGTTCCTCCAGCTCGACCCGGACAACCGGTTCTCCACCCTCCTCGGTCTGCTCGTCGTGCTGGGCGCGCTGCTCTACCTCGGCCTGCACGTCGGGGAGTGGTGGGTCCGGCACTTCCTGGTCACCCGGCGCCGGGTGCTGATGACCTCGGGGGTCTTCATCCGGACCGTCGCGGTCATGCCCCTGCGCCGGATCACCGACCTGACCTGGAAGGAGACCGGCTGGGGGCAGGTGCTCGGCTACGGCACCTTCCGCTTCGAGTCCGCCGGTCAGGCGCAGGGCCTGGACGAGATCACCTTCCTGCCGCACGCCAACGCGCTGTACAAGCGGCTGTCGGAGCTGATGTTCGGCACCGACTCCTCCACCAACCCGGTGAGCTCCGACGAGGACGCCGAGGGGTCGATGGGCGCCGACGACCGGGGGGACGGCGACGCCCCCGAGCAGCACATGCCGCCGCCGGTGCAGTCGGGGCGCCGCTACGACACCGCCCCGATCCCGCGCACCCGCCCGCCGTCCTGACCGGCCCGCCCGACCACCTGCGGCGGGTCCTGCGCCGGTGCGGCAGGCTGGGGGCGTGCGCATCGACCTGCACACCCACTCCTCGGTCTCCGACGGCACCGACAGCCCCGCCGCGCTGGTCGCCACCGCGGCCGCGGCCGGGCTGGACGTCGTCGCCCTCACCGACCACGACACGACGGCCGGTTGGTCCCTGGCGGAGGCGGCGCGGCCGTCCGGGGTGACCCTGGTCCCGGGGATGGAGCTGTCCTGCCGGTACTTCCCCGCCGGTGAGCCGCCGATCAGCGTGCACCTGCTGGCCTACCTGTTCGACCCGCTGCACCCGGCCTTCGCCGCCGAGCGGGTCCGGCTGCGCGAGGAGCGGCTGAGCCGGGGGGAGCGGATCGTCACCGCGCTCGCCGCCGACGGCTACCCGGTCGCCTGGGCCGAGATCGTGGCGCGCAGCGAGGGCGGGGTGGTCGGGCGGCCGCACGTGGCCCGGGCGCTGGTCGAGGCGGGCGTCGTCGACTCGGTCGACCACGCGTTCGCCACGCTGCTGCACCACGGCAGTCCCTACTACGCGGCGAAGGCCGACACCGACGTGCTCGACGGCATCCGGTTCGTCCGCGCCGCCGGCGGGGTGCCGGTGTTCGCCCACGGTCTGGCGACCTCGCGGGGCCGGGTCGTCGGGGACGACGCGATCGCCGAGATGGCCGCCGCCGGGCTGCTCGGCCTGGAGGTCGAGCACCCCGACCACACCCCTGACCAGCGGGCGTACCTGCGTGCCCTGGCCGCCGGGCTGGGGCTGATCCAGACCGGATCGAGCGACTACCACGGCACCAACAAGCGCACCCCGATCGGCGCCTGCACCACCGACCCGGAGCAGTACGAGGCGCTGCTGGCCGCCGGGACCGGCAGCACGGTGCTCACCGGCTGAACCCGTCGGTGCCCCCGGCTACCGTGGCGGCGTGGGAGCGGAGGGGGACCGGTGAGCGACCAGCTGGAGATGCCCGGCATGCCCAAGCGGCTGTTCTCCTGCACGCCCAGCAAGCTGGCCACCTTCGCCGATTGCCCGCGCCGGTACCGGTTCGCCTACCTCGCCCGGCCCAGCCCGCCGAAGGGCCCGCCGTGGGCGCACAACACCGTGGGCTCGGCGGTGCACGCCGCACTGCGCTCCTGGTACGAGCTGCCGGTCGAGAAGCGCACCCCGGCCGCAGCCCGGCAACTGCTGTACAGCGGCTGGTCCCGGGCCGGCTTCCGGGACGACGAGCAGGCCGCGCAGTGGCGGGCCCGGGCCGCGGCCTGGATCACCGACTACGTCGCCGAGCTCGACCCCGCCGACGAGCCGGCCGGCACCGAGCGCACGGTCGGCGCCACCACCGAGGCGCTGGCGCTGTCGGGCCGGGTCGACCGGATCGACCGGCGCGGCGACGAGCTCGTGGTCGTCGACTACAAGACCGGCCGGGTGCCCAGCACCGAGGACGAGGCCCGCGGGTCACCGGCCCTGGCGCTGTACGTGCTCGGCGTCCGGCGCACGCTGCGCCGTCCGTGCAGCCGGGTCGAGCTGCACCACCTCCCGTCGGGCACCGTCGCCGCCTTCGAGCACACCGACCGGTCGCTGGCCAACCACGTCCGCCGGGCCGAGGACATCGCCGCCGACATCGGCACCGCCACCGAGGCGCTGGACGCCGGTGCCGACGTCGACGAGGCCTTCCCGCCGGTGCCCGGCCAGCAGTGCAGCTGGTGCGACTTCCGATCCAGCTGCCCGACCGGTCAGGCGGCCGCCCCGGCCCGGGAGACGTGGAGCTTCCTGCCTCCCGAGCCGGTGCCGGCGGACGGGTGAGTCAGCCCGCTGCGGAGCCGGCCGGCACGTCGGTGTAGCGGGCGGTCAGCACCTCCAGCAGGTGGCCGTCGGGGCCGCGGAAGTACAGCCGTCGTCCGCTGCCGTCGGGGTTGACCTCGCCCACCTCTCCGGGACGGCGCCCGGGTGGGTCGGCGGTGTAGGGCGTCCCGTCGGCGTCGAATCGGGCCCGGATCCGGTCGAAGTGCTCCTCGCCGATCAGGAAGGCCAGGTGCAGCGGCTCCACGGCCGGGGCGGCGGCGAAGTTGAGCACGATCGAGTCGTCGAGCTGGACGGAGCAGAAGAAGCCGTCCGGCCACGGTTCACGCAGTTCGAGCAGGTCGACGAACCAGGCGACGGCGGCGTCCCGGTCGGTGACCGGGACGATCATGTGGTGCAGGGCAGCAGTGGGCACGGGTGCTCGCAAGGGGTGAGGGACCGGCCGGAGGAGGCCGGAGTGCGCAAGGGGGACCGGCTCGGGCCGGGATCGGGTCGCGGTGCGGGCGCGGCGCCACCGGTGTGGACACGGGGCGCGGGGAGGTGTGGGGAGCGGCGGCCCGCGGGGCCGCCCCGGGGTCACGTGCGGGCCGGGTACCCGACTCGCTCACGGCTCGAGGCCGACCCGGCAGTCATGGCGGCGACCGTAGCGCCGGACCCGGCCGGCGCACAACGGTGCGAGACCGACGGCGGTCAGCCGCCGGTCGCCCCGCGGACGGCGAGGGACACGGCCAGGGTGACCATGACGACGGCGATGCCGGCGTCCAGCACCCGCCACGCACCGGGCCGGGCGAACACCGGCCGCAGCAGCCGGGCGCCGTACCCGAGGCCGACGAACCAGACGGCGCTGGCCAGGGCGGCGCCGGCGCCGAACCACCAGCGTCGCTCCTCGTAGGTGCCGGCCAGCGACCCGAGCAGCACCACGGTGTCGAGGTAGACGTGCGGGTTGAGCCAGGTCAGCGCCAGGGCGGTGGAGACGGTCACCGCCAGGCCGGTGCGCGCGCCGCTCGCGTCGGGCAGCAGGGCGGCCGGCCGGAGCGCTCGTCGCGCCGCCAGCAGGCCGTAGACCAGCAGGAACGCCGCGCCGCCGAAGCAGACGGCGGTCAGGACCCCGGGCGCCCGGCTGACCAGGGTGCCCGCGCCGCCCACCCCGGCCGCGATCAGGACGACGTCGGAGAGCAGGCAGACGGCGACGACAGCGGCCACGTGCTCGGCGCGCAGGCCCTGGCGCAGCACGAGCGCGTTCTGCGCCCCGATCGCGACGATCAGCGACAGCCCGAGCCCCAGTCCGGCGGCGGCGGCGAGCAGGGCGGGGGACATGCCGGCCACGCTAGGTCGGTCCTCCTACGGAAGGCCAGCTCACTTTCCTGATGCACCTGAAGCGTGTCTGATGGTGGCCGTGGACCTCGACCTGGCCCAGCTGCGCGCGCTGGAGGCGGCCGTCGCCACCGGCACCCTGGACGCCGCCGCCCGCGCCCTGCACGTGACGCCCTCGGCGATCAGCCAGCGGCTCAAGGCCCTGGAGACCACGACCGGCCGGGTGCTGCTGGTGCGCAGCCGGCCGGTCCGGCCCACCGAGTCCGGTGAGGCGCTGCTCCGGCTGGCCCGGCAGATCGACCTGCTCACCGCCGACGCGACCCGCGAGCTGGACGGAGCGGCGCACGGTCCGGTCGCCCTGCCGATCGCGGTCAACGCCGACTCCCTGGCCACCTGGGTGCTGCCCGCGCTGGCGCCGCTGGCCGGTGACCTCGCCCTCGACCTGCACCGCGCCGACCAGGCGCACACCAGCACGCTGCTGCGGTCCGGCACGGTGATGGCCGCGGTGACCGGCGACGCCGACCCGGTGCCCGGCTGCACGTCGACCCGGCTGGGCAGCATGCGGTACCGGCCGCAGGCCACCCCTGCCTTCGCCCGGCGCTGGTTCGCCGACGGCGGGACGGCGGAGTCCCTGGCCCGGGCACCGGTCGTCGTCTTCGACCGCAGCGACGACCTGCAGCACGCGCACCTGCGGGCCCGGGGCGTCGACCCCGCCGGGCCGCCGATGCACTTCGTGCCCTCCTCGGCCGACTTCCTCGCCGCGGTCCGGCTCGGGATGGGCTGGGGCATGGTCCCCGACCTGCAGGACACCGACGGCGACCTGACGGTGCTCGACCCGGACGGTGCGGTGGACGTCGTCCTGCACTGGCAGCAGTGGCGGCTGCGGTCGCCGTCACTGGACCGGGTGGCCGACGCCGTCCTCGCCGCTGCGCGCCGGGTGCTGGTGCCCGGCCGCCGGTGACCGGCTTGCCCGGGTCCCCGGCGCTGACCAGACTCGGGGTGCAGGTGACGGACGAGTCGGGGAGGTCGGCGGTGCTGCGCTGGTCCGCGCTCGGTGTGGCCGTCCTCGTCGCCGCCTGGCTGGCCGCCGAGGTCTGGCGGGACGCGGGGGCGTTCGCGTTCCTGCTGCTCGGCCTGCCGGTCGTCGTCTGCCTGGTCGTGGTGCTGACCTCGCGCACCCGGTACGCCCGGGCGGTCGCCTGGGCCGGCGCGGCGGTCGTCCTCGGCTGGTCACTGGTGCTGGGTCTGGGCGTCGGCCTGTTCTTCCTCCCCGTGGCGTTCGTGCTGGCCGCCGCCGCGGCCCGGGACGACCCGGCACCGCGGGACCCGGCCGGGAGCCGCCCGCTCAGGCGCTGAGCGGCTCCACCGCGGCCACCCGTTCCCGGGCCGCCCGCACGATCGGCGACTCGCGCACCCGGGCCGGGACGGCCAGCGCGGTCTGCCGGAACGCCCTGAGTCCGGCCGTCGCCGCGGTGTCGGTGAGCCCGAACCCGGGCAGGCCGTAGAGCCGGCGGGCCCAGCCGGGGAGCGTCGCCGCGCCGAGGGAGGCCAGCGTGCTCCACGCCGGGCGGGCCGGGGTCAGCACCTGCACCCAGCCGGGCATCGGCGGCACCAGGATGAAGCGGGAGGCGGTGCGCGCCGCGGGCGTGACCGCCAGCTGGGCGCGGACCCGGTCGAAGTAGGCCTCGAGCTCGGCGACCGTGCGCGGCACGTCGGCCTCCTCCGCGCCCACCAGCACCGCGGCGACGACCTGCTCCTCGACGTACCGGTCGGCGTCGGCGTCGGTCAGCGGCACCCCGGCCCGGCGGGCGGTGGACAGCAGCGAGTCGACCTCGCAGTTGTGCACCCACAGCAGCAGGTCGGCGTCGTCGACGTTGAAGTGCCGGCCCGTCGTCTCCTCCACCCCGGACTTCCCCCGGTGCAGCCCGCGCACCCGGCGCACCTGCCGCAGGGCGTCCCGCCGGGTGCCGAAGGACAGCGTCGCGACGTACTCGGCCGTGCGGGTCAGGCGCGCCCACGGGTCGGTGGCGAAGGCCGTGGAGAACTGGTGGACGCCGCCCATGGCCACCGGGTGCAGCGCCTGCAGCAGCAGCGCCCGGATGCCGCCCACCGAGAACGCCGGGTCGCTGTGCACCCGCCAGGTGACGCTGTCCGGCCCGAAGAAACCCAGCAGGTCCTCCTGCTCGGTGAAGTCCTTGACCGACGGGGTCGGCCTCACCGCAGTGCCCCGGCGGCGTCGTCGTCGGCGGTGGCCGGCGAGCCGTGCGGGTCGCTCCAGAAGGTGACCAGCACCTGCAGGGTGCGGGCCGGGTTCTCGATGGCGGGGGAGTGCACCGCCTGCGGGATGACCTCGTGCCGGGCGTGCAGCCGGGCCGCCATCTCCGCCTGGACCGCGGGGCTCCACGCGTCGTCGGCGACGCCGTGGGTCACCAGCACCGGGACGCCGGTCGCAGCCAGGTCGGCCACCCGGTCGGGCTCGGCGAGCATCGCGTCGGCCATGCCCAGCAGCCCGGCGGCGGTGTTGGCCAGGAACCGGCGGGTGAGGAACTCCCGGGTCGGCGCGGGCACCGCCTGCGCCCGGGGGTCGGTCATCGCCATCTCGTCCAGGGTGTCGCTGACCAGCTGGACACCGCCGGCCGCCAGCAGTGGGGGGAGGTGCTCCAGCAGCTCGGCCCGGGGCCCGGTCAGCGCGGCGGGACCGCTGCCCAGCAGGGTGAGCGTGCCGAACAGTGCCGGCTCGGCCAGCACCGCCGCGCGGGCGACGAGGCCGCCGAAGCTGTGCCCGAGCAGGTGCACCGGGCTGCCGGTCTCCCTGTGCAGCTGCCGCGCGACGGCGACGACGTCGGCGGCCAGCTCGGCCACCGAGTACTGCGCCGGGTCGTCGGGGCCGGGGGACTCGTACTGCCCGCGCTGGTCCATCGCCACGGCCCGCACCCCGGCCTCGCCCAGCGGCGACAGCAACGGCGCGAAGTCCTCCTTGCTGCCGGTGTAGCCGGCCACCAGCAGCACCGTCGGTCCGTCGCAGGGGCCGGTGTCCAGGGCGGCCAACGGTCCGGAACGGCCGGGGAAGGTCACCCGGGCCGCGTCGTGCACCGCCAGCTGGCGGAGGTCGTCGGGGGCGGTGTGCTCGGAGCCTCCAGGCAGGACCATGCCCCGAGTGTGCCTCGCCGTCGGGCCCCGCGCCGCAGTGCGTGACCAGGCACGGCGACCGAGCACCTCAGGTGCCGAGGCCGTGTACCGGTCGGGCGTTCGGCGGCGGTGTCCCGATCTCGTCGATCGTGTGACCGGTGCAGGCGATCGTCGTCGCGCGGGCCCGCTCGATGCGGGACACGGTGAACCACCGCATGGCGTCGCGCAGCCGGCACCAGCCGATCAGGTGCCACTGGCCGTTCGTGGAGGCGAACGACACGGGCTCGACGTCGCGGGTGGTCGTGGTGCCGTCGATCGCGGTGTAGCGGATCCGGACCACCCGTTGCTCGGCCATCGCCGCCTCCAGCGCTGACCTGACGGCGCGCGATCTGGACGGCGGCGCGTCGACCCAGACGCGGCGCGCGAGCTCGTCGGCCCTCGCCCGGGTCCGGGGATCGAGGACGTCCATGATCTTCTCGACCGCGGCCGAGGCCAGATCGCCGTAGGGGGCCTCGGGTGCCGCGGAGACGGCCGCCAGGAGCGCCACCGCCTGGGCCGGGGAGAGGCTGACGGGCGGCAGGGACCCGCCGGTGGTGAACCCGTACCCACCGCCGGGTCCGGGACGGGACCAGATCGGCGCGCCGCTGTTCTCCAGTGCAGCGAGGTCCCTCTTGACCGTTCGCACGGACACGTCGAACTCGGTCGCCAGCCGCTGGGCGGTGCATCCCCGCGCGCCGTTGCGGCGCAACATCTCGGACAGTGCGTGGAGGCGTTCCGCGCGCTTCATCCTCCCGACCCGCCGGATTTCATGACAGAGATGGTGACATGCACCTGTCCGGGCGGCCCAGGACGATCGGGGCATGACGACGACGACGAGCAGCCCGACCACCCTCCTGATCGCCGGCCACTGGCTGGGTGCCTGGGCGTGGGACGAGGTGCTGGAGCACCTGGCGGCCGACGACGGGCGGGTCGTCCCGATGACGCTCCCCGGGCTCGACGAGCAGGACCCCGGGCGTTCGTCCAGGACCCTCGACGACCAGGCAGCGGCGATCGAGCAGACCATGGCCGCGGCCGGGGTGTCCGCGGACCAGCCGGCGGTCCTCGTCGCGCACAGCGGGGCCAACGCCCCGGTCAGCCTCGTCCTGGACCGGCACCCTGAGCTCGTCCACCGGGTGGTGTGGGTCGACTCCGGGCCGGTCGCGCCGGGAGCTGTCTTCGCTCCGGACATGCCGGCGACGGTGCGGGAGCTCCCGCTGCCGCCCTTCGACGTCCTCGGGGAGCAGGCCAGCCTCGCGGGTCTGAGCCCGGAGGTCCTCGAACGCTTCCGGGCGAGGGCTGTGCCCGAGCCCGGTCCCGTGCTCCGTCAGCCCGTGGAGCTCACGAACGACGCACGCCGGCGGGTCGCGACCACGCTCGTGTGCTGCTCGATGCCGAGCGCACAGGTGCTGGAGCTGGCCCGGGCAGGACACCCCGTGTTCGCCGAGGTCGCCGACCTCGAGCAGCTCGACGTCATCGACCTCCCCACCGGGCACTGGCCCATGTGGAGCCGGCCTCGCGACCTCGCGGACGCGATCCGCTCCGCAGCCACCCGGGTCGGCTGACCCCCGTCCGTCCCGCTAGGTCTGTGCGAGCACCGCCGTGTCGGTGGCGTAGACGACGACCGGACCGACCAGCGACGTCCGCCCCCCGGCCGGGACCTCGTCGGCGGTGGACCACCGGCGGAGCTCCGACCCGTCCGCGAGGCTGCGCTCCACGAACGCCCCCGCCTCGGGCACCGTGACGGTCTCCTCGCCGGTGGCGGGCAGCCCCAGGGCGGGCAGCTGCCAGCGTGGCTGCCCGGTCGTCTGGTCCAGCGCCAGCAGCTGACCGCGTGCCCAGAGCAGGGCCACGTCGGCGACGCCGACCTGCTGCAGCGGCTCGGTCCCGGCGTCCTGGCCGGCCGGCCGGGCCGGGAGCTCGACCTCGCCGAGCAGCGTGCCGTCGGCGGGGGAGAGCACGTGCACCCGGTCGCCGACGACGACGTCGACGAGCCGGTCGACGCCCGCCAGCCGGGCGGGGTCGGTGCCGACCTCCAGGTCCCGGGTCCACAGGACGTCGCCGGCGAACCCGTCGAGCAACCGGACCTGCACCGCCGCCAGGCCGCTGCACCGCTGCAGCACGACCACCCCGGAGCTGCCCACGTCGGACCCCACGATCCGGCAGCCCTCCGGCGGGGCGTACCGCCACCGGGTGTCGTCGCCGACCGGGTCGATCGTGACGATCCCGGTCGGGCTGCTGGCCAGCAGGACCTGGTTGGTGCTCGCCAGGTCGACGTCGGTGCGGAACCGGACGTTGCGGTACCACGCCCGGTCGCCGGTGGCGGCGTCCAGGCCGGTCAGCTCGTTGCAGCGTCCGGTGGTGCGGAAGGCCACGACGACGATCCCGTCGACCGCCGTCGCATCGCACAGGGTGGCGTTGGCCCGCCGGTAGTGCCAGGCCTCCGCACCGGTCGCGGCGTCCAGCATGGCCACGCCCCGCTCGTCGGTGACCAGCACCCGGCCGCTCTCCACCGCCTGCCGCGGTGCGGCGGGGCCGGTGGTCTCCGACCAGGCCTGCGCCAGCTCGGCTGCCGGTGCCTCGTCGGGGACGGCGGCCGGCGCCGCGGTCGTGCGGGACGTCGCCGCGACGTCGGAGGTGCGCCACAGCAGGACGGCGACGGCGGCCACCGCGAGGGTGACCGCCGTCCAGACCCAGAACCGCAGGGGCGGCCGCCGCCTGGGGACGTGCTGGAACGGCCTGCCTCCCGGGGCCCGACCCGAGTGGCGTGGGGGTCGGGGGGAAGGCAGGCCCGCCATCAGGCCGCGGACTCCGAGCCGCCGCTGCCGCCGCGACCACCGCGCCGACGACGCCGGCGCGGCCGGCCGCCGCCCTCGCCGCCGTCCGTGGACCCGGCCATCGCCGGGGTGTCCCGGTCGGTCGGCGGACCGTCGATCGCCGCCGCGGCTCCCGCAGCCGCTGCGCCGTTGCCCCGGGTGCGCTGCCGCGGGCGGCTCTTGCGCGGCCCGACCGTGGGCGGGGCCTCCTCGGTGGCGGGGGCGGTGCGGCCCGGGCCGGCCGAACCGCCGCCGGTGCGCTGGCGCTTGCCGGTCTCCCCGAGGTCCTCCAGGGTCTCCGCGCCCAGGCCCTCGCGGGTCCGCTGCGCGCGGGGGAGCCGGCCGGTGGCCGTGGTCGGCACGTCCAGGTCGGTGTAGACCCACGGCGAGGTGGAGTACGTCTCCGGCGGGTCGGCGAAGTCGAGGTCCAGCGCCTTGTTGATCAGCTGCCAGCGGGGGATGTCGTCCCAGTCGACCAGGGTGACCGCCACGCCGGTGCTGCCGGCCCGGCCGGTGCGGCCGATCCGGTGCACGTAGGTCTTCTCGTCCTCCGGGCACTGGTAGTTGACGACGTGGCTGACCCCGGTGACGTCGATGCCGCGGGCGGCGACGTCGGTGGCGACCAGCACGTCGACCTTGCCGGCGCGGAAGGCGCGCAGCGCCTGCTCGCGGGCGCCCTGGCCGAGGTCACCGTGCACCGCCGCCGCGGCGAACCCGCGGTCGACGAGCTCGTCGGCGACCTTCTGCGCGGTGCGCTTGGTGCGGCAGAACACCATCACCAGGCCGCGGTCGCGGGACTGCAGCACCCGGGACAGCAGCTCGGGCTTGTCCAGGTTGTGCGCCCGGTAGATGAACTGGGTGGTCTGCGGGACCGTCGAGCCCTCGTCGTTGCCGTGCGCCCGGATGTGCGTGGGCTGGGTCATGAAGGACCGCGACAGCGTGACGATCGGGCCGGGCATCGTCGCGGAGAACAGCATCGTCTGCCGCTTGTCCGGGACCATCGCCAGGATCCGCTCGATGTCGGGCAGGAAGCCGAGGTCCAGCATCTCGTCGGCCTCGTCCAGGACCAGGCCCCGGACCTTGCCCAGGATCAGGTGCCCCTGCTGGGCCAGGTCCAGCAACCGGCCGGGGGTGCCGACGACGACCTCGACGCCGGCCTGCAGCGCGGCGACCTGCGGCTCGAAGGCGCGGCCACCGTAGATGGCCTGCACCCGGATGCCGCGCCTGGCGCCGGCGGCGGCCAGGTCGCGGGAGACCTGCACGCACAGCTCGCGGGTCGGGACGACGACCAGCGCCTGCGGGACGCCGTCACCGCCCTCGGCGGCGGGGACGACGCGCTGCAGCAGCGGGACGCCGAAGCCCAGCGTCTTGCCGGTGCCGGTGCGGGCCTGCCCGATGAGGTCGTTGCCGGCCAGGGCGAGCGGGAGGGTCAGCTCCTGGATGGCGAAGGTGCGGGTGATCCCGACCTCGGCCAGCGCGGCCACGATGTCGGGGTGCACGTCGAAGTCGCTGAACAGCGGGCTGTCGGGGGCGACGGGCGCGCCGCCCAGCTCCTCGACCTGCTGCTCGAGCTCCTCGGGGGCGGGCGCGCCGGTCTCGGCGTGCTCCAGCTCCGGAGCGGCGGGGGTGGTGGTGGCAGTGGAGGTGTTCTCGGTGGAGGTCAGTTCTCTCGCCTCGGTCTGGTGGGGGACCGCGGTGCGTCGTCGGTGCCTGAGCTCGGTCTCGAGCTCCGGCGTTGCCCGACTCGCTCGCCGGTCCCGGGGTCGGTTCCGGGATGTTCGATCCAAGCGCCGACGCGGCCAGCAGACCGGGCGTCGAGTGCAGACTGCCCGGGAGACGGCCCTCGGAGGGCCGGCCTCGAGGAGGTGATCCGGCGGTCATCAGCGCACACGGAAGTTGCGCACGAACAACGAACCTGGCGGCTCGCCGATTCCATCCTAGCGTGACCTGCCCGTTAACCTCGCTGCGCTGCCGTGCGACACGGGCCCAGGAGGCGTCGAGCGGCCGCCGGCGGCGCGTCCCCGCGCCGGTGGGGCACGAGGAGGGGGAACCGTGACCAGCGTCGAGGAGGGCCAGGACCAGGGCCGGAGCGAGCCGGCCGTCCGGCCGGCGGTGATCGACCTGCTGGGCGTGCTGGCCTACGCCGAGCTGACCGCGTTCGACCGGCTCGCCGAGGACGCCCGGCTGGCGCCCACGCTCGAGGGCCGAGCCGCGCTGGCCCGGATGGCGGCGGCCGAGATCGGGCACCACGAGCGGCTGACCCAGCGGCTGCGCGAGCTCGGCGTGGACGTGGCCGAGGCGATGACCCCGTTCGTCGCCGCGCTGGACGCCTTCCACGACGGGACCCGGGCGAGCACCTGGCTGGAGGGGCTGGTCAAGGCCTACGTCGGCGACGGGCTGGCCACCGACTTCTACCGCGAGGTCGCGGCCTTCCTCCCGCAGCCGGACCGGGCGCTGGTCGAGGAGGTCCTCGACGACAGCGGGCACGCCGACTTCGCGCTGCGGGAGGTCCGGGCCGCCATCCTCGCCGACTCGACGCTCACCGGTCGGCTGGCGCTGTGGGCGCGGCGGCTGGTCGGTGAGGCGCTGACCCAGTCCCAGGCGGTCATCGCCGAGCACGAGCAGCTGGCCGACCTGCTCATCGCCGGCACGGGGGACCTGACCGGGGTCGCCCGGCTGCTCCAGCGGCTCACCACCGCGCACTCGGCCCGGATGCAGGCCCTCGGCCTCAACCCCTGAGGGGGGAGACGCGACAGGGCGCCGCCGCGGTGCGGCGACGCCCTGTCGGCGGTGGTGCGGTGGTGCGGTCGTTCAGCTGCTGATGAAGCCCACCCGGCGCTGGTCGGCCTCGGCGATCTCGACGTAGGCGATCCGGTCGGTCGGGACGACGATGCGCCGGCCGCGCTCGTCCACCAGCGTGAGCAGGCCGTCCTTGGACCCGGTCATGGCCTTGGACACCTCGGCCGCGATCTCGTCCGGGCTCTTGGGGCTGTCGATGACCAGCTCGCGGGGGGAGTGTTGGACACCGATCTTTACTTCCACGCGGGGATGCCTCCTCAGGTCCGGCTACTGGCCTCCCACGCTAGTCCAGCCCCCCGGGAGGCAGCCGGTCCAACCGGTCAGCCGTCAGCGAACGGCGGAGCTCAGTCGGCGTCCTCGCGCAGCGGGAAGCCCGACATGCCGCGCCAGCCCAGGGACGACGCGAGGGACACGGCCTCGTCGCGGGACAGGGTGCCCTTGCGGGCCAGCCACCACCGCGCGCTCGTCTCGGCCAGCCCGGTCATCCCCGCGGACAGCAGCAGCGCCCGCTCCGGGTCCGCGCCGGTCTCCATCGCGATGACCTCGGCGATCGCCTCGATGCACTGCCGGGCGCCGCGGTCGGCGATCCGCCGGACGTCGGGGTCGTTGCGCAGGTCGGACTCGAACACCAGCCGGAACGCCTCGCCGTCGGCGTCCACGAAGTCGAAGTAGGCACCCACCGCGCCGTCGACCCGCTCGCGGTTGGACTCCGTGCCCGCCATGGCCTCGCGGACCCGGTCGGTGAGCTCGTCGACCTGCTGTTCCAGCAGCGCCAGGTAGAGCTCCCGCTTGCCCGGGAAGTGCTGGTAGAGCACCGGCTTGCTGACCCCGGCCCGATCGGCGATGTCGTCCATCGCCGCGGCGTGGAACCCCTGGGCGACGAAGACGTCCTGCGCGGCCCGCAGCAGCTGCAGCCGCCGGGCACCCCGCGGCAGGCGCGCGGTGCGCGGGGCGGGGGTGCGGGGGGCAGCCGGCGGCGGAGGCGCGGGCGCGGGTCGGCTGGGTCGCATGGCCCGGCGATGTTACCGGCGCGTCGTGCCGACGGCGTCCCACCCCGGCCGGGCACGGCAGGACCGACACCCCGGTGTTCTACCGTCGGGTAGGTGAACGACGCCCGGCTGTCCTCGGTGCCGCTGCCGCGGCCCGGTGCCCTCCTCCCGCCCTGGCCCGGTGCGATGGTGCCGATCACCGGCGGGGAGGTCTTCGTCCGGCACACGCCCTGGTGCGGCCCGCTGCCGGGCAGCGACCCGGCCGAGGGGGAGGCGCCGCACGAGCGGGCGCTCTACGTGCACGGCCTGGGCGGCGCCTCGACCAACTGGACCGACCTGGCCGCGTTGCTGGCCGTCCGGTTCGACGGCTGGGCCCTGGACCTGCCCGGGTTCGGCCAGTCGGCCCCGCCGCCGCGCTACTCCATCCACCGGCACGTGCAGGCCGTCGTCGACGTCCTGGAGTGGATCGTCGCCCGGCCCGGCCCCGGGCAGGGGCGTCCGGTGCACCTGGTGGGCAACTCGCTCGGCGGCCTGGTCAGCGTCTGGGTCGCCGCCCGCCGTCCGGACCTGGTCGCCACCCTCACCCTGATCTCCGCCGCCATGCCGGTCTACCGGGTGCCGGCGGCGTTCGACCGGGCGATCGCGCTGGTGCTGCTGCCCGGCGTGCCTGCGCTCGCCGAACGGCGGCTGGCCGGCGCCAGCCCGGAGCAGCGCGTCCGCGGCCTGCTGCAGATGTGCTTCGGCGACCCGGGCCGGGTGCCACCGGAGCGCGTCGCCGAGGCGGTGGAGGAGACCCGGCGGCGGGACGCCCAGCCCTGGGCGGGCCAGGCGCTCACCCGCAGCCTGCGCGGCCTGATGAGCTCCTACCTGCGGGTGGGCCGGGCGAACGCCTGGCGGATGGCCCGGTCGGTGCGGGCGCCGTCCCTGGTGGTCTGGGGTGACCGGGACAAGCTGGTCGACCCCGAGCTCGCGCCGCGGCTGGCCGAGGTGCTCCCCGACGCCCGGTTGCAGGTGCAGGCCGGCATCGGGCACCTGGCGATGCTGGAGGCCCCGGAGCCCACCGCCCGGGCGGTGCTCGGTCTGGCCGAGGACGCCGCCGGTGTCCGCGCGACCGACCCCGTCGGCGGTGCCGACCTCCCGGCCGGGCAGGTGTGACCGGGCGTCCCGGAACGGCGCCGCGCCCGGACGGCGTCCGCCCTGGGACCGGTGTGGCGTGAGAGCCTGGCCGCCGTGACGAGCCCGGGACCCCGTCCGTCCGGACGACGTCCGGCAGGGGAGCCGCTGGTCGCGCGCCGCGCCCCGACCGGACGCCCCACCGTGCTGCCGCGCGGCCGGTTCCGCCGGTTCGTCCGCCGGTACGGCTGGCGCGCCTACGCCGTCCCGGTGCTGGCCGTCGCGACCCTCCTGGCCCTCATCGACGTCGTCCGGCCCGGCGGCGGGGAGGGCCCCACCTCCACGGCCTCGGCCGAGGCCGTGGAGACGTCCGCGCCGACCACGCCACCGGTCGTCGACGTCGAGGACGTCCCGGCCGGGGTGCCGAGCACACCGGCACCGCCGCCGGGGGAGACCGCACCCGCCGCACCGGCCTACGTCGAGCAGGGTGCCGGGAGCGTCAGCGTGGTCGACGGCACGTCCGGGGTGTACGGCACCGGGCCGCTGGAGCGCTTCGTCGTGGAGGTCGAGGACGGCATCGACGTCGACGGCGCCGCGTTCGCCGCCGCGGTCGAGGCCACCCTCGGCGACCCCCGGTCCTGGGGCGGCAACGGCGGGCTGTCCTTCCAGCGGGTGGGTGCCGCCGAGGCCGCGGCCGGTGCCTACGAGTTCCGGGTCAGCCTGATCAGCCCGGGCAGCATGGAGATCTACTGCCCCGGCGTCGGCACCAACGGCTACACGTCCTGCCGCTACGGCGAGCGCGCGGTGGTCAACCTGGCCCGCTGGGAGACCGCCGTCCCCGAGTACGGCGGTGACGTCGCCACCTACCGGCAGTACGTGGTCAACCACGAGGTCGGGCACGTCCTGGGCCACGGCCACGAGCCGTGCCCGGGCCCGGGGCAGCCGGCCCCGGTGATGCAGCAGCAGACCCTCGGCCTGCAGGGCTGCCAGAAGAACGCCTGGCCGCTGCCCTCCTGATCGTCCGGCTCACCCCTCGGTCCGGGGCGGCGCTGGGTCCCGGAGAGGCCGTGCCGGGACCCGTTCCGGCGCGGCTGCGGCGGGTCTAGGGTCACTGCCGGTGCGCCGGGAAGCCTGGTCGGCAGTCGTGTTCCCGACTGCGATCGGAGGGCTCCGATGCCCGCCTCTGCCCCTGCCGTGCCCGCACTGCGCGCCGAGCACCTGAGCAAGCGCTTCTCCCGGACCGTCGCCGTGGACGACCTCTCCCTGGCGGTGCCACCCGGGGAGGTCTTCGGCTTCCTCGGTCCGAACGGCGCCGGCAAGTCCACGACGATCCGGCTGGTGCTCGGGCTGCTGCGCCCCTCCGGTGGCCACGTGGAGGTGTTCGGCGTCCCGGCGCACGACGTCGGCCGGGCCCACCGCCAGCTGGCCCACGTCCCCGCGGACGTCGCGCTCTGGCCGGCGCTGACCGGGCGGGAGTGCCTGGACCTGCTCGCCGCCGTCGGCCCGGGCACCGACCTGGCCTACCGGGCCGAGCTCGTCGAGCGGTTCGCCCTCGACCCGGACCGGCGGGCCCGCACCTACTCCACCGGCAACCGGCAGAAGGTCGCCCTGGTCGCCGCCTTCGCCACCCGCGCCCCGCTGCTGGTCCTGGACGAGCCGACCAGCGGCCTGGACCCGCTGATGGAGCGGGAGTTCCGCCGCTGCGTGACCGAGGCGGCCGCGCGCGGGCAGACGGTGTTCCTCAGCTCGCACCAGCTCGCCGAGGTCGAGGCCGTCTGCTCCCGGGTGGGCATCCTGCGCCAGGGCCGGCTGGTGGAGGTCGCCGGGCTGCACGAGCTGCGGCGGCTGCGCCGCTCGGAGATCAGCGTCACCCTGGCTCGTCCTGCTGCCGCGGGAGCCGGCCTGACCGGGGTCGACGGCGTCGCCGACCTGCGGTGGACGTCGCCGCTCGAGCTGACGATGACGCTGGCCGGCCCGCCCGCCCCGGTGCTGCGCGCGCTGGCCGGCCTGGACGTCGTCGCCCTCGACGTGCGCGAGCCCAGCCTCGAGGAGCTCTTCCTCGACTTCTACGGCGACGACCGGTCCACCGGCGCGGAGGTGCGGGCATGACCACCGGCACCGCGCCCGCCCCCACGGCGTCCGCTGCCGGGTGGACGCCGGAGCCCGGCCCGGCCGGTCGGGCGGTCACCGCCCTGGCCGCCCGGTCGGTCCGTCGCGGCGCCGTCCTGGTCACCGGCGTCGCCGCCGGGATGCCTGCGCTGGTCGCCGTCCAGCACCGGCAGCTGGACCAGGACCTGGCCGGGGCCTCGCTGGCGGCGCTCGCGGAGAACCCGGCCATCCGCACCCTGTTCGGCCCGCCGGTCGCGCTCGGGGACCCCGGCGGGTTCACCGTGTGGCGCACCGGGACGGCGGTCGCGGTGCTCGTCGGCGTCTGGGCGGCGCTCGCGGCGACCCGGGTGACCCGGGGCGAGGAGGAGGCCGGTCGCTGGGACCTGCTGCTGGGCGGAAGGCTGCGGCTGCCGGCCGTGCTGCTGCGCCACCTGGTGGTCCTGCTGGGCGCGGCCGCGCTCGTCGGCGCCGCGACCGCCGCCGGCCTGGTGCTGGCCGGCACCGCCACGACCGGTGCCCTGCTGTTCGGCGCGCTCATCGGCGGCACCGGCATGGTGGGCGCCGCGCTGGGCGCGCTCGCCGCCCAGCTGCTGGCCGAGCGCCGGGTCGCCGCCGGCCTGGCGGTGGGGCTGCTGCTGGCCGGCCTGCTGACCCGGATGGTCGCCGACGGGGTGCCTGCGCTCGGCTGGCTGCACTGGCTGAGCCCGTTCGGCCTGCTGGGTCGCAGCGCTCCCTTCGCCGCCGACCGGGTGCTGCCGCTGGTCGTGCTGGCCGCTGCCGTCGCCGTCCTGGTCGCGGCGGCGCTGGCGGTCTCCACCCGGCGGGACGTCGGCAGCGGTCCCTGGCGCCGGCCCGGCACCGTCCGGCCCGGTGCCCGGCCGCTGCGCTCCCTGCCCGCGCTGGCGGCCCGGCACACCGGCCGGCCGGTGCTCGGCTGGGGCGCGGCGGTGGTGGCCTACTTCCTGCTCATCGGGCTGCTGGCCACCACGATGACCGACTTCCTGAGCGAGAACCCGCGCTTCGCGGAGCTGGCCGCCCGGGCCGGCTTCGCCGAGCTGGGCAGCGTGCGCGGCTACGTGGCCTCGCTGTTCACCCTGCTGGCAGTGCCGGTCGGTGGGTTCGTCGCCAGCCGGGTCGCGGCCACGGCGACCGACGAGGTCGCCGGTCGGCTGACGCTGCTGTACTCGCTGCCGGTGCGCCGGGTCCGCTGGCTGGCCACCGAGCTGACCGGGGTGGCGACCGGCGCCGTCCTGCTCACCGTGGCGGCCGGTCTGGCGACCTGGCTGGGCGCCACCTGGGTCGGGGCCGACCTGCCCATGGGCGCGGCGCTGACCGGGGTGCTCAACGTGCTGCCGGTCGTCGCGGTGTGCCTCGGGGCGGCGGTCGCGGCGCTGGCGTGGGCGCCGTCCGCCGTCCTGCCACTGGGGGTGCTGCCCGCAGCCGGCGGCTACCTGCTGCTGGTGCTCGCCGACACCCTGGCCTGGCCGGCCTGGGTCCGCGGCCTGTCGCCGTTCGCGCACGTCGCCGCCGTGCCGGCCGGGCCCGTGGACGTGCCCGGGCTGGCCGGGCTGCTGGTGGTCGCCGCGGTGCTGACCGTCGCGGGCCTGGCCGGGTACCGCCGCCGCGACCTGCGCGGATGACCCCCGGGCCGCGACCGGGAAGAGCACGGCGTGGAACGCTGTTGGGCAGAGCAGGACACCGGCCTCTGGAGCCGGTCAGCCCTGTGACCACAGCCGTGTGAGGAGCGCTCCGTGCAGTTGCCACCCCTGGTGGAGCCCGCCACCGACCTGTCGATCGACGAGGTCCGCCGCTACAGCCGTCACCTGATCATCCCCGACGTCGGGATGGACGGGCAGAAGCGGCTCAAGAACGCCAAGGTGCTGGCCGTCGGCGCCGGCGGCCTCGGCTCCCCGGTGCTCATGTACCTGGCCGCGGCCGGTGTCGGCACGCTCGGCATCGTCGAGTTCGACACCGTCGACGAGTCGAACCTGCAGCGCCAGATCATCCACGGGCAGTCCGACGTCGGCCGGTCCAAGGCCGAGAGCGCCCGCGACTCGATCAAGGAGATCAACCCGCTGGTCGACGTGCGGCTGCACGAGACCCGGCTGGACTCCTCGAACGTCGAGGAGATCTTCAGCCAGTACGACCTGATCGTCGACGGCACCGACAACTTCGCCACCCGCTACCTGGTGAACGACGCCTGCGTGCTGCTGGACAAGCCCTACGTGTGGGGCTCGATCTACCGGTTCGACGGCCAGGTCTCGGTCTTCTGGAACGAGCACGGGCCCAACTACCGCGACCTCTACCCGGTGCCGCCGCCGCCCGGGATGGTCCCCTCCTGCGCCGAGGGCGGTGTCCTGGGCGTGCTCTGCGCGACCATCGGCGCCATCCAGGCCACGGAGGCGGTCAAGCTCATCACCGGCATCGGCGAGACGCTGCTCGGCCGGCTGATGGTCTACGACGCCCTGGAGATGACCTTCCGCGAGATCAAGGTCCGCAAGGACCCGGAGGGCGAGCCGATCACCGGCCTCATCGACTACGAGGCGTTCTGCGGTGTCGTGTCCGAGGAGGCCCAGGAGGCCGCCGCGGGTTCGACGATCACCGTCGACGAGCTCAAGGACATGATGGACGCCGGCAAGGACTTCGAGCTGATCGACGTCCGGGAGCCCAACGAGTACGAGATCGTCTCCATCCCGGGCGCGAAGCTGATCCCCAAGGACGAGATCCTGTCCGGCCGGGCGCTGGCGCAGCTGCCGCAGGACAAGCCGATCGTGCTGCACTGCAAGACCGGCGTCCGTTCCGCCGAGGCGCTCGCCGCGGTCAAGAACGCCGGCTTCAAGGACGCCGTGCACGTGCAGGGCGGCGTGACGGCGTGGGCGACCCGGATCGACAAGGCGCTCCCCACCTACTGAAAGGACCCCTTCGCCCCCCGACCCACGCTCCGCGCGGGTCGGGACCCTGCGAAGGGGCCGGACAGAGGCCCCCACTCCGTGCCGGAGTGGGGGCCTCTGCGTTCTACTGGGGGCATGCCCGACCCACGCCGTGCCGACCTGCTCATGCGGTACCAGCGCGCCCAGGCGCAGTTCACCGACCGGGTGGACGCCGTCGAGCCCGGCGAGTGGGACGCCCCCGCGCTGCCGGAGTGGAGCGTCGTGGACCTGGTCGCCCACCTGACCGGCGAGCAGCTGTGGGTCCCGCTGCTGCTGGCCGGCGAGTCACCGGACGTCGTCGGCCGCCAGGTCCCGACCGACCCGGCCGAACTGCTGGGCGGGGACCCGCTGTCGGCCTGGGAGTCCGCGGCCGACGCCGCGCTGACCGCCTGGGCCGCCGACGACGTGCTGTCCCGGACCGTGCAGCTGTCCTCCGGCCCCGCCCCGGCCGGCGACTACCTGACCGAGATGACCGTCGACCTCACTGTGCACGCCTGGGACCTTGCCCGGGCGGTCGGCGGGGACACCGCCCTGGACCCCGAGCTCGTGGCCGAGGCCTTCCGGTACGCCGAGGAGCACCTGGGCGAGGACGGCGTGCCGGGGGTGTTCGACGCCCCGGTCGAGGTGCCGCCGGGCGCGGACCTGCAGACCCGTCTGCTGGCCCGGTTCGGCCGCCGCGCCTGACCGGCCCCTGCGCCTGACCGACGTCTGTGGACGCCCGGACGTGTGGACACGCGGTCCGGGCGGGACACCTGCCGCCTAGGCTGCCCGACACAGCCGAGCCGGAGGTCCCACGATGAGCCAGCCACCCCCGGGGCCGCCCCCGCAAGGCCCGGACGGGTCGTCGCCGTCGGACGGCCGCCCGCCGCAGGGCGGTGGCTGGGGTCAGCCCGGGGGTTGGGGTCAGCAGCCCGGCTGGTCCGGAGGGTGGGGTCAGCAGCCCGGCCGGTCCGGTGGCTGGGGTCAGCAACCCGGCTGGTCCGGAGGGTGGGGTCAGCAGCCCGGGCAGTCCGGTGGCTGGGGTCAGCAGCCCGACCGGTCCGGAGGGTGGGGTCAGCAGCCTGGGCAGCCCGATGACTGGGGTCAGCCGCCCGGCGGGTACGGCCCCCCACCCGGCCCCGGGGGCTGGGGTGCGCCCCGCCCGCCCGGTCACGGCGACCAGCCCACCCAGGTCGGCGGGTTCGGCGGCCCCGGCCGGGACCACCCCGCTGGGTCGAGTGCCGCCGGTGGTGGCGGCGACCGCGGCAGGCGCACCACGGTCCTCGCCATCGTCGCGGCGCTGCTGCTGCTCGTGGTGGTCGCGGTCGTCCTCACGCTGACCCTGACCGGGGACGACGAGGGCCCCGTCCCGACGGCCGCCGGGACGGGCTCGCCGGGCTCCTCGGCCGCATCGTCCTCCGCGTCCGCGCCGTCCTCCCCGGCGTCGTCCGCATCGACGTCCACCCCGGCGTCGTCCGCGCCACCGGCGCCGGCTCCAGACGAGCTGCTGGCGCACCTGCCCAGCGACTTCACCGACTGCCAGGAGCGGGCGCTCTACGGCGACGGTGACCTCACGGCGGCGGAGTGCGGGCCCGCGCTCACCCAGCCCGGCCCGGCCGGCGCGGTGTACCACCGGTACCCGGACGTGCCCACGCTGGACGCGGTGTTCGCCTCCGACGTCGCCGACCTCGGGCTCAGCGAGTGGTCCGGGGACGAGGACTGCTCGACCACCACGGGCTACGGCGAGTGGACCTACCCCAGCGGCGTCACCGGTGGCCTGGTGGCCTGCGCCCTGCTCCCCGACGGCGACGCGGTCATCGTCTGGACCGACGACGAGTACCTGGTCGAGGGCGCGGTCCACGCCCCCGGGACCACGCAGGACGAGGTCGCCGCCCTGTACGAGTGGTGGACCCTCAACAGCGACTTCACCGGCTGAGGCGGGCACCGTGCCAGCCCCCGGACCCGTGCCGGCACCCGGACCGCAGCCGCCTGCGGCAGAGGACGTCGACGAGGCCGTCTATGACGTGGTCGAGGCGATCCCGCCGGGGCGGGTGAGCACCTACGGCGCCATCGGGCGGCTGGTCGGGGTCGGACCGCGCCGGGTCGCCCGGGCGCTGTCCACCGGCGGTGCGGCCGTGCCCTGGCACCGGGTCGTGCGCGCCGACGGGACGGCGGCCGAGCCGGTCCGGGTGCGGCAGCTGGAGCTGCTGGCCGGGGAGGGCGTGCCGCTGCGCGGATCGCGGGTCGACCTGGCCGCCGTGGGCTGGCCGGACGACGCCTGAGCGCGACTGTCGTACCCCCGTGGTCTCATCGGGGTGTGCGGGGGGAAGCGGGGAGTACAGCGGTGGTCACGGCGGAGCCGTCGGTCGGTTCCGGGCCGGTGTACCGGCTGGTGCAGCCGGAGCCGGCGCCGGTGGTCCGCCCGCAGCTCGACCCGACGCAGCAGGCGGTGGTCGACCACCGGGGCGGTCCGCTGCTGGTCCTGGCCGGGCCCGGCACCGGGAAGACGACCACGATCGTCGAGGCGGTCGCCGCGCGGATCGACGCCGGCGCCGACCCCGAGCGGCTGCTGGTGCTCACCTTCAGCCGCAAGGCCGCCGCCGAGCTGCGCACCCGGATCACCGCCCGGGTCGGGCGCACCATCCGGGAGCCGGTGGCCCGCACCTTCCACTCCTACGCCTTCGGGGTGCTGCGCCGGGCCGCCGTGCTGCGCGGTGAGCCGGCACCGCGGCTGCTGACCTCCGCCGAGCAGGACGCCGTGCTCGCCGAGCTGCTGCGCGGGGACGCCGACGAGGAGGGCGCCGTCCGCTGGCCCGCCGACCTGGCCGCCGCGCTGGGCACCGACGGCTTCCGCGACGAGCTGCGCGAGCTGCTGCTGCGGGCCACCGAGCGCGGGATCGACAGCCGGCGGCTGTCCGCCTGGGGGCGTGAGCGCGGGCTGCCGCACTGGGAGGCGGCCGCGGACTTCCTCCGGCAGTACCAGGACGTCTCCTGGTTCGCCACGGTCGCCCGCGGCGGGGCCTCCGGCTACGACCCGGCCGAGCTGGTCCGCACCGCCATCGACGAGCTGCACGACGACCCGGAGCTGCTGCGCACCGAGCGCGAGCGGGCCGGCTGGCTGTTCGTCGACGAGTACCAGGACACCGACCCGGCGCAGGTCGAGCTGGTCGAGCTGCTCGCCGGGGGCGGGGGCGACCTGGTCGTCGTCGGCGACCCCGACCAGGCGATCTACGCGTTCCGCGGCGCCGAGCCGCGCGGGATCATCGACTTCCCCAGCCGCTTCCGGCACCGCGACGGCCGCCCGGCCGACCGGCTCTCCCTCGGCGTCTGCCGCCGCTCGGGCACCGAGCTGCTCGCGGTCAGCCGGCGCGTCGCCGAGGGGCTGCCCGGGCCGTGGGAGCACCGCCGGCTGCAGGCCGGCGAGCACACCGACCCCGGCACCGCCGAGGTGCACGTCTTCGACTCCCCGTCCACGGAGGCGGCCTTCCTCGCCGACACGATGCGCCGCGCGCACCTGCTGGACGGCGTGCCGTGGTCGCAGATGGCGGTCGTGGTCCGGTCGGCCACCGCCGGCCTCGGCCCGGTGCGGCGGGCGCTGAGCCAGGCCGGGGTGCCGGTCGCCGTCTCTGCCGACGACGTCGCGCTCGCCGCGCAGCCCGCCGTCCAGCCGTTGCTGGCCGCGCTCACCGCACTGCTGCCGGCGCCGGTCGCTGCGCCGGCAGCCGCTCCCGACGCCGGCGCCGGCCCGGAGGTGCCGACCGAGACCGGGCTGGACGAGCCGGGCGCCGAGGCGCTGCTCGCGTCCCCGCTGGGCGGGGCGACCGTGCTGGACCTGCGGCGGCTGCGCCGCGCCGTCCGCCGGGAGCTGGCCACCCGGGGGGAGGACCCGGCGGTCCGCGGGGCGCCGCTGGCGTCGGTGCTGGCCGACGCCACCCTGCTCGACGCCCTGCCCGAGCACCTGGCCCGGCCGGCGCTGCGGGTGGCCCGGGTGATGTCGGCCGGCCGGCTCTCGCTGGCGGCCGACGGCAGCGCCGAGGACGTCCTGTGGGCGATGTGGCAGGCCAGTGGGCTGGCCAACCGGTGGGCGCGGGCCAGCGCGGCCGGCGGCCCGTCGGGTGCGGTGGCCGACCGCGACCTGGACGCCGTCGTCTCGCTGTTCGACGCCGCGGCCGGCTTCGTCGACCGCCTCCCGCACGCCACCGTCGCGGCGTTCGTGCAGCACCTCGGCGCGCAGCAGCTGCCCGGCGACAGCGGAGCGGCGCGGGCGCCGATGGGGGAGACGGTCCGCTTGCTCACCGCCCACGCGGCCAAGGGCCTGGAGTGGGACCTGGTCTGCGTCGCCGGGGTGCAGGAAGGGGTGTGGCCCGACCTGCGCACCCGGGCCAGCCTGCTCGGCGCCGAGGACCTGGTCGACGCCGCCGGGGGCACCGACCCGGCCACCCTGGACCGGCGCACCCAGGCGATGGCCGAGGAGCGACGGCTGTTCTACGTGGCCTGCACCCGGGCCCGCCGCCGGCTGCTGGTCACCGCCGTCGACGGCGCGCTGGACGGCGGTGACGCCGGGGCGACCGCCTCGCGCTTCCTGGACCTCGTGGCGCCGGCGCCGGCCGACGGGGACGGCGCCCGGCCGCACACCCCGCTGCCCCGGCAGCTGACCCTCCCCGCGCTCGTCGCCGAGCTGCGCCGCCACCTCACCGACCCGCACACTCCGCCGGCCCGCCGGGCCAGCGCCGCCGCCGTGCTGCGCCGGCTGGCCGAGGAGCGGGTGCCCGGGGCCGATCCGGCCGGCTGGTGGGGGCTGGCCCCGCTCTCCGACGACGCGCCCCTGGTCGATCCGGCCGAGGTGGTGCCCGTGCGGCCCTCGGCGATCGACACCTTCCAGCGGTGCCCACTGCGCTGGGTGCTCGGCGCGGTCGGCGCGGAGGCGGCCCCGGAGGCCACCCGCACCGTCGGGTCCGCGGTGCACGACGTGGCCCAGCAGGTGGCCGAGGGTCTGCCGCCGGCCGACGCCCCCGCCGTCCTGGACGCCGAGCTCGATGGCCTGGACCTGGGGCCGGGCTGGTTCGACCAGCGCCAGCGGGAACGGGCCCAGGAGATGCTGACCAAGTTCCTGGCCTGGCACGCCCGCGCCGACCGGGAGCTGGTCGCGGCGGAGGAGGACTTCGACGTCACCGTCGGCCGGGCCCGGCTCCGCGGGCAGGTCGACCGGCTGGAGCGCGACGCCGAGGGCCGGCTGGTCGTCGTGGACCTCAAGACCGGCAAGACCGCCCCCCGGGCGGTGGAGGAGCACGGGCAGCTGGCGGCCTACCAGCTCGCCGTCACCGAGGGCGCCTTCGCCGGGCACGGCACCGCCACCGGCGGGGCGGCGCTGCTGCAGGTCGGCGGCTCGCAGAAGGCGGCCAAGGAGCACGTGCAGCCGCCGCTGCCCCCCGACGTCGACCCGCGGGAGAGCTGGGCGGGCGAGCTGATCGCCGAGGTCGGTGAGGGCATGGGGGCGGGGGAGTTCGTGGCGCGCACCGACACCGACTGCGAGCGGTGCGCCTTCCGCCGCAGCTGCCCGATGCAGGAGTCCGGCCGGCAGGTGACCCGATGACGCCTTCTGCCGGCTCTCCCCGGCCCCCTTCCGGGTCCCCCCGCGAGTTCGCGAGCGGAGCGGAGGACGGGGTCCTCCAACAGCTGAGCCTCGACCTGCCGGGCATGGTGCCGGTCCTCGCCCCGGAGCCGCCGCGGCTGCTCACCCCTGCCGAGACCGCGGCCCGCAGCGGCGTCGGCCACTCGCCGTCGGCGGAGCAGGCCGGCGTGGTCGCCGCGCCGGTCGACCGGCCGCTGGTGGTGGTCGCCGGTGCCGGATCGGGGAAGACCGAGACGATGGCCGCCCGGGTCGCCTGGCTGGTCGCCAACCAGCTCGTCGCCCCGGAGGCGGTGCTGGGCCTGACGTTCACCCGCAAGGCCGCCAGCGAGCTCAACGCCCGGGTGCGCAAGCGGCTGGCCGCGCTCGCCGAGCACCCGGACACCGACCCGGCGCTCCGGGAGCGGCTCGCCGTGGCGGCACCGACGGTGGCGACCTACCACGGCTACGCGGCCAGCATCGTCGCCGAGCACGGGCTGCGGATCGGCGTCGAGCCCGGGTCCGGCGTGCTGGGGCCGGCCATGTGCTGGGGCCAGGCGGCGACCGCGGTCGCCGCGCACACCGGCGACATGAGCGACGTGGCCCTCGGCCTGGTCACCACCACCGAGGACGTGCTGCAGCTCGCCGCCGAGCTCGGGGAGCACGACATCACCCCCGACGCCCTGCGGGCCTGGACGGCGCGGCTGGAGTCCCAGCTGCGCGGTTACCCCGATGCCGGCCGCAAGAAGGGCCCGTACGCGGAGGTGCTCAAGCTGCTGGCCCGGCAGCGGGCCCGGGTCGCCCTGCTGCCGATGGTCGAGGCGTTCCAGGCGCGCAAGCGGGCGGCCGGGGCCATCGACTACGCCGACCAGGTGTCCCTGGCCGCCCGGGTGGCGGTCGGCTCCGCCGAGGTGGGCCGCCGCGAGCGCGCGCGGTGGCGGGTCGTGCTGCTCGACGAGTACCAGGACACCAGCGTCGGCCAGCTGCGCATGCTGGAGGCGCTGTTCGGCGGTCCGGGCGGGCACCCGGTGCTGGCCGTCGGCGACCCGCGCCAGTCCATCTACGGCTGGCGGGGCGCCTCGGCCGGCACGATCGAGCGGTTCGCCCGCACCTTCCCCGGCACCCCCGAGCGCCCGGCCGAGCGGCTCACGCTGTCCACCAGCTGGCGCAACGACCGGGCGGTGCTGGCGGTGGCCAACACGGTGGCCGCCGCGCTGCCCGAGCCCGAGCAGCCGCTGCCGGACCTCCAGCCCTCGCCGGTCGCCGGCGCCGGCGCGGTGCACTGCGGGCTGTACGAGACCGTCGCCGAGGAGACCGAGGCGCTCGCCGACCGGCTCGCTGCCTGCTGGCACGGCAGGAGTGCGGCTGGGGATCGTGACGAGGAGGGCCCGGAGGGTCCCGCGCAGGAGCGACGCAGCGGCTCCGCGCAGCTGGGGGACGGCTCCTGGTCGCGGGGCCGTCCGGAGGACGGCAGTGCGCACCGGCCGACGATCGCCGTGCTCGCCCGGCGCCGGGCCCAGCTGCCCGGCATCGCCGCCGCGTTGCGCGCCCGCGGCCTGCCGGTGGAGGTCGTCGGGCTGGGTGGGCTGCTCGACGTCCCCGAGGTCTCCGACGTGGTGGCCACCCTGCGGGTGCTGGTCGACCCGAGCGCCGGCGACGCGCTGGGCCGGCTGCTCACCGGCGCCCGCTGGCGGATCGGGCCGCGCGACCTGGCCGCGCTGGAGGCCCGCTCCCGGGCGCTGGTGCGGGAGCGCCGCACGCCGTCCCCCGAGCCGGTCGAGGAAGGCACCCCGCCGGCGGCCGGCGCCCCGGCGAGCCCGGCCCCGCCGCGGGAGCGCGGCAGCATCGTCGAGGCGCTCGACGACCTCGGCCGCCCGGATGCCTACTCGCCCGAGGGGCACCGGCGGCTGCGGCGGCTGGCCGGCGAGCTGTCCGGGCTGCGGTCCCGGCTGGGGGAGTCGCTGCCCGACCTGGTCGACGAGGTGGTCCGCAGCCTCGGCCTGGAGACCGAGCTGGCCAGCCACCCGGACGTGACCCCCGGCGGTGCCCGCACCCACCTGGACGCGCTGCACGAGGTCGCCGCCGAGTTCTCCGAGCTCGCCGAGCTGCCCTCGCTGCCGGCCTTCCTCGGCTACCTCGCCGACGCCGAGGTGCGCGAGCGCGGCCTGGAGCCGGGGGAGGTGGCGGTCAACCCGGAGGCGGTCCAGCTGCTCACCGGCCACTCGGCCAAGGGCCTGGAGTGGGACGTCGTCGCGGTGCCCGGGATGACCGTGGGCCAGTTCCCCGCGAAGGGGGACGCCTCGGACTCCTGGATCCGCGACCCCGGCGCCGTCCCGGTCGACCTGCGGGCCACCGACCGCGCCGAGCTGCCCCGGCTGCACCTGCCGGTCCCCGGCTCCGGCGACCAGGCCGCGGTCCGGGACGCGCTGGAGGACTACGTCGAGGAGTGGAAGGACTTCGGCCTGGCCGAGGAGATCCGGCTCGGCTACGTGGCGGTGACCCGCGCCAAGCACCTGCTGCTGTGCTCGGGCAGCTGGTGGCGCGACGGCAAGACCGTCTGCGGCCCGTCGTCGCTGCTGCTGGCGGTCAAGGGCGCCTGCGAGGACGGCGCCGGGGTCGTCGACGCGTGGGCGCCGCCGCCGGCCGACGACGCGGAGAACCCCGCGCTGGCCGAGTGGCCGGTGGGCGTGTGGCCGGCCGACCCGCTGTCGGCCGGCCGCCGGCGGTCGCTCTCCGCCGCCGCCGAGCTGATCGCCGGCACCGAGCCGCACCCGCTGACCACCGAGGCGCTCGGCGCGACCGACGACCCGCTGGTCGCCGAGTGGCTGCGGGACGCCGACCTGCTGCTGCGCGAGCGGGCCGCCCACTCCCGCGGCACCGTCGACGTCCCGCTCCCCGCGCACCTGTCGGTGTCCGCGCTGGTCGCGCTGCGACGGGACCCCGGTGAGCTGGCCCGCCGGCTGCGCCGGCCGATGCCGGCCGCGCCGGCGCCGCTGGCGCGGCGGGGCACCGCCTTCCACGCCTGGCTGGAGGAGCGCTTCGGTGCCGCCCGGTTGATCGACCTCGACGAGCTGCCCGGGAGCGGTGACGCGGGCGCGGCGCCTGATGCCGCGCTCACCGCCCTGCAGGAGGCGTTCCTCGCCGGCGAGTGGGCCGACCGCCAGCCGGTGGACGTCGAGGCGCCGTTCGAGACGCCGCTGGGGCCGCTCACCCTGCGCGGCCGGATCGACGCCGTCTACGCCACCCCCGACGGCGGCTACGAGGTCATCGACTGGAAGACCGGCCCGGTGCCGGGAGCCGCCGAGCTCGCTGCCGCCGGCGTCCAGCTGGCCGCGTACCGGCTGGGCTGGTCCCGGCTGACCGGCGTGCCGGTGGAGCGGGTCAGCGCCGGCTTCCACCACGTCGCCGCCGGGGTCACCCTGCGCCCGGTCGACCTGCTCGACGAGGAGGGCCTGCTCGCGCTGGTCACCGGCACCGACTGAGCGCCCGGCTCCCGGACGGTGCTCGGCTCGCGGGTGGTGCCCGGCTCGCGGGTGGTGCTCGGCTCGCGGGTGGTGCTCGGCTCGCGGGTGGTGCTCGGCTCGCGGACGGTGCTCGGCTCGCGGGTGGTGCTCAGCTGGTGGGTGCGGCGACCGCGCCCCGGGCGATCCGGTCCAGCACCGCCCGGGCGAGGTCCTCGGGGGCCTGCTCCGGGATCCAGTGGGTGACCCCGGGCAGCTCCACGAACCGGTAGTCGCCGGTGACCTGGTCGGCGCAGGCCTCGGCGGCGGTCCGGCCCACCGCGACGTCGCCGTCGCTCCACACGTACGTGGTCGGCACCTCCACCGGGTCGACCCGGGTGGCCGAGCTCATCGCCCGGTACCAGTTCAGTGCCGCGGTCAGGGCACCCGGCGCCGACAGCTGCCGCACGTAGACGTCCACCGCCTCGGCGGGGACGCCCGGTGCGTCGAGCATCCGCCGCAGCCGCCGGGCGTCGTCGGCCAGCAGCACCTCCTCGGCCTTGCCGGCCTGCCAGAAGAGCTTGATGTAGGCCGAGCGCTCCTTCTGCTCCGGATCGGCGCGGAAGGCCAGCGTGTAGGCGGTCGGGTGCGGCACGGAGACGGCGGTCAGGGTGCGGACCCGGTCCGGGTGCCACCCGGCCAGGCCCCAGGCCACGTTGGCGCCCCAGTCGTGCCCGACGACGTCGGCGACCGGCACGTCCAGGGCGGTCATCAGGTCCGCGGTCACCTGCACCAGGTTGGTCAGCGCATAGGCGTCTGTCTCCCCGGGGCGGGCGCCGGGGGAGTAGCCCAGCTGGTCGGGGGCGTAGGTGCGCAGCCCGGCCTCGGCGAGCAGCGGCGTGACCGCCGACCAGCTCAGCGACGTCTCCGGGAAGCCGTGCAGCAGCAGCACGGGCGGGCCGTCCACCGGCCCGTCGGTCCGGACGTCGAAGGTCAGGTCGCCCACGTCCACCTGCAGCATCCCCACGGCCATGCAGGCAACCTAGCCCGGCACCCGGCCGGTCGCGTGCGCGCGGCGGGATACCGTCCACGGCGTGAGCAGCTCCGCCGAACGCGACTTCGTGACCGCCCACCTCGACGACCTCCACGCCGACCTCGACGCCTGGCTGCGGATCCCGTCGATCTCGGCCGACCCGGCGCACGCCGGCGACGTCGCCGCCAGTGCTGACTGGCTGGCCGACGCGCTGCGCCGCACCGGGTTCCCGACCGTGGAGATCTGGCCGACCGAGGGTGCCCCGGCCGTCTTCGCCGAGTGGCCCTCCGCCGACGCGGGGGCGCCGGTCGCCCTGGTCTACGGCCACCACGACGTCCAGCCGGTCGACCCGCTGGAGCTGTGGGACCGCCCGCCGTTCGAGCCCACCCGGGTCGAGGGCCCCGACGGCCCGGAGCTGCACGCCCGTGGCGCCATCGACGACAAGGGCAACGTCGCCTTCCACCTGCTCGGCATGCGCGCCCACCTGGCCGCCACCGGCCGGGACACCCCCGCCGTCACGGTGAAGCTGCTCATCGAGGGGGAGGAGGAGTCCGGCTCGCCGTACTTCGCCGACCTGCTGCGCGCGCACGCCGACCGGCTGGCCTGCGACGTCGTGGTGGTCAGCGACACCGGCATGGCCGCCCCCGACGTGCCGAGCGCCGTCACCGCCATGCGCGGCCTGGCCGACGCCGAGATCACCCTCCGCGGGCCCGCCGTCGACCTGCACTCCGGTTCCTTCGGTGGCGCGGTGCCCAACCCGCTGCACGCGATGGCCGAGCTGCTGGCCTCGCTGCACGACGAGTCCGGGCGGGTCACCCTGCCCGGGTTCTACGACAAGGTGCGCCCGCTGACCGACCGCGAGCGCGAGCTGATGGGCCGGGTGCCCTTCGACGAGCAGGCGTGGCTGGCCGGCCCGGCCGCCTCCCGGGTGGCCACCGGCGAGGCCGGCTTCAGCACCCTGGAGCGGGTCGGTGCCCGCCCGACCGCGGAGGTCAACGGCATGTGGGGCGGCTACACCGGCCCCGGCCACAAGACGATCGTCCCCGCCGAGGCGCACGCCAAGGTGACCTTCCGGCTCGTTGCCGACCAGGTGCCGGCCGACCTCGGCGAGCAGGTGCGCGCCTGGGTGCAGGCGAACACCCCGGCCGGCATCGAGGCCGACGTGCACGTGCCGCCCGGCGGCGTCGCCCCGTGCCGCAGCGACATCGACCACCCGGCCATGGACGCGCTGCTGCGCTCCATCGCCCAGGCCTTCGACACCGACGCCGACCAAGTGCTGTTCACCCGCGAGGGCGGCAGCGGCCCGGAGGCCGACCTGGCCGGCATCCTCGGCGCCCCGCTGCTGTTCCTCGGCGCCGGGCTGCCCACCGACCGGATCCACTCGCCGAACGAGCGGGTGCTGCTGCCGATGCTGTACCGCGGCGCCGAGGCAACCGCCCACCTGTGGCGCGAGCTGGCCACCGTCCCGTTCCCGGCGCGCTGAGCACGACCGGGGAGCGCCGAGGATGAGCGGCCCGGGCCCCGGGCTCGCGGGGCCGGTCGGCCAGGGCAGCGCGCCGGCGCCGGGCTGGTACCCCGATCCGGACGGCGCCGCGGAGCTCGTCCGCTGGTGGAACGGGGTGACCTGGTCCGACGTCACCACCCCGGCCGGACCGGGGGTCAGCGTCGGCCGGCCGTTCGAGGCCCCGCCGGTGCAGGCCCCGTCGTCCTCCTGGGACTCCTGGGAGAGCCCCGAGCCGGCCCGGCCGCGCCGCAGCCCGCTGCTGCTCGGGCTGGGCGGGTTCCTGCTGGTGCTCGTGCTGGTGCTGGCCGGTCTGCTGGTCCGGGGCTCCGGGCCGGCGCCGGAGCCGGCCGGCCAGGCGCCGCTGACCGAGGCCGCCCCTGCGCCCGGCCGGGAGTTCCCGCCCGGGACGGTCCGGATCATCGACGAGGCGGCCGGCATCTCCTACCCCTTCCTCGGCGACGGCTGGCTCGAGTGGGACCGCGGCGTGCAGTTGGAGACGGTCGCGGTCGCCGGCCAGTACTTCGTCACCCAGGACGACCTGCCGGGCGCGGGCGAGGTGTTCATCGCCCAGTGCACCTCCGGGCCGCTCGTCCCCTCCTACGGCTGGTCCGGGCCCGACACCCTGCAGTCCACGGCCACCGCCGTGGCCGACTCGGTGCGCACCCGGTACTACCCGGAGCCCAACGAGCGGACCGTCCGCCGGGACGAGGCGGTGACCGTCGACGGTGCTCCCGCCTGGCTCGTCGAGTTCGACCTGACCTGGGACGCCGAGGGCTACGACGCGAGCGGCGAGCGGGCCGCGCTGCTGCTGGTCGACGTCGGCCGGCCCGCACTCGCCCTGCTGTACCTGTCCATCCCCAACACGCACGCCGAGCTGTACGGGGCCATCGACCGGGTGCTCGCCGACGTCCAGGTGCTGTGAGGGTGCCGACCGTGGTGCCCGGTGTGCTCGTGCTCTGGCTGCACCGGTGCACCAGAGCACGAGCCTCCGTGGGGTGCCCCTCCCCGGACGGGGTGGGCGGCCCGACGCACGGCGGCGGGCCGGGGCGCCCGCTCGCGGGGAGGGCGGTGCGGCCAGGCAGGACGGCAGCCCGGACGGGGGAGCCCGGCCGTCCCCGTCTGCGGCGTGTCGGACGGCGCGGTTAGGGTCGGTGGCGTGACAGCAGCTGGGCCCGACCTGACCCTGCGGCACCCTGTGGAGCGGTTCACGCTCGACAACGGACTGCGGGTCGTGCTCGCGCCGGACCGGAGTGTCCCCGTCGTCGCCGTGAGCGTCTTCTACGACGTCGGCATGCGCTCCGAACCCCCGGGCCGCACCGGTTTCGCGCACCTCTTCGAGCACATGATGTTCCAGGGCTCGGCCAACGTGCCGAAGATGGAGCACGCCCGCCTCGTCCAGGCCGCCGGCGGCACCTTCAACGGGTCGACCCACCAGGACTACACGAACTACTTCCAGGCGCTGCCCGCCGAGGCGCTGGAGCGGGCGGTGTTCCTGGAGGCCGACCGGATGGCGGCCCCGGCGATCACCGAGGAGAACCTCCGCAACCAGATCGACGTGGTCAAGGAGGAGATCCGGGTCAACGTGCTGAACCGGCCCTACGGCGCGTTCCCCTGGCTGCAGCTGCCGGAGATCGCGTTCGAGAGCTTCGCCAACACCCACGACGGCTACGGCTCCTTCGTCGACCTCGAGTCCTCCACCGTGGACGACGCCACGGACTTCTTCTCCCGGTACTACGCCCCGTCCAACGCGGTGCTCTGCATCGGCGGCGACCTGGACGTCGCCGAGACCGAGGTGCTGGTGCGCCGCTGGTTCGACCAGGTGCCCGCCCGCCCGGCCCCGCCGGCACCGGCCGTCGGTGAGCCCTCGCCCACCACGGTCCGCCGCGGGGTGGTCGAGGACCGCCTGGCCCCCGCGCCCGCCGTCGCGATCGGCTGGCGCGTGCCCGACCCGGTCGGTGACCTGGACACCTACCTGGGCACCGTGCTGCTGGCCGAGCTGCTCAGCGAGGGCGACGCCTCCCGGCTCGAGCGCCGGCTGCTGCACGCCGACCGGCTGGCGGTGGCGCAGAGCACCTACCTCGGCCTGTTCGGTGACCCCTTCGACGTCCGCGACGCCACGCTGCTGGTCAGCCAGGTCCACCACCCGGCCGACGTCCCGGTCGACCGGGTGCTCACCGCGGTGCACGAGGAGGTCGACAGGGTCGCCACTGACGGCGTGCCCGCCGACGAGCTGGCCCGGGTCACCGCGCGCACCGAGGCGCAGCTGCTCCAGCAGGCCGACTCCGTGCTCGGCCGCACCCTCGGGTTCGCCTCCGCCGAGCTGATCCACGGCCGGGCCGAGCTGGCCGGCGAGCTCGCCGCCCGGCTCGCCGCGGTCACGCCCGACCAGGTGCAGGCGGCGGCCCGTGGGCTGTCGCCGGACACCGCCGCCGTCCTCGAACTGCGCGCGACCGGAGGGGCAGCCCGATGAGTGCACCCGTGCTGGACCTCTCGCTGGTGCCGCCGCTGGGCGAACCCCGCCCCGCCGTGGCGCCCGAGGTGCACCAGACCACGCTGCCCAACGGGCTGCGGCTGGTCGTCGTCCCGCGGCCGGGCGTGCCGCTGGTCGAGCTGCGCCTGCGGGTGCCCTTCGCCGCCTCCGCCCCGCGGGCCGCAGCCACCCACGCCGCCCGCACCGCCCTGCTGGCCAGCGCCGTCCTGCTGGGCACCGCCCGGCACGACCAGCTGGAGATCGCCCAGCTGCTGCAGACGCACGGTGGCGAGCTGTCGGTCTCCGCCGACGCCGACCGGCTGCTGTTCTCCACCACGATGCTCCCCGACGGGCTGGGCTCCGTCCTGGGCGTCCTCACCGAGCTGCTCACCGCGCCGACCTACCCGGCGGGCCCGGTCGACGCCGAGCGGGCCCGGGTGGGGGAGCGCATCCTCATCGCCCGGTCCCAGCCCGGGGTCATCGCCCGGTCGGCCCTGGCCGCCCGGCGGTTCGGCGCCCACCCGTACGCCCAACAGCTGCCCGCGGCCGAGCTGGTCGCCGCGGTCACCCCGGCGGCGCTGCGCAAGCTGCACCGGGAGCGCGTCCTGCCCGCCGGCAGCACCCTCGTGCTGGTCGGTGACGTCGATCCCGCCGCGGCGGTCGACGTCGTCGGCACCGCCCTGGCCGGCTGGGTCGCCGAGGGCAAGGCGGTCGCGGCGGCGCCGGTGCCCACGCTCGCCCCCGGCCCGCTGGAGCTGGTGCACCGGGCCGGCGCCGTGCAGTCCAACGTGCGGCTGGGCGGCCCGGCACCGGGCCGCACCGACCCGCAGCTGCCCGCGCTCCGGCTGGCCAGCATGGTCTTCGGTGGCTACTTCTCCTCCCGGCTGGTGGAGAACATCCGCGAGCGGCGGGGCTACACCTACAGCCCGCGGAGCTCGGTCGAGCACCTGATGGCCGGCTCCTCGTTCACCGTGGAGGCCGACGTCGCCACCGGCGTCACCGGCCCCGCCCTGCTGGAGACGGTCTACGAGCTGGGCCGGATGGCCCTGACCCCGGTCACCGAGGCCGAGCTGGACTCCGCCCGCCGGTACCTGCTGGGCACGCTCGCCCTCGGGACGGCGACGCACGCCGGGCTGGCCAGCACGCTCTCGGCGCTCTTCGGCGCCGGCCTGTCCGCCGACTGGCTCGCCGACCACCAGCAGGCGCTGGCCGCGGTGACCGTCGAGGAGGTCACCGAGGTCTCCCGGCGCTGGCTGTCGCCGGCCGGGCTGACCGCGGTGGTCGTCGGGGACGCCGAGGAGGTCGCCGACCAGCTGCGCGTGCTCGGCCCGATCGAGGTCACCGCCCCGACCGTCGAACCGGCGCCCGAGCCGCTCGCGTGAGCGTCCCGCCCGGCGGCAGCACCCCGGCCGACAACCCACCGCCGCCCGCCCGCGGTGACTGGCCCGAGGACCGGTACGCCGGCGCGGTCACCGACGTACCGCTGCTGTCCCGCACCGCCCACGACCGGGGCCACCTGGCCCGGTCGCTGCCGGACCCGGCGCAGGGCCGGCCGGTCCGCGTGCTGCGCATCGACGAGCGGCGCGCGGCGCCGGTGCACGAGGGGACGGCCGGCCCGGAGCTGGTCTACGAGGAGCGGGCCGCCTGGCCGGAGGGCGCCATCTACCTCGGTGAGGCCGACGGCGTCGCGTACGCCGCGCTCCGCACCCCGCGCGCGCTGAGCGTGGCCGGCCGGCCGGTCGACTCCTGGTCCGGGCTGCGCGAGGTCGGCGGCGCGCTCGGTGACCTGGACGCGGGTCTGCTGGTCCAGGCGGTGGGCATCATCGAGTGGCACGAGCGCAACCGGTTCTCCCCGATCACGGGTGCGGCGACCACGATCGAGCGCGCCGGCTGGGTGCAGCGCGACCCGGACAGCGGCCGCGAGGTCTTCCCGCGCACCGACCCCGCGGTGATCATGCTGGTGCACGACGGCGGCGACCGCTGCGTGCTGGGCCGGCAGGCGGTCTGGCCGGCGGGCCGGTTCTCGATCCTGGCCGGCTTCGTCGAGCCCGGCGAGTCCGCCGAGGCGGCGGTGGCCCGGGAGGTCGCCGAGGAGGTCGGCATCGCCGTCACCGACGTCTGCTACGTCTCCAGCCAGCCGTGGCCGTTCCCGCAGTCGCTGATGCTCGGCTTCGTCGCCCGCGCGACGACCGAGGAGCTGCGCATCGACCACGACGAGATCGAGGAGGCCCGGTGGTTCAGCCGGGACGAGCTGCGCGCGGGCACCGGCCCGCAGGCGCTGCCGCCGACCGTCTCGATCGCCCGGCACATCATCGACCGCTGGGTGGCCGGCGAGCTGTAGCCGGACCGCATGTGTCCGGGCAGGGGCGTCAGCTCCAGCGGCCCTGGAGCACCAGCGCCGGCCGGTCGGCGTGGTCGGCGAGGACCACCGCGTCGGCCAGTGCCGCCGGGTCCACCTCGTCGTCGTAGCGGTCGAAGGCCGGCAGCTCCCAGGCGCGGTCGGCCGGTGCCCGCCGCCGCCGGGCGGCCGGGCTGATCCGCAGGTGGACGACGACGTCGAAGGCCAGCCCCAGCCCCTGCAGCAGCGAGCCCGGCACGAGCAGCACCCCACCGGGTGGGGCCGGGCGGTACCCCGCGCGCGCGGCCCGGTCCCGCTCGACGTCCCACAGCGCGGGCAGGTGCTCCCCGGTGCCCCGGGGCCCGCACCGGTCCAGCACCTCACGGGCCAGGGCACCGGCGTCCAGCCAGTCGCTGTAGCGGGCGTCGGGGTCGGTGCGGCCGTGCTCCAGCCGCAGCGACGCCGGTCGGTAGAAGCCCTCGGCCGGCACCACGACCGCCGGCCGGCTCAGCGAGGGCAGCCGTGCGGCCACGGCGTCGGCGAGCACCTGCGGACCGGTCGTCCCCGGTGCGCCGGGCAGATCCGGTCCGTCGACGGCGACCCGGAGCGAGGCCGCCCCGGGTTCCGGCGGCACCTGGGACAGCAGCTCGGCCAGCCGGTCGGCCAGCGCGTCGGGCGAGAGCGGGAGCGGAGCGGTCAGCTGGGGGCCCCGGAGACGGCGTCGCGTGCGGGGAGGGCGTCGAGCACCTCGCCGGCGAGCTCGGCGGCCGGCCGGCCCTGGGACCTGGCCTGCCGGCGCAGCTCCTCGAACGCCTGGCGTGGGCTGCTGCCGTGCCGCTCGGCCAGGACACCGATGGCCCGTTCGATCGAGACGCGGGCGGCCAGCGCGTGCTCGAGCTGGGAGACGGTGCGCCGCAGCGCGGCGATCTCGTCGTCCCGCGGGTCGCCGCACGAGCCTGCACCACCCGCCGTGGGGGTCGGCGGACCCGCCGTCCGGGCCGCCCGGCGCGCCTGCCGGTCCGGCTCCGGTGCGGCGCCCACCTCGCCGGCCACGAGGTCGGCCAGGGTCATCGCCTCGACCAGCGCCAGCCCGTCGACCACCTCGCCCCAGCCCCCGCCGGAGTCACCGACCGCCCCGCCCGGTGCGTCCGCGAGGGCGGGCAGGGGACTGAGCACCGACCAGCCGCGTCTGGTCCGGACCACGAGGGCCGCGGGACCGCCGGACGGGCTCAGCAGCACGTCCGCCGGGAGCGCGGCCGCCACCGGCCGGCTGCAGGGCAGCGGTGTGCCGGTCATCGGTTCCATCACGGCCTCCCTGGGTGCCGGGGCTCGATCGGCGGGAGGCGGACCGCAGCCCCCGGGTGGACGATCATCGCTCCCCGGGGCCACGGCCGGCGATCACGCGCCGGGCAGCTGCGCGAGCTGGGCCTTCACCTGGTCGATGCTGGGGTTGGTGAGCGCCGAGCCGTCGGCGAAGACCAGCGTCGGGACGGTGCGGTTGCCGCCGTTGGCCTGCATGACGATGTCGGCAGCGCCCTCCTCGACCTCGATGTTGACCTCGGCGTAGTCGATGCCGTCGCGGTCCATCAGCTTCTTCAGGCGCATGCAGTAGCCACACCAGTTCGTGGTGTACATCGTGACCGCGGCCGTCGGGGTGCTCATCGGGTGGATCCTCCCTCGTGTCTCCCCCGGGGAGCCACCCGGGGAGGGTGGCCCGTGCCCGGGGCCTGCCGCTGGCCGAACGCACCGGGCCTGGGGATCCTTCCCCCGCCCGGCGGGAGCGGCTGGGAGGATCGGGTCGTGGCGATGCAGCGGGTCGAGGACGAGCGGGGCACCGCCGAGGGACCGACCGGGCCGGAGGCCGTGCTCGCGGGCCTGGACGAGCAGCAGCGGGCAGCGGCCGAGGCGGTGCGCGGGCCGGTGTGCATCCTCGCCGGCGCCGGGACGGGCAAGACCCGCACCATCACCCACCGGATCGCCTACGGGGTGCACCTGGGCGAGTACGTGCCCGAGCAGGTGCTCGCGGTCACCTTCACCGCCCGGGCGGCCGGTGAGCTGCGGGGCCGGTTGTCGGCGCTGGGCGTGGGCGGTGTCCAGGCCCGGACCTTCCACGCCGCGGCGATGCGCCAGCTGCGGTACTTCGCGCCGCGCGTGCTCGGCGGGCCGATGCCCGAGCTGATCGAGAACAAGCTGCGCGTCGTCGCCGGTGCCGCGACCCGGGCCCGGTTGACCACCGACCGCACCAGCCTGCGGGACCTGGCCAGTGAGATCGAGTGGGCGAAGACGACGCTGGCCACCCCGGAGGACTACCCGGCCCGGGCCGCGGCCGCCGGCCGCGACCTGCCCTTCGACGCCTCCGCCGTCGCCGAGGTGTACCGCGGGTACGAGGCGGCCAAGCAGCGCGACGGCGCCCTGGACTTCGAGGACCTGCTGCTGGTCACCGCCTACGCGATCGAGGAGCACCGCGACGTCGCCCGCGAGGTGCGCGCCCAGTACCGGCACTTCGTCGTCGACGAGTACCAGGACGTCAACCCGCTGCAGCAGCGGCTGCTGGACGCCTGGCTCGGCGGGCGCGCGGAGGTCTGCGTGGTGGGCGACCCCAACCAGACGATCTACTCCTTCACCGGCGCCGACCCCGAGTACCTGCTGGGCTTCGCCGACCGCTACGGCGACGCCGAGGTCGTCAAGCTCGAGCGCGACTACCGGTCCACGCCGCAGGTCGTCGGCCTGGCGAACCGGCTGATCGGCCAGGCACCGCCCCGCAAGGGGCTGCCCGGGCTGCGCCTGCTCGGCCAGCGGGCCGAGGGCCCGGCCCCGACCTTCGTCGAGCACCCCGACGAGCCGGCCGAGGCCGCGGCGGTGGCCCGCGCCTGCCGTGAGCTGGTCGACGGCGGGCTGCCGGCCAGCGAGATCGCCGTGCTGTTCCGGATCAACGCCCAGTCCCAGGTCTACGAGTCCGCGCTGGCCGACCTCGGCGTCCCGTACGTGCTCAAGGGCGGGGAGCGGTTCTTCGAGCGGCCGGAGATCCGTGAGGCGGTGCTGCTGCTGCGCGGTGCGGCGGCCGGCGGGAACGACCCGGGCGCGCTGGTGCCCGCCGTCCGCGACGTGCTGGCCTCGACCGGCTGGGTGGAGCACCGGCCACCGCCGGGCGGCACCGCGCGCGACCGCTGGCAGTCCCTGGCCGCGCTGGTCGACCTCGCCGTCGACCTGGTGGCCGAGCAGCCCACGCTGGACCTGGCCGGCTTCGTGGCGCACCTGGCCGAGCGGGCCAACGCCCAGCACGCCCCCACGGTGCAGGGGGTGACGCTGGCGTCGATGCACGCGGCCAAGGGCCTGGAGTGGGACGCCGTGTTCGTCGTCGGGCTGGTCGACGGCGTCGTCCCGATCGCCCAGTCGCAGTCCCGCCCCGAGGCAGTGGAGGAGGAGCGCCGGCTGCTCTACGTCGCGGTCACCCGGGCCCGCGAGCAGCTGACGCTGTCCTGGTCGCTGGCCCGCAACCCCGGCGGCCGCCGGTCCCGGCCGCGCAGCCGGTTCCTCGACGGACTGGCGCCGGACGCCGCGGCCGCGCCGCGCCGCCCGGCCAAGCGGCCGAAGGTCGTCCTCGAGGGGGAGGCGGGGGAGCTGTTCGAGCGGCTGCGGGCCTGGCGCAGCACCACCGCCGAGGCCGCGTCGGTGCCGGCGTACGTGGTGTTCACCGACGCCACGCTCCAGGCCATCGCCGAGACGCGTCCCACCACCGTGCGCGAGCTGTCGGCGCTGCCCGGTGTGGGGGCCCGCAAGCTCGACCTCTACGGCGCCGAGGTGATCGCCACCGTCGAGGGCGGACACGCCTCCGAGCAGGGCGGACACACCTCCTGAGGGTTTCTCGGTTAATTCGATTGACCCGTCTCCGGCGGCTCCCCTAGCCTTCGTCCCACCACCTGGGAGTGACCCAGGACGCACCACCCTGACGCAGACCGCAGGGAGACCGGCCGAGAGGCCGGGCTCCGACCCCGGAAGGAGGGGCCCCGTGAACAGCACCGACCTGACCACCGCCGGCGTGCGCACCGTGACCTCGCCGGCCGTCGGCCTGCACCGCTCCCTCCCGGCCGATCAGATCGCCCTGATGGCGCCGTACGCCGCTCCGTGGAACGCCACCGGTCTGTCCATCGCCGGCGCTCCCACGGCTGTCCGTCTGCGCGGCCTGCTCGCCGCCGCCGGCACGACCGGCTTCCTCGCCACCGGTGCGCCCATCGGCACCGGGCAGCCGTCCGTCCAGACCACCGCACTGGCGGAGAACGCCGTCGTCGGCGCCTCCGCTCGGCACACCAGCAGCACCCCGGGTGACCTGCCCCCGGAAGACCCACTGGGCTAGCACGCCCAGCAGGTCCTCCTCGAGGCCGCGGAACCCGGACACCGGGTACCGCGGCCTTCGTCTTGCTCCAGCGTCTCGACGAGCCCCCGCGGACCCCGGCCACCGGCCGGCGGGACCCCGCCGACCGGCCGCAGAGACGAAGGAAGAGGAGGAGCGGCCGTGCAGACCACGATCGACCCCGCGACGTCCCATCGCCGACCCGGGCTCGACCGCACGCACGTGTCCACCCAGGGCCCGGCCCGCGCAGGCACCCGTCGGGGACTGCCCTGCCGGGTGCAGGACCCCGACCTGTGGTTCGCCGAGTCCCCGGCCCAGCTCGAGCAGGCCAAGAGCCTGTGCGGCGGGTGCCCGGTCCAGGCGACCTGCCTGGCCGGCGCGCTCGACCGCGCCGAGCCCTGGGGGGTCTGGGGCGGGGAGATCTTCGACCACGGGGTCGTCATCCCCCGGAAGCGTCCCCGCGGCCGTCCGCCCAAGGTCCGTACCGAGGCCGCGGCATGAGGCCGCAGCACCGGAGCACGTGGCTCCCGCCGGTCCGGCGCCCGCACCCCGGGCGACCGGCCACCCGGTGCACCTCCACCCGGTGCACCTCCACCCGGCCACCGCGCAGCGGTGCCGTCGCACCCTGAGGAATCGCGATGTACTCGTTCGACCAGGACCTGAGCAGGTCCCACATGACCCGCCGGATGGCCGAGGCCGAGGCGTCGGCCCGGGCCCGGCGGCTGATCACCGCCCGGCGCTGGGCGCGCCGGGCGGAGCGGGCCTCGCAGCGGGCCGCCCGCGCGAGCTCCGCCGTCTGGTGACGACGGCGGGCGCGGGCTCCGCACAGCACCACTGGGCAGCACCACTGCACGGCAGCAGCCGCCGTCCGTTCCGACCGCGGGATCACACGCCCGCGGTCGGGACGGACCGGGCGGCTCCGCGCCACCCCGGAGGGCACCCGGCCACGGTGCCGTCCGTGAGGACGACCGGTCAGCCGGCGAAGCCGGGCAGCCACTCCTCGCAGACGCCGCGGTAGGGCGCCTCGGCGTCGAGCTGGCACAGCACGCCGATCGACCCCATCGTCACCCGGTGGATGAGCAGGTAGGCCGGCGGCAGGTTCAGCTGGCGGCCCAGCCGGCTGGCGTCGCTCCGCGGGTCACCGATCCGGTTCGCCTGCTCCTGCATCCACGCCCGGTTGAACTGGAACGTCGGCGCCGACACGGGGGCGAGGAAGGGCATCAGGAAGTCCAGCACCCCCTGGGCGTCGACCTCGACGGACTCGCGGACGAACCCCTCGGCGCGCAGGTCGGCCAGCACGTCGTCGGCGCGGCCCTCCAGCGCCCAGCGCACCAGCCGGCCGATGGGCTCCGGGTGCCCGTCGGGCAGCCGGGCCGTGGCCCCGAAGTCGATGACCCCGAGCCGCCCGTCGGGCACCAGGCGGTAGTTGCCCGGGTGCGGGTCGGCGTGCAGCAGCCCGGCCCGTTGCGGACCGGAGAAGTGCAGCACCGACATCAGCAGCCCGGCCCGGTTGCGCTGTTCCCGGGTGCCGTCGGCGATGACCCGGGACAGCGGGATGCCCTCGAGCCACTCGGAGACGATGACCTTCGGTGCGCTGGCCACCACCCGGGGGACGACGATCTGGTCGTCGCCGGCGTACGCGGCGGCGAACGCCCGCTGCGCGTCGGCCTCCAGCCCGTAGTCCAGCTCCTCCTCCGCGCGCAGCTTGAGCTCGGCGATGAGCGGCTTGACCTCCATGCCGGGGAAGAGCACCGAGAACATCCGGGCGAACCGGGCGAGCTGGTTGAGGTCGGCCATCAGCGCGGTGCCGGCGCCGGGGTACTGGATCTTCACCGCGACGTCCCGGCCGTCCCGCCACGTGGCCCGGTGCACCTGGCCGATGCTCGCCGCCGCGGCCGGGGTGTCGTCGAAGTCGCGGAACCGCTCGCGCCAGTTCCCGCCCAGCTGCTGGGCGAGCACCGCGTGCACGGTGCGCACCGGCATCGGCGGAGCCGCCTCCTGCAGCTTGACCAGCGCCTCGCGGTAGGGCCCGGCCATCTCCTCGGGCACGGCGGCCTCGAAGATCGACAGCTGCTGGCCGAGCTTCATGGCACCGCCCTTGAGCTGGCCCAGCACGGCGAACAGCTGTTCGGCCGTCTGCTGCTGCAGCTCAGCACTCACGTCCTCGGGCGCACGCCCCGAGAGCCGCTTGCCGATGCCCAGGGTGGCCCTGCCGGCAGCGCCGAGCGGCAGGGCGGCGAGCCGTGCCGTTCGGGACACCGCCCCCCGCGGGATGTCCCGTCCGGTGTCACTCACCACACCAGTGTCCCCTCTACGGCGGTGGCGCGCCCCGGCCGGTCCCGCGACAGGCGCATCCCGGGTGTGGAGGCCAGCGGCGCAGGCGGGGCAGCAGGTCGGGCGGGCGCAGCTCGAGGGCCGCGCCGACGGTCACCGGGTCGTCGTCGCCGTCGAGGTGGGCCAGCACCTGGACCGCCGCGGTGACCGCGGTGAGCAGGCAGGTGACGGTGGCGCCGCTCGGGGCCGGCTCGACCGCGGCGAGCTGGGCGGCCAGCCGGGGCCACGCCGGGTCGTCGTCCCGCCGCCAGGCGTCGGCGCAGCGCAGGCAGCCGCCACCCGGGCTGCCCGGCAGCACGAGCGGGCCCACCACCCCGGTCTCCGCGCGCACCGTGGCGACCAGGTGCGGGGTGCCCGCCTGCTGCAGGGCCGCGGACAGGGGGTCGGCGGCCGCCCAGGGCCGGCACAGCACCACCAGGTCCGGTGCCCGGTCCGGGGGGAGCGGGCGGAGGTCGGTCAGCGGACTGGCCCGCCGGACGGCGTCGGCGGCCGCCAGCGCCCGGGGGCGTCCCTCGTCGGCCGCCGTCGCCCCGCCGACGACGGCGTCCTCGGCGCGGACCGGGCCCCGGTCCCGGACGTGCACCCACCCCACCCCGCTGGCGGCCAGCACGGCGGCGAGCGGTGCGCCCACCCGGGTGGCGCCGTCGACGACGACCGCGCTCTGCCGGCGGGCGCGCCACCGCCCGCCCGTGCCGGCCCGTGGGACCGCGGCGGGCAGCTCCATGCCGGCCCGGGCGACCGCTGCCGGGCCGGGGTCGGTGGCCAGCAGGTCGGCGGCGGCCAGGTCGTGCAGCAGGCCGGTGCCGCGCAGCCCGGCCAGCAGGTCGTCCACCACGTCACCGGGCACGCCGTCGGCCACCGACTCGGCGCGCACCGTGCGCTCGCTCCGCCGGCCGTCCAGCCGGCGCAGCAGCGCGGTGACCTCTGCGCCGGCCGGGTGGACGCGCAGCCCGTCGCGCCCGTCGACGCCACCGATCTGCAGCAGCTCCGGGTCCAGCCGGAGCAGCGGCGTGGCGGCGGGCAGCAGCGGGTGCGGGCTCTCGGTCACCGCAGGGAGGGTGCCAGCGCGACGGGCCGGCCCGCAGCCGTCGTCCACAGGCCCGGGCGGCTGGTCGTCGACCTCCTCCCACAACCTGTGGACGGCGGTGTGGACACGGTGTTGACCCGCTGGCGTGTCGCTGTGCACGGCCGGGGGAGCGGGCGGGGACGGCGGCGGGCGGTCGCCGCTGCCCGGTCCGCTCACCTGCGCGAACGCGCCAGTGGGCCTGTGGAGTGATCATGCGGCGTCCATCGATCGGGGGACAGCCGCCCGACCGGTGTCCACTGTCCGTGTGCACCTGTCCACGACCGGGTGTCCTCACCCGGAGCGCCCGCCGCCCGGCCCGATACGGTGCGTGCGTGCAGAAGCGACCCGACCGCCGCGAGCCGGCTGCGTCGACGGCGGTCCCCGCCGTCCGCACGCCTCCTCGTCCGGTGCCGGAGGTGGAGGTCCGCCGCAGCGCGCGGCGCCGTCGGACCGTCACGGCCTACCGGGAGAACGGGCGCACCGTCGTGCTCATCCCGGCGGCCTTCAGCGCTGCCGAGGAGCGGCGCTGGGTGGACCAGATGGTCGCCAAGCTGCAGACCCGCGAGGAGCGCCGTCGTCGCACCCTGGCCTCCGACGACGAGCTGATGGACCGGGCGCTGGAGCTCTCCCGGGCGCACCTGGACGGGCGGGCCGTGCCGGCCAGCGTCCGGTGGGTGGACAACCAGAACCGCCGGTGGGGGTCGTGCACCCCGGCCGACCGGACCATCCGGCTGTCCAGCCGGCTGCGGGGCATGCCCGAGTTCGTCGTCGACTACGTCCTGGTCCACGAGCTGGCGCACCTGCTGGAGCCCAACCACGACCAGCGCTTCTGGGCGCTGGTGCACGCCTACCCGCGGGCCGAGCGGGCGCTGGGCTTCCTCGAGGGCTTCGAGCACGGCGCCACGGGTGGCCGGCCGACCGACGACGACGACCTGGAGCCCGGCGCCGTCGACTGTTGAAGGACCCCGCTGCCCCCCACCACTCGCACGCTCGTGGCGGTGGAAGGACCCCGTCCCTCTCACCCCTCGCGAGCTCGGGGCGAGCCTCCGGACGCGGCCTGACGGGGCCGCTCCAGCACGGCACGACGCTCGGGGCGGGCCTCCGGACGGGGCCTGACGGGGTCGTGCCGGCGTGGCACGACCCCGTCGGACCCGGGGGTCAGGCGCGGGGCTCGGCGCCGCCGTCCTCGCCGTCCGGCGTGCTGCCACCCTCCTCCGGCGGCGTGCCGTCGGACTGCTCGCCCATGCCCCCGGTCAGCTCGGCGAACGGGTCGCCGGCTCCCTGGCGGGCGACGAAGTCCAGCGGCTCGTCCAGGTCGTCGGAGGTGGGCAGCAGGTCCGGGTGGGACCACAGCCGGTCGCGCTCGGCCGGGCCGTGCTGCTGTGCCATCGCCCCCCAGACCGTGCTGGCGTCCCGCAGCCGCCGGGGGCGCAGCTCCAGCCCGACCAGCGTGGCGAACGTCTGCTCGGCCGGCCCGCCCGAGGCCCGGCGCCGGCGCATCGTCTCGGCCAGCGCCGAGTGCCCGGGCAGCCGCTCGGCTGCCGCCGCGGAGACGACGCTGTCCACCCACCCCTCGACCAGGGCGAGCAGGGTCTCCAGCCGGCGCAGCGCCATCTGCTGCTCGGGGGTCTCCTCCGGCTCGAGCAGCCCGCTGCCCAGCAGCTTCTGGATGCTCTCCGGGTCGCTGGGGTCCAGCCCGCCCTCCATGCCGCTCATCGCGTCGTTCAGGCCGCGCTCGATGGCCTCGCGGTCGACGTGGATGCCGCGGGCGTAGGCGTGGACGGCGTCGGTCAGCTGCTGGCGCAGCCACGGCACGTGGGCGTACAGCCGCTGGTGGGCGGCCTCGCGCAGGGCCAGGAACAGCCGGACCTCGTCCTCGGGGCGGTCCAGGCCCGCGCCGAAGGCGGCGACGTTCTGCGGCACCAGGACGCCGGCACCCTGGGGGCCCAGCGGCAGGCCGACGTCGGTGCTGGTGGTGACCTCGTCGGCGAGCTTGGCCAGCGCCTGGCCGACCTGGGCGCCGAACATGACGCCGCCCATCTGCCCCATGATCCCGGCGAGCGGGCCGGCGATGGACGCGGCCTCGGTGGGCAGTGCGCTGGTCATGGCGGCGACCACGCGCTCGGCCAGCGGGTCGATCAGCGCGGTCCAGGCCGGCAGCGTCTGCTCGACCCACTCCACCCGGGACCAGGCCAGGCCCCGGTCGACCCCGGAGGGCAGGTCGGTGACCTGGTCCAGCCAGAGGTCGGCCAGCCGCATCGCCTCGGTGACGGCGGCCTGCTCACCGGCGGACGTCGGCTGGTGGCCGGGGGCGAGCTGGCTGATCGCACCCTGCCGGGCGAGGTCCCAGTTCACCGGGCCGCCCGACCAGTTCATCAGCTTCTGCAGCTCGGCGAACAGCGGCATCTTGCCCAGCAGTTCGGCGGGGTTGCCACCGCCGGCCCCGGCGCCGCCGAAGAGCGCGCCGAGGCCGAAGGGGTCGTTGCCGCCCGGCCCGTCGCCGCCCTGTCCGCCGGGCTCGCCCCGGCGCTCGGGGTCGCGGTCAGGGGGCCCGAAGCCGAAGGGGAGATCGCTCATGACCCCACCGTAACCGCGCACGCCGGCCGCCGACCGCCGTCCGGACCCGCCACCGGCCGATCCGCCCCGGCGGCCGGCGGACCTGCATCGGACCGGTGGGGCGCGCAGGTCACCTACGCTCGCCGTTCGACGGGCCCGCCCGCCGGGCCGCGGGTCCGACGACGGTGGCGGGCCGGCCGAGGGCGGTCGACCGCCGGCGAGGAGGAGTCGTGCTCGAGGGCGCAGGCGTGCACGCGGCGACGTCGCGGACGGAGCCGGCCGCCGCCGGCGCGGTGCACCGGTGACCCGGCGGACCACCGTCCTGGTCGCCGGGACACTGCTGCTGCTGGTGTTCGGCGTGCTGGGGACGCTGCTCCCGGTGCCCTTCGTGGCCCAGGTGCCCGGGCCGACGTACAACACCCTGGGTGAGATCGACGGCACGCCGATCATCAGCGTGGAGGGCCGAGAGCCCAACGACGTCTCGGGCAACCTCAACCTGACCACCGTCGGCATCCCGCAGGACGAGCTGACGCTGGTGGGTGCGGTGCAGGGCTGGTTCGACGACGAGGTCGTCGTCGTGCCGCGGGAGCAGGTCTACCCCTCGGGCCGGTCGGTGCAGGAGACCCAGGCGGAGAACCGGCAGGCCTTCCTCACCTCCGAGCAGGCCGCCCGGGGCGCCGCGCTGGCCGAGCTGGGGTACGCCGATGCGGTCGTCGTCCAGGAGCTGGCCGAGGACTCGGCGTCGGCCGACCGGCTGGAGGCCGGGGACGCGATCGACGCGGTCGACGGCACGCCCACCCCGGACCTGGACGCCCTGTCGGCGGTGCTGGCGGCCACCCCGCCGGGCTCCCCGGTGGTCGTCGACTACCGGCGGCGGGGCGAGCCGGGCTCGGTGACGGTGACCACGTCCGCCGCGGCCGAGGGCGAGGGGTCGGCGCTCGGCGTGCTGGTCCTGCAGACCCCGTACGCGCCGTTCGACGTCGGGATCGAGGTCGCGGACGTCGGTGGTCCGTCCGCCGGTCTCATGCTGGCCCTGGGGATCACCGACCTCGTGGGCGACACCGACCTCACCGAGGGGGCGGTGGTCGCCGGTACTGGGACGATCGACACCGAGGGCGTGGTCGGGCCGATCGGCGGCATCCCGCTCAAGCTCGTCTCGGCCCGGGAGATCGGCGCCGAGCTGTTCCTGGTGCCCGCCGAGAACTGTGCCGAGGCGGTGCAGAACGCCCAGGAGGGCCTGCCGATGGCGCGGGTGGCGACGCTGGACGACGCCCTCACCGCGCTGGCGGACCTGCGTGCCGGGCGCACGCCGACGCCGTGCTGACGGCGCCCCGGCGGGCGCGCCGCCCGGGCCGGAGCCCGCTGCCGGACAGCCGTGACCTGCCCGTGACCCGCGGGGAACCCGGCGCCGCCGACAACAGTTGAGGGAGCGGACCCCAGCGGTCCCGCCTCCCGCCTCTGGCGGTCCCGGGGCCCCCTGTGATCGTGTTCCCCGGCCGGGCCCCTGAGCCCGCGCCGCCTCGAAGTCGCAAGAAGACAGGAGACCGACCGTGGCCATGCGGCCCCCCGTGCCGGTGCCGACGCTGTCCCGGCGCGCCAAGCTGGTCATCGGCGTCGTCGCCGTCCTGCTGGTGCTCTTCACCGTGATCGGCACGCTCACCAACGTCTACGTCGACTACCTCTGGTTCGACGAGACCGGCTTCACCGAGGTGTTCTGGACCGAGGTCCAGACCCGTGCGCTGTTGTTCGCCGTGACCGCGGTGGCCACCGGGGGGCTGGTCGCCCTCGCGGTGTACCTGGCCTACCGGTTCCGCCCGACCTTCCGGCCGATGTCGCTGGAGCAGCAGAACCTCGAGCGCTACCGCCAGTCGGTCGAGCCGCGGCGCAAGCTGGTGCTCGCCGGCATCGCCGTCGTCCTCGGGCTGTTCGCCGGGATCACCGCCCAGGGCAGCTGGCAGACCTGGCTGCAGTTCCGCAACTCCACCGACTTCGGGACGCCCGACCCGCAGTTCGGCCTGGACATCTCCTTCTTCGTCTTCGACTACCCCTTCTACCGGCTGGTGCTGGGCTTCGGCTTCGCCATCGTGCTGCTGGCGCTGATCGGGTCGGTGCTGACCCACTACGTGTTCGGTGGCCTGCGGCTGCAGACCCCGGGCCAGAAGCTCACCGGCGCCGCGCGCGTGCAGCTGTCGGTCCTGGTCGGCGCCTTCGTGGCGCTGAAGGCGGTCGCCTACTGGCTGGACCGCTACGAGCTGGTCTACTCCGACCGCGGTGAGGTCTTCACCGGAGCCTCCTACACCGACCTGAACGCCCTGCTGCCGGCGAAGAACATCCTGGTCGTCGTGGCGGCCATCTGCGCCATCGCCTTCTTCGCGAACATCCTGGTGCGCAACACGCTGCTCCCGGCCGCGGCCCTGGTGCTGCTGCTGGCCTCCAGCCTGGTGATCGGCGTGGCGTACCCGGCGATCGTGCAGCAGTTCGTCGTCAACCCCAGCGCCAACCAGCGCGAGGCCGAGTACATCGAGCGGGCGATCGCCGCCACGCGCGACGCCTACGGCCTCTCCGACGTCGAGTACGTCAACTACGCGCAGGACACCGCGGGCGACCCGAACGTCGGCGCCGTCCTCTCCGAGCTGCGCAACGACAGCGAGACGATCCCGAACGCCCGGCTGCTGGACCCGAACGTGCTGTCGGACACGTTCACCGCGCGCCAGCAGATCCGCAACGTGTACGGGTTCGCCGAGAAGCTGGACATCGACCGGTACACCATCGACGGGCAGACCCAGGACTACGTCGTCGCCGCCCGCGAGCTGGACAGCGACAGCCTGAGCGAGAACCAGGACAGCTGGATCAACCGGCACACCGTCTACACCCACGGCAACGGCTTCGTGGCCGCGCCGGCCAACCAGGTGACCGCGGGCCGGGAGGGCGGCGAGCCCAACTTCACCACCGGGAACCTGCCCACCACCGGGAACATCCCGGTCGACCAGAGCCGCCTCTACTACGGCGAGCTGATGAACGACTACTCGGTCGTCGGCGCCCCCGAGGGCGCGGAGCCGCGGGAGTTCGACCTGCCCGAGGGCGGCACGGACGAGGGGCAGATCAACAACACCTACGACGGTGAGGGCGGCATCGGCGTCGGGAGCTTCTTCCGGCAGCTGACCTTCGCGATCTTCTACCGCGAGCGGAACTTCCTGCTCTCCGAGGCGGTCAACGAGGAGTCCAAGGTCCTCACCATCCGCAACCCGCGGGACCGGGTGGAGAAGGCCGCACCGTTCCTCGAGGTCGACGGGGACCCCTACCCGGCGGTCATCGACGGGCGGATCGTCTGGATCCTCGACGGCTACACCACCTCGGACTCCTACCCCTACGCCGAGCAGATGGAGCTGGGCGAGGCGGCGACCGACGCCCTGACGGGCACCGGCACGACGGCGCTGCCCAACGAGACGTTCAACTACATCCGCAACTCGGTGAAGGCCACGGTCGACGCCTACGACGGCACCGTGACGCTCTACGAGTGGGAGGCCGACCCGGTCCTCCAGACGTACATGAAGGCGTTCCCGGGCGTCGTCCAGCCGCTGGACTCGATGTCCGCGGAGCTGGTGTCGCACATGCGCTACCCGGAGGACCTGTTCAAGGTGCAGCGGGAGATCCTCACCCGCTACCACGTCGACGACCCGGTCGACTTCTACAACCAGAACGACCGCTGGCAGATCCCGGACGACCCGACGCAGGACACCGCCCAGGACCAGCCGCCGTACTACATCCTCGCCCAGCGGCCGGGTGACGAGGAGGCCAGCTTCCAGCTGACCAGCCCGATGAACGCGTTCGAACGGCAGAACCTGTCGGCGTTCATCTCCGCCTCCAGCGACCCGGACACCTACGGGGAGATCCAGATCCTGCAGCTGCCCGGCAACACGCCGTTCCGCGGCCCGGGCCAGGTGCAGAACGCCTTCGAGACGAACAACCTGGTCCGGCCGGACCTGACCCTGTTCGACAGCGACAGCTCCGAGGCGGTGTTCGGCAACCTGCTCACCCTGCCCATCGGGGACGAGGGGCTGCTCTACGTCGAGCCGCTGTACGTCCGGTCCTCGGGCGAGGGCGGCTTCCCGCTGCTGCAGAAGGTGCTGGTCAACTTCGGCGACCGGATCGGCTACGCCAACACCCTCTCCGAGGCCCTCGACCAGGTGTTCGGCGCCGGCGCGGGGGAGTCGGCCACCGACAGCAACGACATCGCCGACACCGTCGACGAGGACGCCACCCCGGACACGGTGCCCGAGCCGATCCCGGACGCCGAGGTGCCGGTCCCGGGCGACGGCCCCGGCGACGAGGCGGCGACCCCGGAGATGGCCGGCGCGGTCTCGGACATCAACGCCGCGCTGGAGGCGCTCCGGACGGCCCAGCGGGGCGGCGACTTCGCCGGCCAGGGTGCGGCGCTGGAGGACCTGCAGATCGCTGTCGACGCCTACCAGGCGGCGCAGGCCGCGGCCGAGGCGGCACCGGGCGGCTGAGCCCGGGCGGGGAGGGGGCACGCGGCCCCCTCCCCGCAGACCTGGTAGGGTGGTCTTCACCGACGCGGGGTGGAGCAGCTCGGTAGCTCGCTGGGCTCATAACCCAGAGGTCGCAGGTTCAAATCCTGCCCCCGCTACCACGACGGAACGGCCCTCACAGTCCCTGTGGGGGCCGTTCCGCGTTCGTGCAGGAGAGAGCGGCCCGCCCGCCGACCGTCCCGGTCGGGGGGATGGCCGTTAGCATGGGTCCAGCACCTGCCGCACGGACCTGTCGCACGTCCGGCGACGACTCCTCCCGTGGTGGGTGCCCGGCCACCGAGTGGTGGTTGCAGGTCCCCACCGCGGGTGGGCTGTCCGGCTCCGATGCGTCGATCTCCAGCAGATCCGTGGGGCCGGGTCGTGGACCGGAGCGGCCGTCCCGGGCGCTCCTCGCGACAGCCGGCACCGGCGACCGCGGACCTGTGTGCGGCACCCGCCGCGGCACCGTGCCGGGCGTTCAGAGGAGGATCCTTGGCTCGACGAGGCCAGGCCCAGGCGGGCACCCGCCGGGGCGCCCCGCGCACCCAGCGACGCGCGCGCAACCGCGACGACGGCGACCTGATCGCCGTGCTCGCCCGCACCGTCCGTGAGGTCGAGGCGGCCGCCCAGCGCGGCCGCGTGACGCCGTCCGTGCGCGCGAAGTTCCAGGTCGTGGCCCTGCTGGTGCGCGAGGAGCACGCCCGGGTCCGGGCGGAGCAGACCGGCAGCGACAGCCGCCGGGCCGAGCAGCTCAAGCGGCTGGACGGGATCGGGACGATCCTGGCCAAGACCGCCGTGCGGGACCCGGGCCTGCTCGCGCTCCTGGCCGAGGACGCGGTGGTGTCCGAGGCGGCCCGGTCGCTGAAGCGTGAGGTGCTGGAGTCCGTCGGGGTCGAGCCGCCCGCCGAGGAGGCCGCGCCGCGGGAGGCCACGGCCGCGCCCGTCGCCCCCGAACGGCAGGTGGTCCCGCAGTCGGTCGTCTCGCGGCAGCTGGCCAACCCGTTCCTGGCCCCCGACTTCTCGGCCGTGCGGCCGGCTGCGCCCCGCCCGCGCCGCCTGGCCGGGTGGGAGCTGCTCGGCCCGCTGCTGAACTCCTTCGAGCGCGCGTCCGGGGGCGCCCCGGCGTGCCTGGACCTGCCGTTCCCGACCAGCCGGTTCACCCCGGCCGGGCTGGACCTGATGCCCCACCAGGGGCAGCTGGTCGCCGCGGCCGCCGCCGGCCACCGGACGTTCCTGCTGGCCGACGAGCCGGGCCTGGGCAAGACGGCGCAGGCACTGCTCGCCGCCGAGGCGGCGGACGCCTACCCGCTGCTCGTCGTCGTCCCGAACGTGGTGAAGACCAACTGGGCGCGCGAGGCCGGGCTCTGGGTGCCGCACCGCTCGGCCACCGTGATCCACGGCAACGGCGACACGATCGACGGCTTCGCCGACATCGTCGTCGTCAACTACGAGGTGCTGGACCGCCACGTGGGCTGGCTCGGCGACTTCGGCTTCGGCGGCATGGTCGTCGACGAGGCGCACTTCATCAAGAACAAGACCTCCCAGCGCTCCCAGCACGTGCTGGAGGTCTCCCAGCGGATCCGCTCCCGCAACCCGCGCCCGCTGCTGATGGCCCTCACCGGCACACCGCTGATCAACGACATCGAGGACTTCCGGGCCATCTGGCAGTTCCTCGGCTGGATCGACGACTCCAAGCCGCTCGCCGAGCTGATGGACGCGCTGGAGGAGACCGGGCTGACGCCCGCCGACCCCGGTTTCTACGGCGCCGCCCGCCGGTGCGTCATCGACCTGGGCATCGTCCGGCGCCGCAAGGTCGACGTGGCGGCCGACATCCCCGCGCGCCGGATCGCCGACCTGCCGGTCGAGCTGGACGGACCGGCCGGGCGGTCCATCCGGGCCGCCGAGCGCGACCTCTCCCGCCGGCTGGTGAAGCGGTACGAGTCGGCGATCGCGGCCCGGGAGTCCGCCACCGTCGTCGAGGGCATCGACGCCGGCCTGGTGCGCCAGGTGGCCCGCTGGGAGCTGAAGGACGCCACCACGGCCAAGGCCGGGGAGAACGTGTTCAGCATGATGCGGCGGATCGGTGAGGCGAAGGCGGGCCTCGCCGCCGACTACGCGGCCCAGCTCGCGCGCAGCGCCGGCAAGGTCGTCTTCTTCGCCAAGCACATCGACGTCATGGACACCGCCGAGGAGGTCTTCACCAAGCAGGGCGTCCGGTACTCCTCGATCCGCGGCGACCAGACGCCGGGGGCGCGGCAGCGGAACATCGACGCGTTCGTCAACGACCCGGACGTCGCCGTCGCGGTCTGCTCGCTGACCTCCGCCGGCGTCGGGCTGAACCTGCAGGTCGCCTCCAACCTGGTGCTCGCCGAGCTGTCCTGGACCGACGCCGAGCAGACCCAGGCCATCGACCGGGCGCACCGGATCGGCCAGACCGAGCCGGTCACCGCCTGGCGGATCATCGCCGCGCAGACCATCGACGCCCGGATCGCCGAGCTGATCGACAGCAAGGCCGGTCTCGCGGCCCGCGCGCTGGACGGGTCCGACGAGGAGGTCGGGTCCTCGACCGACGTCCAGCTCGAGGCGCTCGTCGCCCTGCTGACCGAGGCGCTGGAGGCGGCAGCCGGGCCGGTGCCCGCGGCCGAGATCGCGCTCTGACCCCCCGCTGCAGGGGCCCCGAGGCGTGGGGTAGTGTTCTCCCTGCGACGCGGGGTGGAGCAGCTCGGTAGCTCGCTGGGCTCATAACCCAGAGGTCACAGGTTCAAATCCTGTCCCCGCTACCAACCGGAGGGCCCGGTCACCGTCATGGTGACCGGGCCCTCCGTCTGTGTGCGGCCGGCCGGTTGGGCAGACTCTGGCTGCCACGGCCGGACACGGCAGCGCCGTACGACAGGAGGACCTCCAGATGGACGCGGGACCGATGGCCGACGGGGCACAGCGATGGCCGGGGCAGGTCACCGAGCGCACCCTGGCCGACGGGCGGCCGATCCTCTACTTCGACGACGAGGCGACCGCCGGTCCGGTGCACGAGACGGCCGATGACCGTCCGCTGCTCGAGGCGCCGCGGGCCGGGGAGGTGCGCTACGACGTCCTCACCGGCGAGTGGGTGACGATCGCCGGGCACCGGATGAACCGCACCTTCCTGCCCAGCGCGGCCGACTGCCCGCTGGACCCGACCGTCGACCCGGCCCGCCCGACCGAGGTGCCCGACAGCGGGTACGACGTCGCGGTGTTCGCCAACCGGTTCCCGAGCTTCGCGCCGCTGACCGCCGGCCCGGTCGAGGGGGCACCCGCCGTCCCGTTCGGCCCGCCCGACGCCCCGGCGTACGGCCACTGCGACGTGGTGGTCTTCTCCAGCGACCACGACGCCGCCGTGGTGGACCTGCCCGCGGCCCGGATGCGGACGATCGTGGAGGCGTGGGCGCAGCGGACGGCGGCCCACTCGGCCGACCCCGGCGTGGCCGAGGTCTTCGTGTTCGAGAACAGCGGCCAGGAGATCGGGGTGACGCTGACCCACCCGCACGGGCAGGTCTACGCCTACCCCGTCGTCGCGCCGCGCACCGGCCAGCTGCTCGAGCAGGCCCGCCGGCACCGGGAGGCGACCGGGGGCAACCTGCTGGCCGACGTGCTCGCCGCCGAGCAGGCCGAGGGCACCCGGGTCGTGCTGGCCGGCGAGCACTTCACCGCCTACGTGCCGCGGGCCGCCCGCTGGCCGGTGGAGGTGCACCTCGCGCCGCACCGCGACGTCCCCGACCTGGCCGCGCTGGACGACGCCGAGCGCGCCGAGCTCGCGGAGGTCTACCAGGAGCTGCTGCGCCGGGTGAACCGCTTCCACCCGGGTGTGGACCAGGTGCCCTACATCTCCGGCTGGCACCAGGCGCCGACCGGTGCCGAGCGCGACCTGGGCCGGCTGCACCTGCAGCTGTTCTCGCTGCTCCGGGCGCCCGGGAAGCTGAAGTACCTGGCCGGCTCGGAGTCCGGCATGGGCGCCTGGATCAACGACACCACGCCGGAGCGGATCGCCGAGCGGTTGCGCGAGGTGGCCTCGTGAGCGGCGCGCGGTCGCAGGCCGACCTCGCGGTGGCCGAACTGCGGGCCACCTGGGGGAGCGGGCCGGACGGCGTCTGGACCGCGCCCGGCCGGGTCAACCTGATCGGCGAGCACGTCGACTACAGCGGCGGCCGCTGCCTGCCCTTCGCGCTGACCCGGGTGACGGCGGCCGCCGTGCGCCGGCGGGACGACGACCGGGTGCGGATCAGCAGCACCGACCCGGACGCCGAGCCGTTCGAGGGGACGCTGGCCGCCCTGGGCCCCGGCGCGGTGTCCGGCTGGGCCGCCTACGCCGCCGGGACCCTGTGGTCGCTGCAGCAGGCCGGCGTCGAGGTGCCCGGCCTGGACCTGGCGGTCAGCAGCGACGTCCCGCTGGGCGCCGGGCTGTCCAGCTCGGCCTCGCTGGAGGCGGCGGTGGCGCTGTCGGCGGCCGAGCTGGCCGGCCGGAGCGACGACGAGCAGCTGCGGCACCTGCTGATCCAGGCCGCGATCCGGGCGGAGAACGAGGTCGTGGGGGCCGGCACCGGCGGGATGGACCAGACGGTCGCCCTGCTGGCCGAGGAGGGCTCGGCCCTGCTCATCCACACCCGGGACTCCCGCACCGAGCCGGTGCAGCTGGGGCTGGCCGAGGCCGGTCTGGAGCTGATGGTCATCGACACCCGGGTCACCCACACGCTGGCCGACGGCCAGTACGCGCAGCGGCGCGCCGACTGCGACGAGGCGGCCCGGCAGCTCGGCCTGGAGTGGCTCAGCGACGCCACGCCGGCCGACGTCGAGCGGCTCACCGACCCACGGCTGCAGGCGCGCACCCGGCACGTGGTCACCGAGAACCAGCGGGTCGACGCGGTCGTCGAGCTGGTCCGGGCCGGGCGGGTGGCCGAGATCGGGCCGCTGCTCGACGGCTCGCACACCTCGCTGCGCGACGACTACGAGGTGTCGGCCGTGGAGCTCGACGTCGTCGTGGCGGCGGCCCGGGCGGCGGGCGCCCTCGGTGCCCGGATGGTCGGCGGCGGCTTCGGCGGCTCGGCGATCGCGCTGATCCGGTCCGCGGACGCCCCGGCGGTCGAGGAGGCGGTCGTGGCCGCCTGCCGCGAGCGGGAGCTGACCCTGCCCCGCGTCCTCACGGTCACCTCCGGCCCGGCGGCCCGCCGGCTGTCCTGAGGGAGGGCCCCGTGCTCCCGCACGGGGCCCTCCCCGGGGAACACCGCGGCCGTGGCGGGGGTTCGGGTGGGGCATGGAGCCGACCGTCAGCAACTCGCCCGAGGACAGCCGCTACGAGATCCGGGACGGCGACCGCCTGCTCGGCGTCGCCGCCTACCAGCGCCGCGGTGACCAGGTGGTGTTCACCCACACCGAGGTCGAGAGCGACGCGGGGCACTCCGGCCTGGGCAGCACCCTGGTGCGCGCCGCACTGGACGACGTGCGCAGCCAGGGCGGCACCGTCGTCCCGATGTGCTCGTTCGTGCGGGGCTGGATCGAGCGGCACCCCGAGTACCGGGACCTGGTCGCCGCCGAAGCCTGAGGCGGCATGGCCGCCGAGGCCGCTGCGGGCGCCGGGACGGCGCCTGGGAAGCTGAGGCCATGCGTGTCCTGGTCACCGGTTGGTTCAGCTTCGACGAGGTGATCGCCACCATCGGTGACGAGCTGGGCGCCGACGCGGTGGTCGGCTGGCTCACCGAGGAGGGCATCGACCACGACGTCGCCTGGGCGCCCTACCTCCAGCGGGGCGCCTCCTGGCGCGACCTCGACCCGGCCGACTACACCCACCTGGTCTTCGTCAGCGGTCCGCTGTCGGACACCCCGCTGCTGCGGGAGCTGACCGAGGCGTTCGCCGCGGCCCAGCGGTGGGCGGTGAACGTCTCGGTGGTCTCCGACGCCGGGCGCGCGCTGTTCGACCGGGTCTGGGAGCGGGACGCCCCCGGCATCGCGCGGCCGGACCTGGCCATCGGCACCACCACCCCCGACGTCCCGGTCGTCGCCGTCGCCTTCGCCCCGCCGCAGGAGGAGTACGGCGACCGCAGCCGGGCCGCCCAGGTGCGGGCGGCGATCGAGAGCTGGCTGGGTGCCCGGGCCATCCCGTGGTTCGAGCTGACCATGGACCTGTACGAGAAGCCGCACGAGCGCTTCCCGCTGCAGGTCGAGGCGCTGGTCCGCCGGGCGGACGTGGTGGTCAGCATGCGGCTGCACGCGCTGGTCCTCGGCCTGGCGCACGACGTCCCGGTGATCGCCTGCGACGCGATCGTCGGTGGGGCCAAGGTGAGCGCCCAGGCCGCGGCGCTGGGCTGGCCGGTGGTGCTGCCCGCGGAGCAGGTCGACGCGAAGGCCCTCGACGCGGCGCTGGAGCACGCGCTGTCGGGCACGCTGACCGAGGAGCTGGCCGAGGCCCGGCGGCGGGGCGCGGCCGGCAACGCGGCGGCGCGCGAGTGGTTCGTCCGGGAGCTCGCCGGCGGGTGACGCGGGGTCTGTGACCCTGGTCACGGCTGGGCTAGCGTCGGGGCGCTGCGTCCCGTCGCCCGCCCTGGAGGCCGACCGTGAGCTCACCGACGCCGGACCTGGACACCGTCGACCTGTCCGACCGGACGTTCTGGGGCGCGCCGCCGGAGCAGCGGCACGCGGTGTACGACCAGTTGCGCCGCGAGCGTCCGTTCGCGTTCTTCGCCGAGCCGGTGATCCCCTACATCGAGCCCGGCCCCGGCTACCACGCGGTGACCCGGTACGCCGACGTCGAGGCGATCAGCTGCCGGCCGGCGCTGTTCTCCTCCGGCTCCGGCGCGGTGTCCATCGCCGACATGCCCCCGGACCTCAACGAGTTCTACGGCTCGCTGATCAGCATGGACGACCCCCGGCACGGCAAGATCCGCCGCATCGTGGCCAAGGCGTTCACGCCCCGCGTGCTGGAGGACCTGGTGGGCAACGTGCAGGCGGTGGCCGACGACGTGGTCGCCCGCGCCCGGCGCACCGCCGAGGACGGCGACGGCACCATCGACGTGGTCGCCGACCTGGCCGCACCCATCCCGCTGCGGGTCATCTGCGACATGATGGGCATCCCGGACGACGACCGGGCGATGGTGCTGCAGCAGTCGAACGTCATCCTCTCCGGCGGCGACCCCGAGCTCGTGCAGAGCGAGGAGCAGATGGTCACCGCGTTCCTGAAGGCGGGGGAGGAGCTGGCCGGCCTGATGGCCCGGCTGGCCGCCGAGCGGCACGCGCACCCGGCCGACGACCTGACCACCGCGCTGGTCAGCACCGAGGTCGACGGCGAGCGGCTGACCCGCCAGGAGATCGCCTCGTTCTTCATCCTGCTGCTGGTCGCCGGCAACGAGACGACCCGCAACGCGATCTCCCAGGGGGTGCTCGCCCTGTCCGAGCACCCGGCCGAGCGGGACCGGTGGGCCGCCGACCCCGGCCTCACCCGCACCGCGGTGGAGGAGGTCGTGCGCTGGACCAGCCCGATCACCTGGATGCGGCGGACGGCGACCCAGGACGTCGAGCTGTCCGGGCAGTCCTTCCCGGCCGGGTCGAAGTTCCTGCTGTTCTACGGGGCCGCCAACCGCGACCCCGCCGTCTTCCCCGACCCGCACCGGTTCGACCTGGCCCGCGACCCGAACCCGCACGTCGGGTTCGGCTCCCGCGGTCCGCACTTCTGCCTGGGCGCGCACCTGGCCCGGCGGGAGATCGGCGTGGCGTTCCGGGCCTTCGCCGACCAGCTGCCCGACCTCGAGGTGGTCGGGCCGCCGGCCCGGCTGGAGTCCTCCTTCGTCAACGGCCTCAAGCGGCTGCCGGCGCGGCTGACGAGGTGTCGATGACCCGGGTGGTGGTGGACCGGGAGGTCTGCATGAGCGCGGGGGTGTGCGAGATGGAGGCGCCGGAGGTGTTCCGGCTCGACGCCGACGGCGTGCTCCAGGTCGGCGAGCCGACCGACCTGACGGCCGTGGAGACCGCGGTGCGCGCCTGCCCGACCGGGGCACTTCAGCTGGTCGACTGACCCAGCGGTCGCAGCGCGGTGGCGAAGCGCCGCTCCACCTCGGCGGGCACCGGACGACGCCGGCGCAGCGCGGCCGGGAGCCGGCGGAGCACCCCGGCCAGGGCGGTGCGGGCCGCGGGGTCCCGTCCGGCGCGGGCCGCCAGCCGGCCGGTCGCGGCCAGCGCGACGGGCAGCGGGCGGCGCAGCCAGTCGACGAGGACGTCGTTGCGGGTCTGCAGCGCCCACCGGGCCGGGCTCGGCCGCTCGGGGCCGGCGGGGGCGTGCCAGGCGACGACGTCCTCGGCGAACACCAGCTGCCAGCCGGCGGCGGCCAGGTCGAGGGCGAGCAGGTGCTCCTCGCCGCCGAAGAAGAGGAACGGGGAGAAGCCCCCGACGGCCAGGAAGGCGTCCCGGCGGACGACGGCGGCGAACGCCGGGAAGCTCAGCACGTCCGGGCCGGCGGCGGAGCGGCCGAGGACCTCGGCGCGGTGCTTGCGGGTGACGGCGTCCTCGCTGCCGTCCCCGGCCAGCCGCACCCGGCCGACGACCACGGCCAGTTGCGGATGGGCGTCGAGCAGGTCGGCGGCCGCCTCGAGCGCACCGGGCTCCCACCAGGAGTCGTCGTCGGCGAAGGCCACGAGGTCGGTGGCGGCCCGCTGGACGCCGTGGTTGCGGGCGACCGCACCGGCGTTGGCGTCCAGCTCGACGACGTCGACCCGCGGGTGGGCGGCGCGGACGGCGTCCGCGGTGCCGTCGGTCGAGGCGTTGTCGACCACGATGACCGGTGGGCCGTCGGCGGAGTCGAGCCGGGCCAGCGAGTGCAGCAGGGACTCCCGCCGGTCCATGGTCGCGAGGACGACGCTGATGCGGGGCACCGCTGTTGTCTACCGGGCGTCCCGGACGCCGGCCCCGGCAGGTGGGCGGCTGCGGGCCACGGTGCGGGCATGGTGCTCGAGCACGCCCTGCTGACCGCCCGGGCCGGGAACAGGCGGCCTTCGCCGAGGCCCGGGGCGTCATCGCGGCAGCGACGGGCGCCCGGTCCCTGACCGTCCGACCGGGTCAGGCGGAGAGGGCGGCGCCGGTGTCGTCCAGCGTGTCGGCGAGCTGGTCCAGCGGGAGCCCCACGGCGCGGGCGAGGGCGGCGACGGTGAAGAACGCCGGGGTGGGCACCCGGCCGGACTCGATCTTGCGCAACGCCTCCAGGCTCACCCCGGAGGCGGCGGCGACCTCGGCCGGGGTCCGTGGCCCCCGGGCGGCGCGCAGCAGCGCGCCCAGCCGGCGACCGCGGTCGCGCTCCTCGGGGCTCAGCGGCGGGCGGACCATGGCCGTGATAGTAATACCGGGATATCAATCCCGGAAGGACTCCAGATGATCGAACTGCGTACACCCGGGGAGATCGACGCCCTGCGCGCCGCCGGCGCGGTGGTCGCCGACATGCACGCCGCGGTGCACGCTCTGGCCGCGCCCGGCGTCCGGCTGACCGAGCTGGACGCCGTCGCCCGGCAGGTCCTCGCCGACGCCGGGGCGACCTCCCCGTTCCTGGGCTACGCGCCGCTGCACAGCACGCCGCCGTTCCCCGGCGTGCTCTGCCTGTCGGTCAACGACGTCGCGCTGCACGGCATCCCGACGTCCCAGGAGCTCGAGGACGGCGACCTGCTCAGCGTCGACGCCGGCGCCACCCTCGACGGCTGGGTGGGCGACGCGGCCCGCACCTACCCGATCGGCGCGCCCCGCCCGGAGGACATCCAGCTGGTGGAGACCACCGAGCGGGCGCTGGCCGCCGGGATCGCCGCGGCGGTGGTCGGCAACAAGATCGGCGACATCTCGGCCGCCATCGGTGCCGTCGGCCGGGCCGGGGGCTGCGGCATCAACACCGACCAGGGCGGGCACGGAGTGGGCCGGTCCATGCACGAGGCGCCGTCCGTGCCCAACGAGGGCCGGGCCGGGCGTGGGCTGACGATGCGCGCGGGCCTGGTGATCGCGATCGAGCCGTGGTTCCTCGCCGGTGGCAGCGACGACTACCGGGTCGACGCCGACGGCTGGACCCTGCGCAGCGCCGACGGCAGCCGCGCCGCCCACGTCGAGCACACCGTCGCCGTCACCGCCGACGGCCCGAGGATCCTCACCGCCCCTCGGTAGCGGCGCGCCGTTGGTCACCCAGTGCACCGTCCCGGACCGGGAGGCAGCACTGGGTGACCAACGGCGATCAGGCCAGGGCCTGGTCCAGGTCCGCGAGCAGGTCGTCGACGTCCTCGATGCCGACGGACAGGCGGACCAGGTCGGCCGGCACCTCCAGCGGGGAGCCGGCGGCGCTGGCGTGGGTCATCCGGTGCGGGTGCTCGATCAGCGACTCCACCCCGCCCAGCGACTCGGCCAGGGTGAACAGCTGCGCGCGCTCGCACACCCGCAGCGCCGCCTCCTCGCCCGCCTTCAGCCGGAAGGAGACCATCCCGCCGAAGCCGGACATCTGCTTGGCGGCGATCTCGTGGTTGCGGTGCTGCGGCAGCCCCGGGTACAGCACGGCGCCGACCGCGGGGTGCTCCAGCAGCCACTCGGCGATCCGGCCGGCGTTGGCGCTGTGCCGGTCCATCCGGACGCCGAGGGTCTTCAGGCTGCGCAGCACCAGCCACGCGTCGAACGGGCCGTTGACCGCGCCGGCGGCGTTCTGCAGGTACGCCAGCCGCTCGCCCAGCTCGGCGTCGGAGACCACGAGCGCACCGCCGACGACGTCGGAGTGCCCGCCCAGGTACTTCGTCGTCGAGTGGACGACGACGTCGGCGCCCAGCGTGAGCGGCTGCTGCAGGTAGGGGCTGGCGAAGGTGTTGTCGACGACCAGCAGCGTGCCCGCGGCGTGCGCGATCTCGGCGAGCACCGCGATGTCGGCGACGTTGAGCAGCGGGTTGCTGGGCGTCTCGCACCACAGCACCCGGGTGGTCTCCGGCGCGACGGCCTCGCGGACGGCGTCCAGGTCGTTCAGGTCGACGGGGACGTACCCGACGCCCCACGGCTCCTGCACCTTGGAGATGAGCCGGTACGTGCCGCCGTAGGCGTCCCCGCCCAGCACGATCCGGTCGCCGGGCCGGCAGACGGTGCGCAGCAGGACGTCCTCGGCGGCCAGGCCCGAGGCGAACGTCATCGCCCGGGTGCCCAGCTCCAGCGAGGCGAGCGCCGTCTGCAGCGTGTCCCGGGTGGGGTTGGCGCTGCGGCTGTACTCGTAGCCGCCGCGCAGCCCGCCGACGCCGTCCTGCTTGAAGGTGGTCGTCAGGTGCAGCGGCGGGATGACCGCGCCGGTGGCGGGGTCGGGTTCCTGCCCGGCGTGGATGGCGCGCGTGTTGAAGCCGCTCATGACGCGACCGTAGGGGTCAGGCCGACCAGGTGGCCGAGCACGTCCTGCCGGGTGACGACGCCGGCCGGCTTGCCGTCCACGTGCACCAGCAGTGCGTCGGCGTCGCCGAGCGCGCCGACCGCGGCCGAGACCGGCTCGCCGGAGCCGATGATCGGCAGCGGGGCGGACATGTGCCGCTCGACCGGGTCGGCCAGCGTGGCCCGGCCGGTGAACAGCGCGTCCAGCAGCGTCTTCTCCGCGACCGAGCCGACCACCTCACCGGCGGTCACCGGCGGCTCGGCCTTGACCACCGGGAGCTGACTCACGCCGTACTCGCGGAGGATGTCGATCGCATCGCGCACCGTCTCGTTCGGGTGCGTGTGCACCAGCTGAGGCATCCCCGCCGCCCCCGCGCCGGACTTCGCGTCCAGCAGCTCGCCGACGGTCTCGCCGCCGCCGGCGTCCAGGAAGCCGTAGTCGGCCATCCACTCGTCGTTGAAGATCTTGTTCAGGTAGCCGCGGCCGCCGTCGGGCAGCAGCACCACCAGGACGTCGTCCTTGGTCAGCCGCTCGGCCACCCGCAGCGCGGCGACGACGGCCATCCCGCAGGAGCCGCCGACCAGCAGCCCCTCCTCGCGGGCCAGCCGCCGGGTCATCGCGAAGGAGTCGCCGTCGGAGACCGCGACGATCTCGTCGGCGATCGACTTGTCGTAGGCCTCGGGCCAGAAGTCCTCGCCGACGCCCTCCACGAGGTACGGCCGGCCGGTGCCCCCGGAGTAGACCGAGCCCTCCGGGTCCGCGCCGATGACCTGCACCCGCCCGTCGCTGGCCTCCTTGAGGTAGCGGCCGACGCCGGAGATGGTGCCGCCGGTGCCCGCGCCGGTGACGAAGTGGGTGATCCGCCCGTCGGTCTGGGCCCAGATCTCCGGCCCGGTGGTCTCGTAGTGCGAGCGCGGGTTGGCCGGGTTGGCGTACTGGTCGGCCTTCCAGCCACCCGGGGTCTCCCGGGCCAGCCGGTCGGAGACCGAGTAGTAGGAGCGCGGGTCGGCCGGGTCGACGGCGGTGGGGCAGACGTGCACCTCGGCGCCGTAGGCCTTGAGCACGTTGATCTTCTCACTCCCCACCTTGTCCGGGCACACGAAGATGCACTTGTAGCCGCGCGTCTGGGCGACCAGGGCCAGGCCGATCCCGGTGTTGCCGCTGGTCGGCTCGATGATCGTGCCGCCCGGCTTCAGCGCGCCGGACGCCTCGGCGGCCTCGATCATCCGCACCGCGATGCGGTCCTTCACCGAGCCGCCGGGGTTGACGTACTCGACCTTGGCCAGCACCAGCGGCGCGTCCGGGCCGAGGTGGGCGGTCACGGAGTTCAACCGGACCAGCGGGGTGTCGCCGATGAGCTCGACGACGGACTCGGCGTACTGCACGGGGTCTCCTGCTCTGCGGGTGGGCCGGCGGCGGATCGCGCGCACCGGCGTACCCGACCATCCCACCAGACGACCGGGTGCGCCTCGGCACGGCAGGCGGACCTCAGTACGGCAGGTAGTACGTGAGCAGGTCCGCGCGCAGCGGCGGGAAGAGCTGCTCGTAGAGGTCGGCGTCCCGGCCCGGGTACACGTCCGGCCGTGTCCGGGACAGCCCGTGCATGCCGTGCGGGCCGAACAGCAGCGCACCCAGTTGGTCCGGGGCGACCCCGGCACCGCGGGCCGTGCCCGGGGCCTGCAGCCGCCCGCCGGCGACCACCGCGCCCAGTCCGTCGTCGGTCACCGGCAGCCGCCAGCTGGCCCGGTAGGTGGAGACCACGACGTCGATGCCGCCCCGGTCGATGCCGGCGGCGGTGAACCGCCGGCTGAGCACCGGGCGCAGCGCCGCCAGCAGGGCGCCGGGGTCGGGCACCCGCACGTAGTACTGCTCCGCCAGGTCGCTGCCGGCCCCCAGCCGCCCGGCCCAGGTCCGGCCGGGGAGGCTGCCCGGGCGGTCGGTGACCCGGATCAGCCGCCCCGCCGCCAGTGCGGCCACACCGGCCAGCAGCCGGCCGGCCGCGGCGTCGTCCACCGCGGCGGGCTCGGCGAGCAGCACGTCGTCGTCCGGCTCGGGGACGCGGGCGGAGGCGACGACCGCGCCGTCCCGCTCCAGCACCCAGGTGGTGCTGGCCTCGTGCGCCAGCAGCCAGCGCAGCCGGGCGGCCGGGTGCGGCATCGCGACGTCCGCGCCGGCCTGGGCGGCCTCCTGCAACCGGGCCAGCGCCGGCAGGTCCGCAGGCGTGGCCGGCCGGAGCCCGGGGACGGGGGCCGGGGCGCCGGCCAGCGGGCGGGCCGGGGGGACGTCGATCGCGTACTCGTAGCCGAAGAGCCGGTAGAAGTACGGGATCCCGATCATCACCTGCACCAGGTCGCCCCGGGCCGCCGAGCGCTCGTGCGCCCAGCCCATCAGCGCGCGCACCAGCCCACGCCCCTCGTACGCCCGGTCGGTGGCGACCAGCTCGACCTGGCCCGCGGGCAGGACGACGTCCTCCAGCCGCACGGACTCGGCCAGCAGGGTGGCGGTGGAGACCACCCGGTCGCCGTCCAGGACCACCGCGGTGGCCTCCCAGCCGGTGTCCGGGTCCTCGACGACCAGTCGCTGGTCGAGTGCGTCGGCGGGCTCGCCACGTTCGATCAGCAACGCCCCCACCTGGTCGAGGTCGCCGGGGCGGCAGGCCCGCAACACGAGTCCGCCGGGGAGGCGCCGAGCCGCTGCCGCCGTGCTGGTCACCCCTGGACCCTGGCGCGGGTGCCCCGGGCCGGGCAACCGAGTTCGGGTCGCGGCTCCGCCGCCCGGGACTGCGACCTGTCGCTTTACGGCGTATACGCTCGCCTCCGCCGGGCACGCCACCCCCGGCGCAGGCGGACGTCGAACCAACGGCCCACCCGCCGCTCTGGAGAGGGACCCCCGAGACGATGACCGAGAGCCTTGGCGCACTGCACCAGGAGCTGGCCGGCGTCGTCCTCGTGGGGCGGGAGCTGCCCGAGGTGTTGACCGAGATCGTCCAGATCTCCCGCCGTGCGATCCCCGGTGCGGAGGCCACCTCGATCACGCTCATCCGTGACGACCGGGCCCTCACCGCTGCGTACGACGGACAGATCGCCATGGACGCCGATGAACTGCAGTACGAACGCGGGTACGGCCCGTGCCTGGACGCGGGACGGTCCGGTGCGGTCTTCCTGGTGGAGGACATGCGGCGCGACGACCGCTGGCCCGACTACGCGCGGCAGGTCGCCGAGCTGGGTGTCCGCAGTTCGATGTCCATCCCGTTGCCCTTCCAGGGCGCGAACATCGGCGCGCTGAACAACTACGCCCGGACGCCCGGGGCGTTCGGTGACGCCGACGTGGCCATCGGCGAGGAGGTCGCCGCCTTCGTGGCGATCGCCGTCGGCAACGCCGAGGCCGCGGCCCGGGCGACGAACGACGTGGCCAACATGCGCCAGGCGATGGCCTCCCGTGCGGTGATCGAGCAGGCCAAGGGCATCCTGATGGAGCGCTACAAGGTCACGCCGGAGCAGGCGTTCACGCTGCTCACCCACGCCTCCCAGCGCACCAACGTCAAGCTCCGCGACATCGCCGAGGAGCTCACCGCCACCGGGCTGCTCCGCGGCAGCTGACGGCGGCTGGCGGACCGCGCGGGGTCGGGGCCAGGATCGGGGGCGTGAGGCAGCCGCAGCGGTGGTGAGCACCCCATGACGCTCGTGCTCGGCGCCGACCTCGGCACCAGCGGCCTCAAGCTCGCTGCGTTCGACCTCGGCGGGTCGGTGGTCGCGGAGAGCGAGGTCGCCTACGCGGTGGAGCGTCCCCGGCCCGGCTGGGCACAGACGGAGGTCGCCGTCTGGCGGCGTGCGCTGGACGACGCCCTGGCCGCGGTGGCCGGGGCGCTGGGGGACCGGCCGGTGGCGGCGCTCGGGTTCTCCGGCCAGATGCACGGCGCCGTGCTGGTGGACCGCTCGGGCGCCGCGCTCGCCCCGGCGCTGCTGTGGCCCGACCAGCGTGCGGCCGGGGAGCTGTCGCGCTGGCGCGGGCTCCCCGGGGCCGACCGCGCCGCGCTGGCGAACCCGCTGGCCGCCGGGATGACCGGGCCGCTGCTGGCCTGGCTCGGCGAGCACCAGCCGGAGCTGGTGGCCCGGGCGGCGACCGTGCTGCTGCCGAAGGACGCCGTCCGGGCCGCCCTGGTCCTCGGCACCGACCCGGCCGTCACCGATCGCAGCGACGCCTCGGCGACCCTGCTGTGGGACGTGCCCGGGAACCGCTGGTCGACCGCGGCCACCGCTGCCGCCGGGGTCGACCCCGGCCTGCTCCCGGCCGTCCTGCCGGGATGGACCGTCGTCGGCGAGGCGCCCGTGCTGGGCCGGGACGTGCCGGTGGTGGTCGGTGGCGCCGACACCCCGCTCGCGCTCCTGGCCGCCGGCACCCGCACCGGCGTCCAGGTGAACCTCGGCTCGGGGGCGCAGGTGATCCGGCCCGGGGTGGATCCGCAGCCGGCCACCGACCCCGTCGTCCACTGCTACGCCGACGCCGTGGACGGCTGGTACGGCATGGCCGCCCTGCAGAACGCGGGGACGGCGTGGGCCTGGGTGCAGCAGGTGCTGGGCCTGGACTGGCCGGAGTTCGCCGCGAGCCTCACCACCACCCGGCCGGGGGCGGGCGGGGTGGTGTTCTGCCCGTTCCTGACCGGGGAGCGCGGCGGCGTCGCCGGCCCGGCCGACCGCGGCGGCTGGACGGGGCTGTCGGCCGACACCACCCGGGCGGACCTCGCCCGCGCGGCCCTGGAGGGCGTGGCGTGCGCCGTGGCGGCGGCGCTGGACCTGCTCGGGCCGGGGGACGGCGGGCCGGTCGTGCTGACCGGCGGGGGAGCGCGGGACGCCGGGGTGCAGCAGCTGCTCGCCGACGTGCTCGCCCGGCCGGTCCAGCACGTGCAGGTCCGGAGCGCGTCGGCGGCCGGCGCCGCCCTGCTCGCCGCGCGCGGGGTGGGCCTGGACCTGGTGCCCGTGCGGTCGGCCGGACCGGTCGTCGAGCCCGGGCGGGCCGCGGAGTCCCGTGTCGTCCGCGAACGCTGGGCCGCGGCGCGGGCCTGAGGCCGGCTCGTCGCGCGGAACGTCAGGGCTGCTGGCACCGTTGGTGCCGATGAGCGACCCCGACCGGGGACGCAGCAGAGCAAGGGGGTGGGCGCACCATGGCGTCGCTGATGAACAAGGTCATGCAGTTCGCGAACAGCCCGAAGGGCAAGCAGGTCATCCGTCAGGCGACGGAGAAGGCCCAGCAGCTGGCCAGCGACCCGAAGAACCGGGCGAAGATCGACGACGTGCGCCGCCGGCTGCAGGGCGGCCGCGGCGGCTCCGGCACGGGGCCGGGCACCACTCGCTGACCAGCTCGACCCACGCCGACGGCGCTCACTCCCCCCGGGGGGCGAGCGCCGTCAGCACGTCGGGGTGCAGGACGCCGTTGCTGGCCACGGCGCTGCCCCCGGCCGGCCCGGCGTTGCCGGCCAGGTCGCTGAAGGCGCCGCCGGCCTCGCGCACGATGACGTCGAGGGCGGCCAGGTCCCACAGGGAGACCTCGGGCTCGCAGGCGACGTCGACGGCGCCCTCGGCGACCATCATGTAGCTCCAGAAGTCGCCGTAGGCCCGGGTGCGCCACACCGAGCGGGTGAGGTCGAGGAACGGCTCCAGCCGGCCCTGCTCCTCCCAGCCGGAGAGGCTGGAGTAGGACAGGCTCGCGTCGGCGAGCGCGCCCACCTGGGAGACCGTGCAGCGGGTGGCGTTCTCCAGCCGGCGCCCGGTCCAGGCACCGGTGCCGGCCGCGGCCCACCACCGCCGGTTCAGCGCGGGCGCGGAGACCAGCCCGACCACCGGGAGGTCACCGTCGAGCAGGGCGACCAGGGTCGCCCAGACGGGCACACCGCGGACGAAGTTCTTCGTGCCGTCGATCGGGTCGATGACCCAGCGTCGGTCGCCGCGGCCGGTGCTGCCGAACTCCTCACCGAGCACGGCGTCCCGGGTGCGGGCGCGGGCCAGCGTGCTGCGCAGCTGCTCCTCGACCGCGTGGTCGGCGTCGGTGACGGGCGTGAGGTCGGGCTTGGTCTCCACCCGGAGGTCCTGCGCCCGGAAGCGGTCCAGGCTGATCGCATCGGCCTGGTCGGCCAGTACGTGCGCCAGGCGCATGTCCTCGTTGTATCCCCGCTGGCCAGCCGTCATGGCCAGAACCTAGCGGGCGGGGCCGGTGCGGCCCCGCCCACCGGCGGCGACGTGCTGGAGCGGCCCCCTCCCAGGGGCCCGCCCTGAGCTCGCGAAGGGTGGGGGGAGAGGGGGTCCTCCCTCAGTTGAAGACGGCCTTGCTGACCGCCGCCGGGGTGTCGTACTCCTGGTCGTCGATGCCCTTCAGGGCGTCGAGGACCTCCTCGCTGCCTCCCTGGGACTCCGCGTGCTTCACCACGTCGTCCTTCTTCGCCGGGTAGTCCATGCCGGACAGGGCCTTCTGGATGTCGATCGGGCTCACCATGGGCCGTCGGGTACCCGCCACCTGCGCCGGCGATGCACGGATACCGTCGGGGTGTGGAGGCCGGGACGATCGTCGGGTTGTTGGCCGATCCGGTGCGGCTGAAGGTCGTGGCCGCCCTCGCCCTCGGCGCGGGCACCCTCACCGACGTCGCCGAGGCATCGGGGCTGCCGCTGAAGGACGTCGCGCTGGCCGCCCGGCGGCTGTCCCGGGCCGGGCTGGTGGACCGCGACGGTCACGCGCTCGTGCTGCACGCCGACCGCTTCGGCGAGGCGGCCCGGGCGGCGGCCGCCACCGCTCCGCCCGCACCTCAGCTGTCCGCCGACCCGGGGCAGGACGCCGTGCTGCGCGCCTTCGTCCGGGACGGCAGGCTGATCTCCGTCCCGGCGCAGCACAGCAAGCGCCGGGTCGTGCTCGAGCACCTGGTGCACGTGTTCGAACCCGGGGTCCGCTACCCGGAGCGGGAGGTCAACGCACTGCTGGCCGCCTGGCACCCCGATGTGGCCGCGCTCCGCCGATACCTGGTGGACGAGGCGCTGCTGACCCGGGAGTCGGGGGTCTACTGGCGCAGCGGCGGTTACGTGGAGGTGTGACGGTGCGACGGCAGGTGTTCGCGTTCTCGGGTGTGATCGAGCCGCGGCCGGGGGAGCGGGGCAACCGCCCGCTCCTGGAGCACGTGCTGGCGCTGGGCGCCGCCCGTCGCACCACCGGGGGACCGGTGCGGCTCTGCTACATGCCGACCGCGGTGGGCGACGACCCGGCGGCGGTCTCGGCGTACCAGCGGGTGTTCGGCGGCCGGGACGACGTCGTCCTCAGCGTGCTGCGGTTGTTCCCGCAGCCCAGCGTCCCCGACGTGGGCAGCCACCTGCTCACCCAGGACGTCGTGCTCGTCGAGGGCGGCAGCGTGGTGAACCTGATGGCGGTCTGGCGGGCGCACGGCCTGCCGGCGGTGCTGCGCCAGTGCTGGGAGGCCGGGGTGGTGCTCGCCGGCCCGAGCGCCGGCAGCCTGTGCTGGCACGTGGGCGGGCCCACCGACTCGTGGTCCGACCGGCTCGACCCGTTCACCGAGGGCCTGGGGCTGCTGCCGTACAGCAACGGCGTGCACGACGACCTGACCGACCAGCCGCGCCGGCAGACCTACCGCCGGCTGGTCGCCGCCGGGACGCTGCCGGCCGGCTACGCGACCGAGGACGGCGTCGGGCTGCACTACGTGGGCGTCGAGCTGGCCGAGGCGGTGACGGTGCGGCCGGGCGCGCGGGCGTGGCGGGTCGACCCCGACGGTGGTGGCGGCTGGACCGAGCGCGCGATCACCCCGCGGGAGATCTAGTCCGCGAGATCCCCTCCCGCTCGCCCTCGGCCCCGCGGCCCCGTCCCGAGGCTCGTCCCGAGCTCGCGAGGGATGAGGAGGACGGGGTCCTCCCTCAGTGGCCGGGGGTGAGCTGGCCGACGGCGGCGATCAGCCGGCGGAAGCTGGCCAGCCGTTCCCGGCCGGCGGGCGGGCCCTCGGCGGCCCAGGCGTCCAGGGCGCACTCCGGGTCCTCGGCGGTGTGCCCGCAGCCCGGCGGGCAGTCGACGGCTGCCTCGGCGAGGTCGTCGAAGGCGGCCAGCACGTCCTGCGCGGTGACGTGGGCCAGGCCCAGCGAGCGGATGCCGGGGGTGTCGATCACGGTGCCGCCGCCGGGGAGGTCCAGCAGCACCGCCGAGGACGACGTGTGCCGGCCCTTGCCGATCTTGCTGACGTCGCCGGTGGCCCGGAACGCGTCGGGCACCAGCCGGTTCACCAGGGTCGACTTGCCCACCCCGGACTGGCCGACGAGCACGCTCATCCGCCCGGTCAGCCGCTCCAGCAGCTCGTCCAGCGACGCCTCCCGCGACATCGGCACCGCCTCGACCTCCAGCCCGGCGTAGCGGTCCAGCAGCGGCTGGGGGCTGGCCAGGTCGGTCTTGGTCAGGCACAGCAGCGGCTGCAGCCCGCCGGCGTAGGCGGCGACCAGGCAGCGGTCCAGGAAGCCGAGGGCGGGGTCGGGGTCGACCACGGAGGTGACCACGACGAGCAGGTCGGCGTTGGCCACCACGATCCGCTCGGTGGGGTCGGTGTCGTCGGCGGTGCGGCGCAGCGAGGTGACCCGGTCGGCGATGGTCACGATCCGGGCCAGGCTGTCGGTGCGCCCGGAGGTGTCGCCCACCAGCCGCACCCGGTCACCGACGACGACGCCGTGCTTGCCCAGCTCGCGGGCGCGCATCGCGGTGACGTCGACCGGTGCGCCCTCGGGCCCCTCGACCCGCACGGTCATCCGGCCGCGGTCCACCGCGATGACCAGCCCGGGCACCGCCTCCTCGTGCGTGGGGCGGGTGCGGGTGCGGGGACGGGAGCCGTGCCGCGAGGCCCGGACGCGGACGTCGTCCTCGTCGGAGCGGCTGTCCATCCTCCGGCTCATGCGGGCACCCCGGCGTCCTCGCCGAGCAGGCCGGCCCAGCGTTCCCGGAAGTCCGGCAGCGTCTTGGTCACCGCGGCCGGGTCGGTCACCTCGACGCCGTCGACCGCGAGGCCCAGCACCGCCGCGGCGTGCACCATCCGGTGGTCGGCGTAGGAGTCGACCCGCGCTGCCCGGCGCGGCCCCGGGGTGATGACCAGCCCGTCGGGCAGCTGCTCGACCCGGGCGCCGACGGCGCTGAGCACCTCGTCCAGCGCCTGCAGCCGGTCGGTCTCGTGGCCGCGCAGGTGGGCGATGCCGGTGAGCCGGGAGGGCCCGTCGGCCAGGGCGCAGAGTGCGGCGAGCACCGGGGTCAGCTCACCCACCTCGCCCAGGTCGGCGTCGAGGGGGGTGATCCGCTCCCGCCCGGTCACCTGCAGGCCCGCGGGCGTGCGGGCCACCTCGGCCCCCATCGCGGTGAACAGCCGGTCGAGCTGGGCGCCGGGCTGCGTGGTGTCGGTCGGCCAGTCGCGCACGGTCACCCGGCCGCCGGTGACGAGTGCCGCGGCCAGGAACGGGGCGGCGTTGGACAGGTCGGGCTCGACGACGCGGTCCAGCGCCGCGATCGGGCCCGGGGCGACGCGCCACCCGCCGTCGGTCCGGCTCACCTGCACCCCGTGCTCGGCGAGGGTCCGGACGGTCATCTCCACGTGCGGCAGGGACGGCAGGCCGCCGGCGAGGGTCAGCTCGATCCCGTCGTCGAAGCGCGCCGCGGCCAGCAGCAGCCCGGACACGACCTGGCTGGACTCGCTGGCGTCGACGGTGACCGCGCCGCCGCGCACCGCCCCGGTGCCGTGCACGGTGAACGGGGCCCGGCCGCGGCCGTCGTCATCGACCCGGACGCCGAGGTCGCGCAGGCCGGCGATCAGCCCGGCGTTGGGCCGGTCCCGGAGCCGGGCGTCGCCGTCGAGCCGGACCGGCCCGGTCGCCAGCGCGGCGACCGGGGGCAGGAAGCGGAGCACCGTGCCGGCCAGCCCGGCGTCCACCTCGGCCGGCCCGCGCAGCGGCCCGGGCGTGACCAGCCAGTCCGCGCCGTCGGGGACGACGCCGACCCCGAGCGCCCGCAGCCCGGCGGCCATCAGGTCGGTGTCCCGGGCGCGGAGCGGGCGCACGAGCCGGCTCGGCCCGTCGGCGATCGCGGCCAGCACGAGGGCGCGGGCGGTGATCGACTTGGAGCCCGGGAGGGTCACCACGGCGTCCACCGGGGTGCGGCGGGCAGGCGTCGTCCAGACCTCGGTCATGCCGCTCATCCTGCCCTGCCGACCCGCCCGGCCGGTCTCCTGGCGAGGACCCCCGGGCTCCGGACGCCGCCGTGACGGCGCCCGGAGCGCGGGGTCACCTCCCGCGTCAGCCGCCGACGTGCTGGGCCGGCGCCGCCTGCTTCTTCGGCGGCATCGTGCGCACCAGTCGGCGGTTGGCGAACTCGAACATGCCCAGCTCGGACAGCTCGCGGCCGTAGCCGGACCGCTTCACCCCGCCGAAGGGCAGCTCGGCGGAGGAGCCCGACGGCTGGTTGATCCAGACCATCCCGGACTCCAGCCGGTCGGCCACCTCGCGGGCCCGCTCGGTGTCCCCGCTGTAGACGGCGGCCGACAGCCCGAAGTCGCTGTCGTTGGCCAGGGCGACGGCCTCGTCGGCGTCCTTGACCCGGTAGACGACGGCCGCGGGGCCGAACAGCTCCTCGTGGTAGGCCCGCATCTCCGGGGTGACGTCGGCCAGCAGGGTCGCCTCGACGAAGGCGCCGTCGTGCTCGGGGCGCTTGCCGCCGGCCAGCACCGTGGCCCCCTTGTCCACGGCGTCCTGGATCTGCGCGGCCAGGTCCTGCGCGGCCCGCTCGGTGGACAGCGGGCCCAGCGTCGTCGCCGGGTCGGCCGGGTCGCCGGGGGTGAAGCTGCCGAATGCCTGCTGCAGGCCGGCGACGACGTCGTCGTAGACCTCGTCGAGCACGATGATCCGCTTGGCCGCGATGCAGGCCTGGCCGGTGTTGGCCATCCGGGCCATGGTCGCGGCCTTCACGGTGCGGCCCAGGTCGGGGGCGTCGAGCACGATGAACGGGTCGCTGCCACCGAGCTCCAGCACCGACTTCTTCAGGTGCTTGCCGGCCAGCTGCGCCACGCTCGCCCCGGCCCGCTCGCTGCCGGTCAGCGTCACGCCCTGCACCCGCCGGTCGGCGATGACCTGCTCGACGTCGGCGATCCGCAGGAACAGGTTGGTGTAGACGCCCTCGGGGGCCCCGGCGTCGCGGAACAGCTGCTCCAGCGCCAGCGCGCACTGCGGGTTGTTCTCCGCGTGCTTGAGCAGGATCGTGTTGCCCAGGGTCAGGTTCGGGCCGGCGACCCGCACCACCTGGTACAGCGGGTAGTTCCACGGCTCGATCGCCAGCAGGACGCCGATCGGCTCGTTGACCACCTCGGCCTCGCCGCCGCCCATCACGTCGATCGGCTTCGGCTCGGTGAACCGCGGGCCGTTGGTGGCGTAGTACTCGAGGATGCTCGCGGCCAGCTGCACCTCGCCGGCGGCCTCCTGGATCCGCTTGCCCATCTCCCGGGTGATCAGGGCGGCGAACTCGTCCTGCCGCTCGCGCATCAGCTCGGCGGCCCGGCCGACGACGGCGGCGCGCTCGGCCACCGACCGGCGGCGCCAGTCGCCGAAGGCGGCGTGGGCCCGCTCGACCACGCCGTCGATGGCGTCGGTCTCCAGGAAGGGGAACTCCTTCTCCGTCTCCCCGGTGTAGGGGTTCACCGTCGCGTACGGGCGTGCGCCCGCGTCGCCGGCGGTCTTCGGCTGCTCTGTCGAGGGAGCCTGGGTGGTCGTCACGTGATGTGCCCTCCGTCGTGCTTCGTCGCGGTGCGTCGGGTCTGTGCCCCCCGTCCTACCCCTCCCGGCCCGGGTGACGCACGGCGGGTCGTCGGTGGGCGCACCTACGCTCGGGGACGTCGTCGTCCCGGGAGGAGCCCGTCATGTGTGGTCGGTACGCCGCCAGCCGCCGTCCGGAGGACCTGGCGCTGGAGTTCGAGGCCGTCCCGGTCGAGGGTCAGGCGCCCCTGCCGGCCGACCACAACGTCGCCCCCACCAAGGACGTGTACGTGGTGCGGCACAAGAAGGAGCGGGACGCCGAGGGCGCGCTCACCGGCGGCGGGCACCGGGAGCTCCGGGCCGTGCGCTGGGGCCTGGTGCCCTCCTGGGCCAAGGACGTCTCGGTCGGCAACCGGATGCTCAACGCCCGGGTCGAGTCGCTGGCCGAGAAGCCCGCCTTCCGCACCGCGGCGGCGAGCCGGCGCTGCCTGGTCCCGGCCGACGGCTGGTACGAGTGGGCGCCCCGGCAGGACCGCCCCGGCAAGCAGCCGTTCTACGTGACCCCGCAGGACGGCTCCGGGCTCGCCTTCGCCGGGCTCTGGGAGGTGTGGGGCCGGGGCGAGGACCGGCTGTACACCTGCACCGTGGTCACCGCCCCGGCGGTCGGTGCGCTCACCGAGGTGCACCCCCGGATGCCGCTGGTGCTGCCGCCCGACCGCTGGGCGGAGTGGCTGGACCCGGCCCGCGAGGACGTCACCGAGCTGGCCGGCCCGACGCCGCCGGAGTACGTCGAGCGGCTGGAGATCCGTCCGGTCGGCCCGGCCGTGGGCAACGTGGCCAACAACGGCCCGCAGCTGACCGCGCGGGTGGAGTCGGTCAGCGAGCCCGCCGACCAGCCCGCCCTCTTCTGACCGTCCCCCGATCCCCGAGGTGAGCCCGCTGGACCCGCACCCCACCATCGCGTCGACCGACCCGGAGCCCGCCTCCGCCCGGGCGCTGCCCGACTGGATCGCCGCCGGGGTGACCTTCCTGTCCTCCGGGGCGGTGCTGGTGCTGGAGGTCGTCGGGCTGCGCCTCATCGCGCCCTACGTCGGCATCACCCTGCAGACCAGCACCGCGATCATCGGGTTCGCGCTGGCCGCGATCGCGATCGGCGCCTGGGCCGGGGGCGCCACCGCCGACCGCACCGACCCGCGGCGGCTGATCGCGCCGCTGATGGTCGCCGGTGGCGCCCTGATCGTCGCCGTGCTCCCGCTGGTGCGGTTCGCCGGCGAGCTGCTGTCCGGCGCCGCGGCCGGGAACGTGCTGCTGCTGGCCGCGGTCGCGGTCGTCGTCCCGGCCGCCCTGCTGTCCGCCGTCCCGCCGATGGTGGTGGCGCTGCAGCTGGGGAGCCTGTCCCAGACCGGCTCGGTGGTCGGCCGGCTGTCGGGCATCGGCACCATCGGGGGCATCGTGGCGACCTTCGCCACCGGCTTCCTGCTGGTCGCGGTGCTGCCCAGCAGCGTGATCCTGGTCGGCACCGGGTTGCTCGTCGTCCTGGTCGGGGTGGCGCTGGCCGTGCTGCTTCGCCGCCGCACCCCCGGGGTGACCGGCCGGCTCCCGGTGGGCCTGCTCGCCCTGGCCGTCGCCGCCCCGGTGCTGGCCGCGGTCGCGCCGACGCCCTGCGAGCGGGAGACCGCCTACCACTGCGCCCGGGTGGTCGCCGACCCCGCGCGGGACACCGGCCGGGTGCTGGTGCTGGACACCCTGCGGCACTCCTACGTCGACCTCGCCGACCCGACGTACCTGGAGTTCGAGTACGTCCAGGCCATCGCCTCGGTCACCGACGCGCTGGCCCCGGCCGGCGAACCGCTGTCGGCGCTGCACCTCGGCGGCGGCGGGCTGACCCTGCCGCGCTACCTGGCCGACGTGCGGCCGGGCACCGTCAGCCGGGTGCTGGAGGTCGACCCCGGCGTCGTCGCGGTCGACGAGCAGGAGCTCGGGCTGGAGACCTCCGACGAGCTGGAGGTGCGGGTCGGCGACGCCCGCGTCGGGCTCGAGGCGGAGGCCGCCGGCGAGCGGGACCTCGTCGTCGGTGACGCCTTCGGCGGGCTGTCGGTGCCGTGGCAGCTGACCACCGTGGAGGCGCTGCGCCTGGTCGACGACGCGCTGGCCGAGGACGGCGTCTACGCGGTCAACCTGATCGACCACCCGCCGCTGTCCTTCGTCCGGGCGGAGCTCGCGACCGTGCAGCAGGTCTTCGACCACGTGCTGCTGCTGGCCCGGGCGCCCGTGCTGTCCGGGGAGGCCGGCGGGAACGTCGTCGCGGTCGCCTCGCAGCGCCCCCTGCCGTCGGCGGAGATCGCCGCCGCACTGGCCGAGCGGGGGCTGGCCTGGCAGGTGGCCGAGGGCGACGAGCTCGACCGCTTCATCGGGGACGCCGGCGTCCTCACCGACGACTTCGCGCCGGTCGACCAGCTGCTCACCCCGTACGGCTGACCCGGCGGCGGTCAGCCGCGGGCGATCGGTGCGGTGCGCGCCCGGGTCAGCCGCACCAGGTCCGCCGGCGACAGCTCCACCTGCAGCCCGCGCCGGCCCGCGCTGACCAGCACGGTCGGGAAGGCCAGGGCGCTGTCGTCCACCACGGTCGGCAGCGCCTTGCGCTGACCCAGCGGGCTGATCCCGCCGCGCACGTAGCCGCTGCTCCGCTCGGCGTCGGCCGGGTCGGCCATCGCGGCCTTCCGCCCGCCCGCGGCGGTCGCCAGCGCCTTGAGGTTCAGCTGTCCGCTGACCGGCACGACGGCGACGGTGAGCGCGCCGTCGACCCGGGTGACGAGGGTCTTGAACACCTGCGCGGGGTCGGCACCCAGGGCGGCCACCGCCACCTCGCCGTAGCCGTGCCCGTCCGCGCCGTCGGCCGGGTCGTACTCGTGCAGGGAGTAGGGGGCCCGCGCCTGGTCCAGGGTCCGCACCGCCGGTGTCGCCGCCACGGCGCAGCAGCCTAGGGCGACGCCCACCGGGTCGGGGAGTGATCGCCCGACGACCACCCCGGCGGGGAATCGACCCCGGGGGCGTGCCGTTGCACCGACCGTGAGCAGCACAGTCCCGGGCGCCCCGACGCGCATCGCGCGCGGTTCCGCGTCCGTCCGCCGTCCCCCCGGCCGCCCAGGCCGCACCCGGCTAGGATCGAGCGACGTGGTCGTCCGTTCCCGGGCGCCGCAGAGAGGACGGTCGGTGCCCGAGGAGCCCGTGAGCGACAGCCCCGTCGTCGAGCCGGGGAAGCCCGAGGAGACCCCGGAGGCGCGCGCCGACGGCAGTCGTGCCGAGCTCGCCGAGACCCGGGCCCAGCGTGACGCCCGCTTCGAGCGGGACGCGCTGCCCTACCTGGACCAGCTCTACCCGGCGGCGCTGCGGATGACCCGCAACCCCGCCGACGCCGAGGACCTGGTGCAGGAGACGTTCGTCAAGGCGTACTCCGCCTTCCACCAGTTCGCCGAGGGCACCAACCTCAAGGCGTGGCTGTACCGGATCCTGACGAACACCTACATCAACAGCTACCGCAAGAAGCAGCGGCAGCCGCAGCAGTACCCCACCGAGCAGGTGCAGGACTGGCAGCTCTACGCGGCCGAGGAGCACACCTCCAGCGGCCTGCGCTCCGCGGAGATCGAGGCGCTGGACCACCTGCCCGACTCCGACATCAAGGAGGCGCTGCAGCAGCTGCCGGAGGACTTCCGGCTCGCGGTCTACCTCGCCGACGTCGAGGGGTTCGCGTACAAGGAGATCGCCGAGATCATGGGCACGCCCATCGGCACGGTGATGTCCCGCCTGCACCGCGGTCGCCGCGGTCTGCAGAAGCTGCTGGCCGACTACGCCCGGGAACGCGGTTTCGTCCGGGCCGGAGCTGCTGAGGAGGCGACCCGCTCATGAGCAACGACGCTCACGGCGGCGAGGGCCACGGCGCGGAGATCGCCTCCTGCGACGACGTGCTCTCCCACGTCTTCGAGTTCCTCGACCACGAGACCGACGACGCCCGGCGCGCCGTCATCGCCGAGCACCTCGAGGACTGCTCGCCCTGCCTGCGCCAGTTCGGCATCGAGCAGGAGTTCAAGGCGCTGGTCCGCCGGCGCTGCGGCGGTGACCCCACGCCGATCGGCCTGCGCGACCGGATCAAGGTGCAGCTGACCACCGTCTCCTTCGAGGAGGACGGCACCCAGGTGCGCGTGGAGAAGACCAGCATCGAGACGAGCGTCGAGACGACGAGCATCGGGACCGGCGGCGCCGAGCTGCCCGGGGAGCGCCCCACCGCCTGACGGCGGTGGAGCGCTGCCCGGCCCCTTGCCGGGACCCACCGCGAGCGTGCGAGTGGTGGGGGGCACGGGGGTCCTTCGTCAGGCGTTGGGGCGCTTGCCGTGGTTGGCGCCGCTCTTCTTGCGGGCGCGCCGCTTGCGTCCACGCTTGGACATCGCTGCCCCTCCTCTCTGTGCTCCACCCGGGCGGCAGGCCCGGCTGCTGATCGGTCCCGGTGCAGGATGCAGGGCACCCCGGCACCGGCCAAGCTGACCCTGCAAGGCTCTCACGGGTGGGCCGGGCACCGTGCGCTGGTGCGCGGTCGGGCAAGCGGTGGCAGGAGCCACCGGCAGGACGTCGGCGCGGCCGGGAGGAGGAGGACGACGTGGTCCAGGCAGTCGACAGCGTGCTCGTGGCCGGGCGGGGGCCGATGGCCTGCGCGGTGATCCGGGCGTGCGGTCGGCTGGGCGTGAAGGCCGTCGCGGTGTACTCGGAGGCCGAACGCGACGCCCGGCACGTGCGGATGGCCGACGAGTCCGTGCTGCTGGGGCCCGCCCCGGCAGCCGAGTCCTACCTGGACGTCCGCCGGCTGGTCGAGGCCGCCCGCCGGACCCGGGTGGAGGCCGTGCTGCCCGTCCCGCCGGCCCTCGCCGGGAACGCACGGCTGGCCGCCGCTGTGGCCGACGCCGGGCTGGGCTGGATCGGGCCGGACGCCGGGGTGCTCGAGCGCCTCGGCGGTGACGGCGTCGAGCCGGCCAGCGAGCGTGGCTTCCTGGCCTGGGTGAGCGCCGAGGGGCTGCACCACGTCACCCCGGTGCTGCGGGACCGCGCCGGCGGCACCCCCCGGGTCTCCTGGACGCCGCCCGACGGACTGGGGTCGCTGCCTGCCGCCGCCCGGCGGCTCCCCGAGCTGGGCTGGCGCGGGCTGGTCACGGTGGGCATCGACCCGGGCGGGGAGCTGGCCGAGGTCGCGGCGGGCTTCTCCCTAGACATCGCGGTGCTGGAGCGGGCCCACGGGGTGGATGCCGTCGCGCTCGCGCTGGGCAGGGCCTCCAGCGCCCCGGCGGACCCGCTCCCGGGCGCCGCCGAGGGGCCCCCGTACGCCGGGCTGGCCGTCCAGCTGCGGTCGACCCTGCCGCCGGGCACCGCGGGCCGGGTCACCGGCCGGCTGCCCGACCTCCCGGTCCCCGACCGGGGGGCAGCCGGGGACGTCGAGCTGGTCGCGGTGAGCGGCTACGACGCGGGTGACCGCCTCGACGGCTGGTACGACGCGCTGCTGGCCACGGTGAGCACCGCCGCCCCCGATGCGGCCAGCGCTGCGCGGGCGGCGACGGAGCTCCTCACCGGCCTGCCCGACACCGGCGTCCCGCACGACGGCGCCGCTGTCTGCGGCGTGCTGCACCGCATCGCCGGTGCGCTCGTCCCCGACTGCAGCTGATCGGCGCTCGGCGCGGTGCGGTGCCGGTCCCCGCGCGTGCTTTCATGAGCACACCCTCGGTTCGGACGGGTCGGGGCAGGTCAGAGGACAGGGGGCGCCGGTGGCGGTCGAGGAGATCCACGCCGAGATGGTCTCCAGCGTGTGGAAGGTGCTCGTGGCCCCCGGTGCGGAGGTCGCCGCCGGTGACACGCTGGTCATCCTCGAGTCGATGAAGATGGAGATCCCGGTGCTCAGCGAGCGCGCCGGCACGGTCGGCGAGCTGCACGTCGTCGAGGGGGAGGTCCTCCAGGAGGGCGACCTGATCGCCACCGTCGTCCCGGCGTAGCGACCGCCGTCCGGGAGGCGGCGGGTCCCTCAGCCGAGGTCGAGGACGTACACGCGGAGGTCGACGCCGGGCACCGGCGACCAGTCCCGCTCCGGCAGCCGGGTGAACCCGAACCGGGCGTAGAGCCGGTGCGCCGCGGTCATCCGCTCGCCCGTGGACAGCACCATCCGGCGCTTGCCGGCCGCCCGGGCCCGGTCCAGGCAGGCGCACACCAGCGCGGCCCCGATGCCCTGGCCGCGCGCGCCGGCGTCCACCGCCAGCATCCGGAACGCCGCCTCGTCCGCGGACTCGACCACCTCCCCGAAGTCGCCGGTCAGCACCAGCGCCACGCTGCCGACGACGCGTCCGTCGCGGTCGCGGGCCACGAGGAGCTCCGCCCGGTCCGCCCGCCCCGCCACGTCGGCCAGCTGGGGCAGGTACTCCGCCGGGGCGAGCTCCTCGGCGGCGTAGGCGGCCACGGTGAGCTCGGCGATCCGGGCGTGGTCCGCGGGCCCGGCCGGGCCGACGCGGGGTGCGGGGGAGGCCACGCGAGCAGGGTAGACAGCGGACCCCGTCACACTCGTGCTCTCGCAGGCTCGGGTGGGCCCCGGACGGGGCCGTAGGCTCACCGGACGATGAGCAGCCTGTCCGAACGTCTCACCCGCGGCTCGGCGAGCCCCTCCCAGGTCGACCACGCGCGCCGGCTCGTGGCCGACTGGCAGCTGCTGGCCGACCTCGCCTTCGCCGACCTCACGCTGTGGGTCCCGCTGCACACCGGTGCCTGGTGGTGCGTGGCCCAGGTGCGGCCGCTGACGGCGCCCACCAGCCAGCCGGAGGACCTGGTGGGCAGCGAGGCCACCGGCCTCGACGCCGAGCCGCTGCTGCGCGCGCAGCGGGAGGGGCGGCCGATCACCGAGGGCGAGCCCGACTGGTCGGGCACGAGCCCCCGCCGGCGGGAGGTCATCCCCGTCCGGCACGACGGGGCGGTGGTCGCGGTGCTGGCCAAGGACACCAACCTGGCGGCCACCCGGTCGCCGTCGACCTTGGAGGTCACCTACCTCGACATCGCCGCCGACCTCTCGCTGATGGTGGCGGCCGGCACGTTCCCGCCGCGGATGCTGGACGACGCGGAGATGAGCCCGCGGGTGGGCGACGGGCTGGTCCGGCTGGACGGCACCGGGCGCGCGGTCTACGCCAGCCCGAACGCCCTGTCGGCCTACCGGCGGATGGGCGTGACCGGGGACGTCGTCGGCTCCGACCTCGGCGAGGTGACCCGGCAGGTGTCGGGCGACCGGGTGGCCGGTGAGGCCGTGGCCGCGAGCATCGCCGCGGCGGTCGCCGGCCGGTTCCCCGAGCCGATGGACGTGGAGAACGACGCGGCCACCATGCTGGTGCGGGCGCTGCCCCTGCAGGCCCCCGGCGGGGAGGAGGGCGCGCTGGTGCTGGTCCGCGACGTCACCGACGTGCGCCGCCGGGACCGCGCGCTGATGACCAAGGACGCCACCATCCGGGAGATCCACCACCGGGTGAAGAACAACCTGCAGACCGTGGCCGCGCTGCTGCGGTTGCAGGCCCGTCGGATGACCGAGCCGGCGGCCCGGGCGGCGCTGGAGGAGTCGGTCCGCCGGGTGGCCTCGATCGCGGTGGTCCACGAGACGCTGGCCGGCAGCCGGGACGACGTCGTGGAGGTCGACGACGTGCTCGACCAGGTGCTGCCGATGCTCGGTGACGTGACCTCGGTGGGGCCCGCCGCCCGGATCAACCGCGACGGCGCGATCGGGGAGCTGCCCGCGGCCTGCGCCACGCCGTTGGTGATGGCGGTGACGGAGCTGCTGCACAACGCGGCCGAGCACGCGTTCGACGACGGCGAGCCGGGGACGATCGTGCTCGCTGCCGAGCGCACCGGTGACGACCTGGTCGTGCGGGTCCGCGACGACGGGCGCGGGCTGCCGCCGGGCTTCGACCCGGCGGCCAGCACCGGGCTGGGTCTGCAGATCGTGCGGACGCTGGTGACCAGCGAGCTGCACGGGACGCTGGAGATGGGGCCGCCGGCGGACGGCGGCCCGGGGACCGAGGCGGTGCTCAGCCTGCCGGGCGCCGGGCGCCCCCGCCGGTGAACGCAGCAGAGCCCGCCCCCGGAGGGAGCGGGCTCTGCTGCGCGGCCCCGCCCTGCGCATGCGCAGGGCGAGAGGCGGCGGGTGCTAGGCGGTGCGGACCCGGGTGCGCGCGGTGCGACGCTTCAGGGCACGGCGCTCGTCCTCGGACAGCCCGCCCCAGACCCCGGAGTCCTGACCGGAGCTCAGCGCCCAGTCCAGGCAGGACTCGACGACCGGGCACCGGCCGCACACAGCCTTGGCCTGCTCGATCTGGACGACTGCCGGGCCCGTCGTCCCGATCGGGAAGAAGAGCTCCGGGTCCTCGTCCCGGCAGAGCGCGCGGTGGCGCCAGTCCATGGCGGTGTACTCCTCGATCTCGTCAGGGTGTCCGGTCGTCGGTCCGGGGACCGCCCCCGCAGGTCCGTGCGCTGGTGTCAGCGCGGGGAACGACGACCGCCTGCTGTGTTACCAGCAGGTTGCTTGCTTGTGATGCTTTCACGAGTCGACGCACTGTCAAGCAGTTCGCCGGGCGTCAGCGGGGCTCGTGAGCAACCTCACCACGCCCTGCGGGGCCTCGCCACTCCTGCCTACCCCACCGGGCGCGTCCCCGCACCACCCGGAGGGGTCCGGCGCCGAGCGCTCCGTCACACGAGGACGGACGGCGCACCGGTCACACGACGACGCGCAGCGCGTCCGGGACCGACCGGACGCGGAGCCCGGTCGTGGTGCCCAGGTGGTCGCCGTCCAGCTGCCACCCCTGCGGGCGGGTCGACGTCAGGGTCAGTTCCCCGAGGTCGTGCCAGCGGTGCACCCCGCGGCCGCGGGCGTCCGGCCGGGCGGCCATGGTCTGGCGCACGTGGTGCAGCATCCGCACCACGCCGACCCGCCCCATCGCGAAGACGTCCAGGCCGGTGTCGAAGGACGCCTCGGGGCTCGGGTCGATGGGCCGCGCCCCCAGGTAGGTCCAGGGGCTGACGTTGGAGACCAGGGCGAGGAACAGCCCGTCGACGGGGGCCTCGCCGGACGCCTCGAGGGTGATCGGTGGACGGCGCCGGTCCCGGCCGAGCAGGAAGGCGTTGACGCCGGCACCGATGTAGAGGCTGCCGGTGGACCGCCGTCCCCGGGCGCGCTGGGCCTCGACCCGTGAGATGACGTCGGCGTCGAAGCCCATGCCCGCGGCGAAGACGAACCAGCGGGGGGTGGTCCAGCCCTCCGCCGTCCCCTGCTCGCCGGTGCGGGCCTCGTCAGTGCGGGCCTGGGCGGTGCCGAGGGAGACCAGGCGGGTGCGCCCGGCGCGCAGCGAGTCGAGGATCTCCCCGGTCGCCTCCACCGGGTCGCGCGAACGGCCGAGCGCGCGGGCGAAGACGTTGGTGGAGCCGCCCGGCACGACGGCCAGCATCGGCACGTCGGGGCCGGGGCCGGCCGTGAGCAGCCCGTTGGCCGCCTCGTTGACCGTGCCGTCGCCGCCGAGGGTCACGACGAGGTCGATGCCGTCCGCGGTGGCCTGGGCGGCGAGCTCCCGGGCATGACCGCGGTGGGCGGTCTCGGCCAGCTCGAGGTCCAGCTCGCTGGACAGCGCCCGGACCAGCACGTCGCGGACCTTGCGGGTGGTGGTCGTGGCCGCCGGGTTCGCCACCAGCAGCGCACGCATGCCGCCCAACATATCCAGCGCCTCCGGGCCGGCCGTGCGGCACGTCCGGTGCGGCGGCTCGCGCGGGAGCCGCGGGTAACCTCGGCGGCGTGTCAGGTCAGGACGGGCAGACCCCGGACCGCCGTCGGCCGCGGGCCGAGGGCCTGCTCGGTGGGGCGGCGCAGCCGACCGCGCCGCGCCGCGCGCGGTCGCGCCAGGAGGCGCCGACCGCCGTCCGCCGGGCCGCCCTGGTGGTGGCCGTGGAGGCGCTCGCGCTGACCGTCCTCGCCGTCGTGCTGCTGGTCCTGACGCTGACCGGCTCCCCGGACAGCGTGGGGCGCGCGCTGGCCGAGGTGGTCTACGTCGGGCTGGGCGCCGGGCTGCTCGCCGCCGCCGCGGTCGGGCTGTGGCGGGTGTCCGGCTGGGCCCGTGGCCCGGTCATCGTGCTGCAGATCCTGCTGGGCCTGCTCGCGTACAACGCCGCCTTCCCGGCGCAGCAGCCGCTGCTGGGCCTGCCGGTGCTGGCACTCGTCGCGGCCGAGCTCTACCTGCTGGCCACCCCCGAGGCGCGGCTGGCCTTCCTCGACCGTTAGGCCCCCTCGCAGGGGCCCGCCGCGAGTGGGAGGACCCTCTCCCGGGGCGGGGGGCGAGGGGTCCTCCGTCAGATCAGCTCGATGACCTCGGCGATCGAGGGCAGCACCCGGCTGGGCCGGAAGGGGAAGCGGCTGACGTCCTCGGCGCGGGTCGAGCCGGTCAGCACCAGGATGGTGTCCAGCCCGGCCTCGATGCCGGCGACGACGTCGGTGTCCATCCGGTCACCGATCATCGTGGTCGACTCCGAGTGCGCCTCGATCCGGTTCATCGCGCTGCGGAACATCATCGGGTTGGGCTTGCCGACGAAGTAGGGCTCGGCCCCGGTGGCCTTGGTGATCATCGCCGCGACCGAGCCGGTGGCGGGCAGCGGGCCCTCGGGGGAGGGGCCGGTGACGTCGGGGTTGGTGGCGATGAACCGGGCGCCGGCGCCGACCAGCCGGACCGCCTGGGTGATCGCCTCGAACGAGTAGGTGCGGGTCTCCCCGAGGACGACGTAGTCCGGGTCGGTGTCGGTCATCGTGTAGCCCGCCTCGTGCAGCGCCGTGGTCAGGCCCGCCTCGCCGATGACGTAGGCCGAGCCGCCGGGCAGCTGGGAGGCCAGGAAGTCCGCCGTGGCCAGCGCCGAGGTCCAGATCGCGTGCTCGGGCACGTCCAGGCCGCTGCGGGCCAGCCGGGCGGACAGGTCGCGCGGGGTGAAGATCGAGTTGTTGGTCAGCACCAGGAAACGGCGGTCACGCTCGACCAGCCGGGCGAGGAAGTCGGCCGCGCCGGGCAGGGCCCTCCCCTCGTGCACCAGCACGCCGTCCATGTCGGTCAGCCAGCACTCGGACTCGCCGCGTTCGGTGGTCACACCGTTCTCCTGTCGGTCGGGTGGGTCAGCGGCGGTCGGCCGCGAACCGGGTCAAGGCGTCATCGGTGAGCCGGAAGACCGTCCACCCGTCCATCGGCACCGCACCGGCTGCTCTGTAGAACTCGATGGACGGGGTGTTCCAGTCGAGGACGGACCACTCCAGCCGGGCGAAGCCGCGCGTGACGCACTCGTCGGCCAGCGTCCGGAGCAGCTCGCGGCCCAGCCCGGTGCCGCGGTGGGCGGGGGAGACGTAGAGGTCCTCGAGGTACAGCCCGTGGGTGCCGCGCCAGGTCGAGAAGTTGAGGAACCACAGGGCGAAGCCGGCGATCTCGGCACCCTCCCCCTCCCCGGCGAGGGCGACGTGACCGAACAGCGCCGGGGACTCCCCGAACAGCGCGGCGTGCAGCTGCTCGGCGGTCATCCCGGCCTCGTGCTCGGACTCCTCGTAGGCGGCGAGCTCGCGGACCAGCCGCAGCACCGTCGGGACGTCGTCGGGGCGGACCCGGCGCACGCTCAGGACAGCACCTCCTTGATCCGTGCCGGGACCAGCCGGCCCAGCGGGGTCAGCACCGGCATCACCAGCGGGGAGAACAGGTAGCTGTAGGCGACCACGAGGCAGGTGACGGTCGGGACGGTGAGCAGGCCGACGACGACCAGGACGACGGCGACGACCAGTCCGTAGGGCTTGCCGCTCTTCGGGCTGACCAGGGACCGGAACGAGCGGTAGCGGACGTTGCTGATCATCAGCAGCCCGGGCACGACGACCACCAGCAGCACCCACAGCCGGTCGCGGCCCTGCATCAGGTCGGCGAACGCGAACACGCTGGCCAGCACCACCCCGGCCGCGCCGGGGCTGGGCAGGCCGGTGAAGAACCGCTTGTCCGCCGTCGGGTCGATCGTGGTGTTGAAGCGGGCGAGCCGGATGGCGGCGCAGGCCACCCAGAGGAAGCAGACCACCCAGCCGAGGGCGTCGAGGGAGTCCCGGCCGTCGGAGAACAGGGCGAAGGCCAGCAGGGCCGGGGCCAGGCCGAAGGAGACCAGGTCGGCCAGCGAGTCGAACTGCAGGCCGAAGGGTGAGACGGCGCCGACGAGCCGGGCGACCGCACCGTCGGCGATGTCGAAGACGACCGAGAGCGCGATCAGCAGGCAGGCCAGCCGGTACTCGCCGCGGAAGGCGACCAGGATGGCGCCGAAGCCGCACATCATGTTGGCCAGCGTGAACAGGCTGGGCAGCCACGAGCGAGCCCGCCGCCGGCCGCCGCGCACCGAACCACGGACGAACTCGACGGTGGTGGTGCGCCTCCCGGGCATCCGCCGGCTCCTCAGCTGGGGGAGGACCAGCGGGCGATGACGGTCTCGCCGCCCCGCACCCGCTGCCCCTTCGTGACGGTGACGGTGCACTCGGGCGGCAGGAAGACGTCCATCCGGGACCCGAACTTCATCAGCCCGATCCGGTCGCCGGTGGCGACCTCCTGCCCGGGCACCACGCGGGTGACGATCCGCCGGGCGAGCACGCCGACGATCTGCCGGAAGACGACCGTGCGGTCGCCGTCGCGGACCCACAGCTCGCTGCGCTCGTTGCGGTGCGCGCTCTCCGCGCGGTAGGCGGCCAGGAAGCTGCCCGGGGTGTACGTGGAGGAGGTGACCCGGCCGCCGTAGGGCGCGCGGTTCACGTGCACGTCGACGACGGACAGGAAGACGCTGACCTGCTGCCAGTCGCCCTCGGGCGCCACGCCCGGCTGCGCCTCACCGGCGACCATGACGACGCCGTCGGCCGGGGAGAGCACGTCGTCGGGGGAGGGCGGGACCGAGTCGCACTGCCGGTCGGGGTCACGGAAGAACAGGGCCATGTACGCCGACAGGGCGAGGAGGGGCCACGCCAGAAGGCGGGCCCCACGGAGACCGCTGCCCCGCCCCAGGGCGGTGGACACCGCCGCAGAGGCCAGGGGAACGGCGAGGAAGGGCCAGCCGGCCCGGTCGATGCGCATCGCAGACCGAGGTTACCGGGACCGGGACCGAACGCCTGCCGACGGCGGTGTCGCGGCGGGCGGCCTCACCGGGAGGCGAGCCGTGGGCTGGCCCCGGTGCGGCTGTCGCGCTCGCGCGGCGGGCCGCCGTACCAGTCGAGGCAGACGACGGAGGCGTCGTCCCGCAGGACGCCACCGGTGGCGCGCAGCACCGCCTGCCCGAGCTCGTGCACGACCTCCCGGGGGTGCATCGAGGCCGTGGCGGCCAGCGCCGCTGCGACGTCGAGGGAGGCGGCGTTGCGCTCCTGCATCCCGTCGGTCACGAAGACGACGCGGTCGCCGGGCTCCAGCGGGAAGCGCTGCAGGCGGTACCCGGTGCCGGCCTCGACGCCGAACGGGAGGTCGATGGCCAGCTCGACCTCCTCCACCCGGCCGTCGCGGAGCCGCAGCGGGAAGGGGTGGCCGGCGTTCACGATCTGCGCCTCGAGGGTGTGCAGGTCCACGCGCATGACCTGGCCGGTGACGAACTCCCCGGCCGCCGAGTGCGTGGCGACGGCGTCGTTGGCGTTGCGCGTCTGGTCATCGAGGCCCAGCCCGCGGCGCCGCTCGTTGCGCAGGCTGCCCACCAGCAGCGTGGCCAGCAGGGCGGCGCCGACCTCGTGCCCGACCGCGTCGGTGATCGAGACCTGGAGCGAGTCCCGGTCCAGTGCGTAGTCGAAGGTGTCCCCGCCCACGGTCGCGGCCGGCTCCAGCCACCCGGCGAGGGTGAACTGCCCGGCCTCGCAGGTGAAGGCGCTGGGCAGCAACCGGCGCTGGATCTCCGCGGCCAGCGAGAAGGGCGTGGTGCGCTGGCCCCACTCGAAGAGGTCGGTGTGCCGCCGGTTGGCGATGATCACGTAGGCGAGGGCGTGGCCGGCCGCGGCGATGTCGGCCAGCTGCTGTTCGTCGGGCGGCTCGGGCAGCACCAGCTCCAGCACGCCGAGGGCGTCGCCCCGGTCGGTGACCGGGACGATCACGCAGGTCCCGTCGTCGCTGCGCTGCACCACCGCCTGCTGGGTGCGCAGGACCTCTTCGTGGACCGTGCCCTCCAGCCGGAGGGTCTCCGCGTGCTCGACGCCCTGGACGCGGGCACCGTCCGGCGCGCGGGTCGCCGTCCCGAGGCGGACCAGGGCGTGCCCGCTGAAGTCCGCGATCAGGAAGGACACCTCGGTCGCGCCGGACAGGGTGGCCAGCTCGTCGGCGACGGCGGTCACGGCGTCGATCGGCGCGGCTGCCTCCACGCGTTCGAGCAGGGCGCGCAGGTCGAAGTAGGACGTCACGGGTGCGCTGGTCTCCTGGGTAGGGGGAGCTGCCACCCAGGACCGGCGGCAGGTACGACACTGCCGGGCCACCCTCGCGGATGACCCGGCAGTACGGCCCCGTCCGCTGGACGGGGACCTCGGTCAGGCAGCGGCCTTGGTCTCCCAGAAGATCTTGTCGATCTCGGCGATGTAGTCGAGCAGCTTCTGGCCCTCGGCGGGGTCCATGCTGCCCTTGCCGCCGGCGGCGCCGGCCTGCTTGGTCGCCTTGTTGAACAGCTCGTGCAGCTGCGGGTACTTCTCGAAGTGCGGGGGCTTGAAGTAGTCGGTCCACAGCACCCACAGGTGGTGCTTGACCAGCTCGGCCCGCTGCTCCTTGATCAGGATGGCGCGGGTCCGGAAGACCGGGTCCTCGTTGCCCTGGTACTTCTCCTGGATGGCCTTGACCGACTCCGCCTCGATGCGGGCCTGGGCCGGGTCGTAGACGCCGCAGGGGAGGTCGCAGTGTGCGGTGGCCTCCACGGCGGAGAACATGCGGAACAGACGCATGGGTGTGCCTCCGGGTTCGTGGGGATGGGTCTTCTGCGACCCTACCCGCGGTGATCACCGAGAACACGTCGAGCAGCGACGGCCCGGGCGGCGTCCCCGGGCTGCCGACCCGTTGGGTGCTGGCCCGGGTCGCCGGGCCGTCGATGTCGCCGACCGTGCGGCACGGGGACCGGCTGCTGGTCCGCCGGCTGCCGCCCGGGGCGGTGGTGCCGGCCGGCACGGTCGTGCTCGCCCGGTTCCCCGCGCGGCCGGAGCTGCTGGTGGTCAAGCGGGTCCGCCGCGCCGTGCCCGGCGGGCACTGGGTGGAGGGGGACAACCCGCTGGTCACCGACGACTCCCGGGCCTTCGGGACGGCGGTCGTCGTCGGCCGGGTGGTGGCCCGGCTGCGGCCGCGCCCGGGGCGGCTGCCGGCTCCGCCGCCGGTCTGACCCGGTGGTGGGCGGGCCCGGTCAGCCCAGCCGGTCCAGCAGCGGGTCGACCAGGTCCCGCGCCCCGGTGTTGACGTAGAGCAGGACGACGGTCGCCACCAGGAACAGCGGCACCAGCACCGCCTTCTCCACGACCGCGCCGGTGCGCAGGTGCACCGGCGCGAGCCGGCTGCGCCGGGCCAGCCAGAAGACCGGGACCGGCACGCCCTCCTTGGTCAGCCAGTCGCCGGCGATGTGGGTCAGGGTCCCGAGGGCGACGGCCAGCGGGAGCCACTGGGGGGCCGGGCTGTGGGCCAGCAGCAGCCACGCGCCGCCCCAGGAGAGGACGAGGTTGCCGATCACGGTGTTCTCCGCGCGGCCGGGGATGACGACGTGCAGCGCCCGCAGGGCCAGCCCGATCGCCAGCGCCAGCAGCAGCAGGCTCGACCAGCGGTGCCAGGTCGCCGCGGTGGCCAGCAGCCCGAAGGCCAGCGGGCCGAGGACGGCGTCGTGGGTGCCCCAGCGGTGGCCGCGGGCGATCGTGTTGACGACGCCGGAGGGCAGGTCGGTGAGCGGGCCCCACATCCCGGAGATGGTCGAACCGCGCTGGTCGAGGTCCGGGAGCATGGCGAAGCCGCCGACGGCGGAGACCCAGGCGACCTGGGCGACCGTGCCGTGCACCGGGACCCAGGGGAGGGTCGCGGCGCCGGCGGCCAGACCGGACAGGGCGTGGGAGTGACCGAGCACCTACTCAGCGTGCCGTCCGCCGGTCCCGGGGCGCTGGAGGCGCGCGGGACCCCCCGCCGCGGTCCGGCCGCACGGGTCCCGGGGGCCGTGCGCCGTCAGCCCAGCGGCGGGGCCGGGACGGCCCTACTCGTCGTCGTCGACGTCGTCCGTGCCGCCCCGGGCCAGCCAGGTGGCCAGCCGCTCGACCGGCACCTCGAAGTCGGGGTGCTGGTCGACGAAGGCCTGGAGCTGGTCGGCCAGCCAGGAGAGCGAGACCTCCTCCTCGCCCCGCCGGCCGGCCAGCTCCTCGATGCCGCGATCGGTGAAGTACATCGTGCTGCCCCGCCCCGCCGGGCTCAGTCGGCGAAGGCCCGGGCGACCAGCTGGCGCTGCTCGACCTCGTGCACCTTGGCCGAGCCCACGGCCGGGCTCGCCGAGGCCTTCCGGGACACCCGGCGCAGCGTGCGTCCGGCCGGCAGGTGTTCGGGCAGGTTGACGGCCATGAACTGGGCGGCGCCCATGTTGGCCGGCTCCTCCTGCACCCACACGACGTCGGTCGCGTCCGGGTAGGCCGCCAGCGCCTCGGCGATCTCCTCGGCCGGCAGCGGGTAGAGCTGCTCGACCCGCAGGATCGCGGTGTCGGCGGTCCCCTCGTTCTCCCGCTGGGCGAACAGCTCGTAGCTGATCTTCCCGCTGCACAGCAGGACGCGGCGCACCGCGGAGCCGTCCAGGGGCTCCCCGCCCACACCCGGGTCCGGCAGCACCGGACGGAAGTGCTCCTCGGTGAAGTCGCTCACCGAGCTGACCGCGGCCTTCGCCCGCAGCAGCGACTTGGGCGTGAACACCACCAGCGGGCGGTGCACCTCCGACAGCGCCTGGCGGCGCAGCAGGTGGAAGTAGTTCGCCGGCGTCGAGCAGTTGGCGACCGTCATGTTGTTCTCGGCCGACAGCTGCAGGAAGCGCTCGATCCGGCCGCTGGAGTGGTCGGGGCCCTGGCCCTCCAGCCCGTGCGGCAGCAGCAGGACGACGCCGGAGCGCTGCCCCCACTTCGCCTCACCGGAGCTGATGAACTCGTCGATGACCATCTGGGCGCCGTCGACGAAGTCGCCGAACTGGGCCTCCCAGAGCACCAGCGCCTTGGGGTTGGCCACCGAGTAGCCGTACTCGAAGCCGAGCGCGGCGTACTCCGACAGCAGCGAGTCGTAGACGAAGAACTTCGCCTGCTCCTCGGTGAGGTGCAGCAGCGGCGTGTGCTCCTCGGCGGTCTCCCGGTCGATGAGCACCGAGTGCCGCTGGACGAACGTGCCGCGGCGGGAGTCCTGCCCGGCCAGCCGGACGGGCACGCCCTGCATGAGCAGCGACCCGAAGGCCAGCAGCTCGCCCATCGCCCAGTCGATGCCGCCCTCGCTGGCCATCGCCGCCCGGCGCTCCAGCATCCGCTGCAGCTTGGGGTGCACGGTGAAGTCGGTCGGCAGGGCCACGTGGGCGTCGCCGATCGCCTTGAGCACCTCGGGGGTGATCGCCGTGTCGACCGTGGCCTCCTGCGGCGAGCGCGGGTCCATGACCGGCTCCGGCGTGGAGGAGTCGCGGGCGTCGTGCGTCTCGGCGAAGGCCCGCTCGAGCTGCCCGCGGTAGTCTTTCAGCGCCTCTTCCGCGTCGGCCAGCGTGATGTCGCCGCGGCCGACGAGCGCCTCGGTGTACAGCTTCCGGACCGAGCGCTTGCGGTCGATGATGTCGTACATCAGCGGCTGGGTCATCGACGGGTCGTCGCCCTCGTTGTGCCCGCGGCGGCGGTAGCAGACCAGGTCGACGACGACGTCCTTCTTGAACTCCTGCCGGTAGTCGACGGCCAGCTTGGCCACCCGGACACACGCCTCGGGGTCGTCCCCGTTCACGTGGAAGACCGGGGCGCCGATCATCCGGGCCACGTCGGTGGAGTACAGGGTCGAGCGGGACTGGGCCGGGCTGGTGGTGAAGCCGACCTGGTTGTTGATGACCACGTGCACGGTGCCGCCGGTGCGGTAGCCACGCAGCTGGGAGAGGTTCAGCGTCTCCTGGACGACGCCCTGACCGGCGAACGCCGCGTCGCCGTGCAGCAGCACGGGCAGCACGGTGAAGCCGCCCTCGCCCTTGTCGATCATGTCCTGCTTGGCCCGCACGATGCCCTCGAGCACCGGGTTGACCGTCTCCAGGTGGCTCGGGTTGCTGGCCAGCGACACCGCGACCTGGCGGCCCTCGTGCTCGAAGCATCCCTCGGCCCCGAGGTGGTACTTCACGTCGCCGGAGCCCTGCACGGTGCCGGGGTCGATGTTGCCCTCGAACTCACCGAAGATCTTGGCGTAGCTCTTGCCGAGCACGTTGGCCAGCACGTTCAGCCGGCCGCGGTGGGCCATGCCGATCGCGACCTCCTCGATGCCGTGTTCGGAGGAGCTGACCAGCACCTCGTCCAGCAGCGGGATGACCGACTCGCCGCCCTCGAGGCTGAACCGCTTCTGGCCGACGTACTTCGTCTGCAGGAAGGTCTCGAACGCCTCGGCGGCGTTGAGCCGACCCAGCACGCGCTTCTGCTTGTCCCGGCTGGGCTGGTCGTGCTTGACCTCGATCCGCTCCTGGAGCCAGCGGCGCTCCTCGGGGTCGGTGATGTGCATGTACTCCACGCCGACGGTGCGGCAGTAGGAGTTGCGCAGCACGCCGAGGATGTCGCGGAGCAGCATCGTGCGCTCGCCGGCGAAGCCGCCCACCGGGAACTCCCGGTCGAGGTCCCACAGGGTCAGCCCGTGCTGGACGATGTCCAGGTCCGGGTGGGTGCGGACCTTGAACTCGAGCGGGTCGGTGTCGGCCATGAGGTGGCCGTTGCGCCGGTAGGCCTCGATGACCTCGATGACCCGGGCTTCCTTGTCGATCTGCCCCTCGTGGCTGACCCGCTTGTCCGGCACCCAGCGGACCGGCTCGTAGGGGATGCGCAGCGAGCGGAAGACGTCGTCGTAGAAGCCGTCCTGGCCCAGCAGCAGCTGGTGCATCCGGCGCAGGAAGTCACCGGACTCCGCGCCCTGGATGACCCGGTGGTCGTAGGTCGAGGTCAGCGTGATGATCTTCGAGACGGCCATCTCGGCCAGCGCCTCGGGGCTCATCCCCTGGAACTCGGCCGGGTAGTCCATCGCGCCGACGCCGACGATCGTGCCCTGGTTGGTGGTCAGCCGCGGCACCGAGTGGTTGGTGCCGATGGTGCCGGGGTTGGTCAGGCTGATCGTCGTGCCGGAGAAGTCCTCCATCGTCAGCTTGCCGGCCCGGGCCCGCCGGATGATGTCCTCGTAGGCGCCCCAGAAGGCGGCGAAGTCCATCTCCTCGGCCGCCTTGATCGAGGCGACCACCAGCGAGCGGGTGCCGTCGGGCTTCGGCAGGTCGATGGCCAGGCCGAAGTTGACGTGCTCGGGCTGGACGTGGGTCGGCTTGCCGTCCACCTCGGCGAACGCGCTGTTCATGTTCGGGAACTCGTCCAGCGCCCGGACCAGCGCGTAGCCGATCAGGTGGGTGAAGGAGATCTTCCCGCCGCGGGCACGCGCCAGGTGGTTGTTGATGACGATGCGGTTGTCGACCATCAGCTTGGCCGGCACCGCCCGCACGCTGGTGGCCGTCGGCACGGTCAGCGAGGCGTTCATGTTCTTCACGACGCTCGCCGCGGCACCGCGCAGCGGCGTGCGCTTCGGTCCGCCGCCGTCCTGGTCGTCGGCGGCGCGGCCGGCTCCGGGCTTGGCGACCGGCTTGGCCGGTGCGGCGGGCTTCTGCTGCGAGGCGCGCTCGGCGGCCCGGGCCACGACGGTGCCCTCGGACCGGGCGTCGCCCTGGGCGGCGTTGGAGGCCGGTGCGGCGGCCTTGCCGTCAGCTCCCTTGCCGTCAGCGCCCTCGTCCGAGGAGCCCTTCTCGGCGGGGGCCTTCTCGGCGGGGGTCGTGCTGGCGGGTGCCGGCTTCGGCGCGGCGGGACCCGACTGGGACATCTGCGGTGCGACCTCTCGGCTGGGCGCGGGCGAGGCGTAGGTGGTGGCCGACGGCGCCGACCCGGCCTGGCCTGCCTCGGGCTCGGCCGGCTCGGAGGTGCGGTCCTGGCCGTCGGCGACCGGGCTCCCCGGCCGGTAGTCGGCGAAGAAGTCGTGCCAGGCCTGGTCCACGCTCCCTGGATCGGCGAGGTACTGCTGGTACATCTCCTCGACCAGCCACTCGTTGGTGCCGAAGCCCGCCACGGGGTTGGCGGAGTGGGCGGTGGACGGCTGGGATGAGCTCACGCTTGACACGGGGTCGAGTGCCTTCTTCGTCGAGGGACGTCGTTGGACCGGGTGCCGACTTTACGCCCCCGGTCCCGGGGTGCAGCGCTCCGTCGTGACATGCCGCACGTGTCCCGGGTCACGGGCGGCTGTCGACCCGCGGGAAACGGCACCGCGCGGTCCGGTGCGCCGCCGGGACGGGCGTCATCCGGTCGCGCCCGCGGTGACCAGCATCTCGGCGAGCGAGTCGGCGTGCGGCGTGTCCCCGGTGGCCGCGGCGCGCTGCCGGGCCGCGGCCACCCGGGCGATGTCCAGGGCGGACGCGCCGTCGTGGGTGGTGGCGTCCAGGTCGGCTCCGGCGTCGATCAGCAGCCGTACCACCGCCGGGGCATCGCCGTCCGCGGCAGCACCGTCCGCGGCGGCACCGTCCGAGGCGGCGCCGGCGACGGCGGCGTGCAGGGGGGTGCGGCCGGTGGCCGGGTCCCGGACGTCGGCGTCCGCGCCGGCCGCCAGCAGCGCCTCGACGACCGCCGGCGCACCGACGGCGGCCGCGGCGTGCAGCGCCGGGCCGGGCGCTGCGCCACGGTCCAGCAGCAGCTGCACCGTGCCCGCCCGGCCGGCCGTCGCCGCCCAGCTGAGCAGGTCGGTGCCGGTGGCCGGGTCGGTCAGCGGGACGCCGTCGTCCAGCGCCCGGGACAGCGTCTCGACCTCACCCAGGAACGCCGCGGATGCGGCGTCGACCGGGGCGCCCAGCTCGCGGAGCACCGGCACCAGGTGGGGCGTGCGGGTCAGGGCCAGCTGCAGGGGCGTGCGGCCGTCCTCGGTGCGGGCGGTCGGGTCGGCCCCGGCCTCGACCAGCACGGTCACCATCGGGGCCTGCCCGGCGAGCACGGCCAGGTGCAGCGCGGTCCAGCCGTCCGCGCCGTCCTGGTCGACCGCGGCCGACAGCAGGTGCGGCTGCTCCTGCACGGCCGCCCGGACGGCCTCCAGCTCGCCGTCGGTGACCAGCCGCCCGAGCCGGCGGGCGGTCATCCGACTCGTCACGCAGCCGCTCCCGGCTCCGCCCCGTCCCGGCGGGTGCGCACTCAGACCACGTCCCGGCGGACGGCCAGCAGCGAGCCGAGCAGGGCGGCGGCCAGGCCGTAGCCCAGCAGCAGGAGGGCGCCCTGCCACTGCTCGAGCAGGTCCGGCCCCTCGAAGGTGGCCGTCATCGCCTCCAGCGCGCCACCGGGCAGCCACTTGTAGGCCCCCGAGGTCGCCGGGATGCTGCGCAGCAGCGGCTCCACGACGAAGAGGTAGATCAGCGCGCCGACGATGGCGCCGACCTGGTTCTTCAGCAGCGCGCCCAGCCCGACCCCGATCACCGTGTAGATGACCAGCGCCAGGCCGGAGAAGGTGAGCACCTCGAGGTTCTCGCCGCTCAGTTCCGGTGCGCCACCGCGGGCGTTGCCGTAGACCAGCACCACCGCCACGGTCACCGCACAGACGACGACCGCGTAGGGGACGGCCACCAGGGCGTAGGCCAGCAGCTTGGCGACCACCACCCGGCCGCGCTGCGGGGTGGCGAGGAAGGTCGGCGTCGCGGTGCGGTGCCGGTACTCCTGGGTGATCCCGATGATGCCGAGCACCACCGAGATGACCGTCGCGTTCGTGGCGAGGGAGAAGGCGAGCTGCCCGTACTCGGGGGAGTCCAGCGGCGGGAGCCCGCTGTCCGGGTTGCCGGCGAAGGCGGTGAACAGCGCCGCGAACGCCCCGGAGAGCAGGCAGGCGCCCAGCAGCAGGCCGATCCACACCCGGGTGGTGAACAGCTTCGTCCACTCGGCGCGGACCAGCCGGGCCACGACGGTGCCCATCAGACGGCTCCCTGCTCGGAGGCGGCGGCGTACTGCTCCTGGCCGGCGGTCAGCCGGAAGTACACCTCTTCCAGACCGCTGGTGCGCGGCCGCAGCTCGTGCAGCTCGATCCCGCCGGCGAACGCCCGCCGGCCGATCTCGTCGGTGCTGAGCCCGGTGACCGTGAGCCCGTCGGGGGCGCCGTCGGTGCGGACGATCGTCGTCCCGCTGGTGCGCAGCAGGTCGGCCAGCGCGGTGCTCTGCGGGCTGCGCACCAGCACGCTGCCGGAGCTGCCGGACCGCAGCTCGGCCAGCGTCCCCTGGCGGACGAGCTTGCCGGCGCCGACGATCACCACCCGGTCGGCGGTCTGCTCCACCTCGGCCAGCAGGTGGCTGGAGACCAGCACCGTGCGGCCCTGGTCGTGGGCCAGGTGGCGGAGGAACCCGCGCAGCCACTGGATGCCCTCCGGGTCCAGGCCGTTGGCCGGCTCGTCGAGGACCAGCACGGCCGGGTCGCCCAGCAGCGCCGTGGCCAGCCCGAGGCGCTGGCGCATGCCGAGGGAGTAGCCCCCGGCCCGGCGCCGGCCGGCGGTGCCGAGCCCGACCTGCTCGAGCACCTCGTCGGCGCGGCCGACCGGCAGGCCGGTCGCGCGGCAGTACACCCGCAGGTGGTCGCGGCCGCTGCGTGCGGGGTGGAACGCCGTCTCCAGCACCGCGCCGACCTGGCGCATCGGCTCCGGCAGTCCCGCGTAGCGGACGCCGTTGAACGTGGTCGTCCCGGTGTCGGGCGTGATGAGGCCCAGGGCCATCCGCAGCGTGGTGGTCTTCCCGGCGCCGTTGGGCCCCAGGAAACCGGTCACCTGCCCCGGCTCGACGGTGAAGCTCAGGTCGTCGACCGCGCGCACCTTGCCGAACGTCTTCGTGAGGCCGTCCACCTCGACCCGGACGGGGTCCACCGTGGCCGTTCTGCCGCTGCTGATCTCGCCCTCCTCGCTCCGCCGGCGGGTCCGGCGCCGGGGCCATCCAAGCGCACCGGCACCCCCCGGCGCGAGGACTTCACGGCCGGACCGTGACCGGTGACACCTCATGGCGCGCGAGTTCGGTAGGTTCCGCCCGGGTGAGCGGGCTCGCTCACCGACGCCAGGTCCAGCAGGCCGTGCAGGCGGCCGACCAACGCCCGCCGAGGAGGTCCGGTGAACGCCGCTGTCAGCGTCGTCGGCCCGCCGGCCGGTGGGCACCGCGCGGGCTGAGCGCTGCCGACGTCCGAACCGGGCCCCGACCCGCGCGAGTCCCTGGAGCGGCTGCTGCTCGAGGGGCCACGCCGGTACACCCGCCGGCAGGTGGCCGAGCTCGCCGGCATGCCCCCGGAGCGCACCCAGCGGCTGTGGCGGGCCCTGGGCTTCGCCGACGTCCCCGAGGGCGACCCGGCGTTCACCGACGCCGACGTCCGGGCCCTGGCCCGGCTGTCGGCGCTGATCGACTCGGGCTTCGTCGAGCCCGGCGCCGAGGCGTCCATCGCCCGCGCCATGGGCCAGTCGCTGTCCCGGCTGGCCGACTGGCAGACCGACATGCTGGGGATGCTGCTCAGCACCTCCCCGGCGGACCCGGCGACGGCCGAGGCCGCCGCCGTCCGCTCCACCGAGCGGCTGCTGCCGCTGATGCGCGAGCTGCAGGACTACGTCTGGCGCCGGCACCTGGCCGCCAACGCCGAGCGGCTGTTCCTCGCCCCGGGCACCGGGGACCGGCGGGAGCTGGCGGTCGGTTTCGCCGACCTCGTGGGCTACACCTCGCGCAGCCGCGGCATGGGCGGGCGGGAGCTGGGCGCGATGGTCGAGGACTTCGAGGGGCTGGCCGCCGACGTCATCGCCCGGTTCCGCGGCCGGGTGGTGAAGACGGTCGGGGACGGCGTGCTGTTCACCTGTGCCGACCCGGTGGACGCCGTGGAGATCGCCCTGCTGCTCCCGGACGAGTGGACCGCCGCGGACCGCCCGCCGCTGCGGGTCGGTGCGGCGTACGGGCCGGTGCTCACCCGGCTCGGCGACGTCTACTCACCGGTGGTCAACCTGGCCAGCCGGCTGACCTCGATCGCCCGGCCCTCGACCGTCCTGGTCGACCAGCAGCTGGCGCGCGAGCTGCGCGGTGTCCGGGAGTACCGGGTGCGGCCGCTGCGCCGGGTGTCGGTGCGCGGCTACGACAACCTGCGCCCCTGGCTGGTCCGCCGGGGCAGCCCGGGCGAGGAGGCGCCGGGGGTGACCGCGTTCGAGGAGCTGCTCGACGAGATCGCCGACGACGTCCTCGCGCTGCCCGAGGACGAGGAGCCGCCCGGCGCGGCCGGCCCCTTCGCCGACTGAGGGGTCCACCGGGGCCGCTCACCGGGCGTCCGGTGAGCGGGCGGCACCATGTGCGGGTGTCCGCCACGCTGCTCGCCCGTGGACTGGCCGCCGGTCACGGCGCCCGGGTCCTGTTCGCCGACCTCGACCTCGTCGTCGCCCCCGGCGACGTCGTCGGCCTGGTCGGGGTGAACGGTGCCGGCAAGTCCACCCTGCTGAAGACGCTGGCCGGGGTGCTGCCGGCCGAGTCCGGGGAGATCGCGCTCAGCCCGCCGTCGGCGACGGTCGGCTACCTGCCGCAGGAGACCGACCGGCGGCCGGGGGAGACCGTGCTCGACCTGCTGGCCCGCCGGACCGGGGTCGCCGCCGCCGAGCGGGCCATGGAGGAGGCCACCGAGGCGCTCACCGCCGGTGCCCCGGGCGCCGACGACCGGTACGGCGACGCCCTGGAGCGCTGGCTGGCCCTCGGCGGCGCCGACCTGGCCGAGCGCGCCGGGGCGGTCGTCGACTCGGTGGCCCCCGGCGTCGCGCTGGACGCGGCGACGGTCGGGCTCTCCGGCGGGCAGGCCGCCCGGGTCGGGCTGGCCTCGCTGCTGCTGAGCCGGTACGACGTCCTGCTGCTCGACGAGCCCACCAACGACCTCGACCTGGCCGGGCTGGAGCAGCTGGAGCGCTTCGTCGCCGGCCTGCGCACCGGGGTGGTGCTGGTCAGCCACGACCGGGAGTTCCTCGCCCGCACCGTCACCCGGGTGGTGGAGCTGGACCTGGCCCAGCAGCTGGTGCGGGTGCACGACGGCGGCTACGAGGCGTACCTCGTCGAGCGGGAGGTGGCCCGCCGGCACGCCCGGGAGGACTTCGAGGAGTTCGCCGACACCAAGGCCTCGCTGGAGGCCCGGGCGCGGATGCAGCGCAACTGGATGGCCAAGGGCGTCCGCGACTCGATCAAGAAGTCCAAGGACGGCGACAAGCACATCAAGGCGGCCAACCGGTCCTCGTCGGAGAAGCAGGCCGCCAAGGCGAAGCAGACCGAGCGGCGGATCGAGCGGCTCGAGGTGGTCGAGGAGCCGCGCAAGGAGTGGGAGCTGCGGATGGAGATCGCCGCGGCCCCGCGGGCCGGCGCCGTGGTCGCCACGCTCCGTGGTGCCGTCGTCCGCCGCGGCGGGTTCACCCTCGGGCCGGTGGACCTGCAGGTCGACTGGGGCGACCGGGTGGCGATCACCGGGGCCAACGGCTCGGGGAAGAGCACCCTGCTGGCCGCGCTGCTGGGCCGGCTGCCGCTGGACGAGGGGACGGCGTCGCTCGGCTCGGGCGTGCGGCTGGGCGAGGTCGACCAGGTGCGCGGGCTGTTCCTGGGCGAGGAGCCGCTGTCGGCCGCGTTCGGCGCGGAGGTGCCCGACCTGCCGGACGCCGACGTGCGGACCCTGCTGGCGAAGTTCGGGCTGCGTGCCGACCACGTGGTGCGGCCGGCCGGCACCCTGTCGCCGGGGGAGCGGACCCGCGCGGCGCTGGCGCTGCTGCAGGCACGCGGGGTGAACGTCCTGGTGCTCGACGAGCCGACCAACCACCTGGACCTGCCGGCGATCGAGCAGCTGGAGCAGGCGCTGGCCGACTACACCGGCACGCTGCTGCTGGTCACCCACGACCGCCGGATGCTCGAGGCGGTGCACACCACCCGGCGGTTCGCGGTGGCCGACGGCGCGGTCCAGCAGGGCTGACCACCCCGGGAACGACGCCGCCCGCCCGGGACGCAGTGTCCTGGGCGGGCGGGGAGTCGCGGTGCGAGCTGGGCTGGTGTGCCCCCGGCAGGATTCGAACCTGCGCCCCTGCCTCCGGAGGGCAGTGCTCTATCCCCTGAGCTACGGGGGCTCGTCCGCGTGTCGTGCTGTCCTGCGATCGTGCTGCGCTCCGCTCCCGCTCGGCGCCCGTGGCACGTTACCAGCCCGCCGGTGCGCTCCCGACAGGGGCCCCGTCCCGCCGGCGACGGGGTCAGGGCGCCGGCAGGGGCTCCCCGCCGCGTGCCCGGAGCATCGCCGCCATGGTGGCCGTCTCGGCGCTCTGGGTCTCCGCGATCGACCGGGCCAGCTGCTCCACGACGTCGACGTCGGAGTGCTCCTGGCCGTACTCGGCCATGGCCAGCCCGCCCTGGTGGTGCCGGATCATCAGCTGCAGGAACATCCGGTCGAACGCCGTCCCGCTCAGCGAGCGCAGCTCGGCGAGCTCGGCCTCGGTCGCCATGCCGGGCATCAGCGCGGGACTGCCCATGTCGTGGCCGGCCGCGTCGTCGCCCATGTCGTGTCCGGCCATCTCGGCGTCGGTCATCCAGGCCATGGTCTCGCCACCGTTGAACGGCAGGTCCCACAGGGCCAGCCAGCCCTGCATCCGGCCCAGCTGGTTGGTCTGGGTGGCGGAGATGTCGAAGGCCAGCTGGCGGATCTCCGGGTCGGTGGTCTCGGTGAGCGCGAGGTTGGCCATCTCCACCGCCTGCAGGTGGTGCCGGGACATGTCCCGGGAGAACCCGGCGGCCACCGAGTCGGTGGTGGGCTGCTCGTCGCGCCCGATGCCCAGCGCGACGGCCAGCCCGCCGCCGGCCACCAGGAGCCCGAGGGCGATCACCGCCACCAGGACGCCGGTCAGCCAGCCGCGGGACCGCCCGGGGCCGGTGGTGCCGCGGTCGTCGTCGGTTCCGGGATCGGTCATCGGTTCCTCTCCGGGCGTGCGGCAGGCGGGCGGCGGGTCAGGGCGCCGAGGTGGTCTCGGCCGCCGGGGTCGACGTCGTCGGCGCGTCGGTGGCCATCGCGTCGGTGCCCCGGCTGCCGTCGCCCGCGACCAGCGGGTCCGTGATGAACAGCGGGTTCTCGCAGCTGGCCCCGACCTCGGGGTAGAACTCGGCGTTGTAGGTCATGAAGTCGGCGTACTGCTGCACCCGGATGTCGTCGGCGGAGTCGACGGTCAGCTGGTGGTTCCACGACTGCAGGCTGATCGGCGAGCCCAGCCCGGCGTAGGGCGAGAGCATGAGCCCGGACGTGCCCTCGACCAGCTCCTCCAGCGTGGCGAGGTCGCCGTCGGCGATCAGCTCGGGGTCGTAGGTGATCCAGGTGGCGCCGTGCTCCATGGAGTGGACGGCGTTCTCGTGCCGGATGTCCACGTCGTAGACGGTGCCGGTGCAGTCGGCCCACTCGCCGTCGTGCGGGCCGCCGACCGGCGGGCTCTCGGTGTAGCTCACCGGCGTGGTGACGTGCTCCTGGCCGGCGGCGTAGTCGAAGGTCTCCAGGCCGGTGATCTGGCTGGCCTCGGTGACCTTGTCGGCGTTGGCCTCGTTCACCTGGACGACGGCGTAGCCGATGATGGCCGCGGCGAAGACGACCACCGCGACGGCCGCGGCGATCAGGCCCCACGGCTTCTGCTGGGTGACCACCGTGGTCGGCGGGCGCGTGCGCCCCCGGCCGCCCGAGCCCTTGCCGGGGACCCGTGACCCCCCACGGGAAGCGCCGCTGCTCGCGCGGCCGTTCTCGGGCTTGGGGTCCTTGGCCACTGCCGCTCCTCGCTCGCTGTGCGTCGTGGGCCGCTGTCTCGATGAGCCAGTGCGTGCCCGCGTCCGTCCCGGGCTGGTCCCGTCCGGCGCGGGCGAGTCTAGGTCGCGGACCTGTGGGCTCCCTGGACGTCGGCGACCCCGGCGGAGGTGTCCCGGCCCACAGCGCGGCGGGCACGTCGGAACGGGGATGCCCGGCTCCGTACGATCGAACGGTGACACCCGAGCAGCTCAGCGACGTCGTCCGGTCCGCAGTCGCGGCGGCCGTGGAGCGCGGCGTGCTCTCCGTCGCCGTCCCCGACGAGGTCGTGATCGAGCGGCCGAAGAACCCCGAGCACGGCGACTACGCCACCAACGTGGCGCTCCGGCTGGCCAAGGCCGCCGGTCGCCCGCCGCGGGAGGTCGCCGAGGTGCTCGCCGGCGAGCTGCGCGGCGTCGAGGGCGTCTCCGCGGTCGACGTCGCCGGGCCCGGCTTCCTCAACGTCACGCTCGCCAAGGACGCCCTGGGCCAGATCGCCGTCCGGGTGGTCGCCGCGGGGGAGGCCTACGGGCGCACCGAGGTGCTGGCCGGGCAGCGGCTGAACCTGGAGTTCGTGTCGGCCAACCCGACCGGTCCGGTGCACATCGGCGGCACCCGGTGGGCCGCCGTCGGCGACGCCCTCGGCCGGCTGCTGACCGCCAGCGGCGCGCAGGTGACCCGGGAGTACTACTTCAACGACGCCGGCGCGCAGATCGACCGCTTCGCGCTGAGCCTGATGGCGGCGGCGCACGGCCGGCCGGTGCCCGAGGACGGCTACGCCGGGGACTACATCGGTGAGATCGCCGGCCAGGTGGTCGCCGCCGAGCCCGGGGTCCTGGAGCTGCCCGAGGCCGACCAGCAGGAACGGTTCCGGGTGCTCGGCGTCGACCTGATGTTCGCCGAGATCAAGCGCACGCTGGCCGACTTCGGCGTCGCCTTCGACGTGTACTTCAGCGAGCGCACCCTGCACGAGACCGGCGCGCTGGAGAAGGCGGTGGCCCGGCTGCGCGAGCAGGGCCACGTCTTCGAGGCCGACGGCGCGGTCTGGCTGCGGACGACGACCTTCGGCGACGACAAGGACCGGGTGCTGGTCAAGAGCGACGGCGAGACGACCTACTTCGCCGCCGACTGCGCCTACTACCTGGACAAGCGCGAGCGCGGCTTCGACAAGGTCGTGATCATGCTGGGCGCCGACCACCACGGCTACATCGGCCGGTACAAGGCGCTGGTGGCCGCCCTCGGTGACGACCCGGACGTCAACCTGGAGATCCTGATCGGCCAGCTGGTGAACCTCGTCCGGGACGGGGAGCCGCTGCGGATGAGCAAGCGCGCTGGCACGGTGGTGCTGCTGGAGGACCTGGTCGCCGCCGTCGGGGCCGACGCCGCCCGGTACGCGCTGGCCCGGGCCTCGGTCGACCAGCAGATCGACCTGGACCTGGACCTGTGGAGCCGGCAGACCAACGACAACCCGGTCTTCTACGTCCAGTACGCCCACGCCCGGATCTCCTCGCTGCTGCGCGGCGCCGCCGACCTCGGCCTGCCGCTCGGCGAGGCCGGCGACGTGGACACCGCGGCGCTGGCCCACCAGCGCGAGGGCGACCTGCTCCGGGCACTGGGGGAGTTCCCCCGGGTGGTGGCCTCGGCCGCGGAGCTGCGGGCCCCGCACCGGGTGGCCCGCTACCTGGAGGAGCTGGCCGGCACCTACCACCGGTTCTACGACTCCTGCCGGGTGCTGCCGCGCGGTGACGAGGAGGCCACCCCGGTGACCACGGCCCGGCTGTGGCTGTGCGCCGCGACCGCCACCGTCCTGCGCAACGGCCTGGCCGTGCTCGGCGTCTCCGCCCCGGAGCGGATGTGAGGGCGCACCCGGCGGGCCCGCTGCACGGGAACATCGCGCCGCCCCCGGCGGCCGGCCCGGCACCGGCGGACCTGGGCGTGCTCGACCCGCAGGTGTGGCCGCGGTCGGCCCGGCGGGTCGACGGCGAGCTGGAGCTGGGCGGCCGCCGGGTGACCGACCTGGCCCGCGAGCACGGCACGCCGCTGTTCGTGCTGGACGAGGGCGACTTCCGCGGCCGGGCCGCCGACTTCGCCGGCGCCTTCGCCGACGCCGACGTGCACTACGCCTCCAAGGCGTTCCTCTGCGGCCAGGTGGCCCGCTGGATCGCCGACGACGGCCTGCACCTGGACGCCTGCAGCGGCAACGAGCTCGCGGTCGCGCTGGCCGCCGGCTTCCCGGCCGAGCGGATCGCGCTGCACGGCAACAACAAGTCGCTGCTCGAGCTGCATCTCGCGGTCGACGCCGGGATCGGCCACGTCGTGCTGGACTCCTTCGACGAGATCGACCGGCTGGTGCCGCTCGGGGAGGCCCGGGTGGCCGCCGGGGGTGCGCCGGTGCCGGTGCTCATCCGGTCGACGGTCGGCATCGAGGCGCACACCCACGAGTTCATCGCCACCGCCCACGAGGACCAGAAGTTCGGCTTCTCGCTGGCCACCGGTGACGCCCTCACCGCAGCGGTCCGGGTGATCCGCGAGCCGGGCCTGCACCTGGCCGGGCTGCACAGCCACATCGGCTCGCAGATCTTCGACACGGCCGGCTTCGAGGCCGCCGCGCACCGGGTCGTCGGCCTGCTCGGCCAGGTGCACCAGGCCACCGGTGAGGTGCTCGGCGAGCTCAACCTCGGCGGCGGGTTCGGCATCGCCTACCTCTCCGAGGACGACCCGGTCAGCCCCGAGGACGTCGCGGTGCGGCTGCGGGCGGTCATCGCCGCCGAGTGCGCCGCCCTGGGGCTGCCGGTGCCGCGGCTGGCCGTCGAGCCGGGCCGGGCGATCGCCGGCCCCGGCACCGTCACGCTCTACGAGATCGGCACCATCAAGCCGGTGCGGCTCGGGGCCAGCGGCGCCCCGGGCACCCCGCTGGTGCGCAACTACGTGTCCGTCGACGGCGGGATGAGCGACAACATCCGCACCGCCCTCTACGACGCCAGCTACACCTGCGTGCTGGCCAACCGCAGCTCCGACGCCCCGCCGGCGCTCTGCCGCGTGGTCGGCAAGCACTGCGAGAGCGGCGACGTGCTGGTCCGTGACCTGTGGCTGCCGTCGGACGTCCAGCCCGGCGACCTGCTGGCGGTCGCCGCGACCGGCGCCTACTGCTGGTCGATGGCGAGCAACTACAACTACCTGCTGAAGCCGCCGGTGGTCGCCGTGCGGGACGGGGTGGCCACCGAGATCGTCCGGCGTCAGACACTGTCCGACGTGTTCGCCCTCGACGCCGTCCTCGCCGACGTGCCCGCCCCCAGCCCGGCGATCGACCAGCCGGCGCCCGAGCACGCCGCAGGAGCCCAGTCGTGAGCGATTCCCTGAAGGTGGCCCTGCTGGGCTGCGGCACGGTGGGCGGCGCCGTCCTGCGGCTGCTGTCCGAGCAGTCCGAGGACCTCACCGCGCGCATCGGGCGCCGGGTGGAGGTCGCCGGGGTCGCCGTCCGCCGTCCCGACCGGCACCCCGAGGTGCCTGCCGAGCTGCTGACCACCGACGCCGAGGAACTGGTCACCCGGCCCGACGTCGACCTGGTGGTCGAGGTGATCGGTGGCATCGAGCCGGCCCGCACGCTGCTGCTGGCCGCCATCGGCGCCGGGAAGTCGGTGGTGAGCGCCAACAAGGCGCTGCTGGCCGAGGACGGCGTGGCGCTGCACGCCGCGGCCGCCGAGGCCGGTGTCGACCTGTACTACGAGGCCGCGGTCGCCGGGGCGATCCCGCTGCTGCGCCCGCTGCGCGAGTCGCTGGCCGGTGACCAGCTCCGCCGGGTGGTCGGCATCGTCAACGGGACGACGAACTACATCCTCTCCCGGATGGTCGAGACCGGCGCCGGGTTCGGTGAGGCCCTGGCCGAGGCGACCGACGCCGGGTTCGCCGAGGCCGACCCGACCGCCGACGTCGACGGGTTCGACGCCGCGGCCAAGGCGGCCATCCTGGCCTCGCTGGCCTTCCACTCCCCGGTCACCGCCGCCGACGTCCACCGCGAGGGCATCTCCGCGGTGTCGGCGACCGACGTCGCCCGGGCCGCCGAGATCGGCTGCACGGTCAAGCTGCTGGCGATCTGCGAACGGGTCGCGGGCAGCGACGGCGCCGACGACTCCGTCGCCGTCCGGGTGCACCCGGCGATGATCCCGACCACCCATCCGCTGGCCGCGGTGGGCGGGGCGTTCAACGCCGTCTTCGTCGAGGCCGAGGCGGCCGGTGAGCTGATGTTCTACGGCCAGGGCGCCGGTGGGCAGCCCACCGCCAGTGCGGTGCTGGGCGACCTGGTCGCGGTCGCCCGCAACCGGGTGGCCGGTGTCGCCGGGCCGGGGACGACGGGCTACGCCGGCCTCGCCGTGCGGCCGATGGCCGACACCCCGACCCGCTACCACGTGAGCCTCGACGTCGCCGACAAGCCCGGTGTGCTGGCGACCGTCGCGCACGAGTTCGCCGCGCAGGGCGTCAGCATCGCCACCGTCCGCCAGGACGGGCACGGCGACGCCGCCACGCTGGTGATCGTGACCCACCGGGCCCCCGACGCGGCGCTGGCCACGACGGTCGCCCGGCTGCGGGAGATGTCGGCCGTCCGCGGCGTGACCAGCGTGCTGCGGGTGGAGGGGCTGTGAGCGGAACGTCCCGCGGAGGCGAACGGGTGATGTGGTCATGAGCGCTGGACTCCCGACGGGCCTGCGGGCCCCCGTCTCGCCGTACTGGCCGGGGCTGATCGAGGCCTACCGGGACCGGCTGCCGGTGAGCGCCGCGACCCCGGTGGTCACGCTGCAGGAGGGCGCCACGCCGCTGCTGCCCGCGCCGGAGCTGTCCCGCCGCACCGGGTGCGACGTCTGGCTGAAGGTCGAGGGCGCCAACCCCACGGGGTCGTTCAAGGACCGCGGCATGACCATGGCCATCTCCAAGGCCGTGGAGGAGGGCGCGCAGGCGGTGATCTGCGCCTCCACCGGCAACACCAGTGCGAGTGCCGCGGCCTACGCCGCGCGCGCCGGGCTGGTCTGTGCGGTGCTGGTGCCGCAGGGCAAGATCGCCACCGGCAAGCTCGCCCAGGCGCTGGTGCACGGCGCGAAGCTGCTGCAGGTCGAGGGCAACTTCGACGACTGCCTGGCGCTGGCCAGCAAGCTGGCGATCGACTACCCGGTCAGCCTGGTCAACAGCGTCAACCAGTACCGGATCGAGGGCCAGAAGACGGCGTCGTTCGAGATCGTCGACGTGCTCGGCGACGCACCCGACGTGCATTGCCTGCCGGTCGGCAACGCGGGCAACATCACCGCCTACTGGCAGGGCTACCGCGAGTACCGCGACACGTCGGAGACCCCCGGCCCGGCGACCCGCACCCCGGCGATGTGGGGCTTCCAGGCGGCCGGCGCGGCACCGATCGTCACCGGCAAGGTCGTCGAGCAGCCCAGCACGATCGCCACCGCCATCCGGATCGGCAACCCGGCGTCCTGGACGAAGGCGCTGGACGCGCGGGACACCTCCGGTGGCCGGATCGACGCCGTCACCGACCGGGCGATCCTCGCCGCCTACCGGCTGCTGGCCCGCAGCGAGGCGGTCTTCGTCGAGCCGGCGTCGGCCGCGTCGGTGGCCGGTCTGCTGCAGGTGGCCGAGGCCGGTGGGCTCGAGCCGGGGCAGCGGGTCGTCTGCACCGTGACCGGCAACGGCCTCAAGGACCCGGAGTGGGCGATCTCCGGTGCGCCCGCACCGGTCACCATCCCGGTCGACGCGGCCGCCGCCGCGGCGCAGCTGGGGCTCTGAGTGGAGCAGGCTGCGGCCGTCCGGATCCGCGTCCCGGCGACGAGCGCGAACCTCGGTCCGGCCTACGACTGCGCCGGGCTGGCGCTGTCCTGCTGGGACTCCCTCGACGTCGCCGTCACCGACGGTGGGCTGACCGTCGAGGTGAGCGGCGCCGGCGCCGGCGAGCTGCCGACCGACGAGTCGCACCTGGTGGTGCGGGCGTTCCGCGCCGCCTCCGCCGAGCTGGGGTGGACGCCGCCCGGCCTGCGGTTGTCCGCGCGCAACACCATCCCGCAGGGGCGGGGGATGGGCTCCTCCGCCGCCGCGGTGACCGCCGGCGTGCTGGCCGCCTGGGCGCTGTGCCCCGACGTCGCCGAGGTCGACGACGATGCGGTGCTCCGGCTCTGCTCGGAGCTGGAGGGGCACCCCGACAACGTCGCCCCCTGCCTGCTCGGTGGGGCCACGCTGTCCTGGACGACGGCCTCCGGCGCCCGCGCCGCGCGGCTGGCCGTCGACCCGCGGATCGCCCCGGTGCTGTTCGTCCCGAGCACCACGCTGGCCACGCACCTGGCCCGGGAGCTGCTGCCCGCGTCCGTGCCGCACGCCGACGCCGCGCACGCCGCCGGCCGCTCCGCGCTCCTGGTGCACGCGCTCACCCGTGACCCGGCGCTGCTCCTCGAGGGCACCGAGGACCGGCTGCACCAGGCGCAGCGAGCACCGGCCATGCCCGAGAGCGCGACCCTGCTGGCCCGGCTGCGGGCCGACGGGCACGCCGCCGTCGTCTCCGGCGCCGGCCCGTGCGTGCTGGCGCTGGCGGTGCTCGGCCCCGACGAGGACGCCGCTGCGCCGGCTGCTGCCGCGCAGGTCAGGGCCCTGCAGGAAGCCACACCGGCCGGGTGGGAGTGCCGGCCGCTGCCCGTCGACCCCACCGGCGCGGTCGTCACCCCGCTGCCCGTTGATCACGATGCGGTATCGTCTCCGGCGCTCGGAACACATCCGTGACGGACTGTGTTGTGAGCACTGTGAGCCTGTGTCTAGGCTGACGACGTAGCCGCCTCCGGGCGAGCCTCACGCGAGGCGTTGCAGACGGTCGATCCGTCGCCGCTGAACCCCTCGCATCCACGAACCCGAGCACTCCCTGCCGATCCGACGAGTCCAGTACCGGGCTCTCGCGTCCCGGGGCCGGGTCACCTCCTGCGCTGGTAGGCGCAGGTCACCGCAGGGAAGGACCTGTACGTGAGCGAGAGCACCGACCTCATCGACGGCGCGCCCGACGCCGCCCCGTCCGACGAGGCAGCTGCCGGCAGCGGGACGGCTCCCCGTTCGCGCCGCCGTGGCAGCGGACTGGCCGGCATGCTGCTGCCCGAGCTGCAGCGCCTGGCCGGCGAACTGGGCATCCCCGGCACCGGCAAGATGCGCAAGAGCGACCTCGTCGCCGCCATCTCCGAGCGCCAGGTGGGCGCCGAGCCGGCCACCGCCCCGACCGTGCCCGCCCCCCGCGCCGACGAGAGCCGCACGGCTCCGGCCGCGCCCCTGGAGGCCCCGGTCAGCGGCGGTGCCAACGGCGGTCCGACGCCCGCTCCCGGCACCGACGCGACGGCCACCGACGCCGCCACCACCACGGACACCGCCGCCACCGACGCCGCCCCCAGCGAGCCGGCCCCCACGGGCCGCCGTCGCCGCGGGGCCAGCCGTCCGGCCGGCGCGCCGACCGTCGACTCCCCGGCCGGCGGTACCGCAGCCCCGGTCACCGCGGACGAGACCGCGGAGCCGGCTCCGGCCCAGGGGAGCGACCCGGCGCCGTCCGACAGCCGCACCGACGGCGACCGGCCGCAGCGCAGCCGCAACCGTGCCGACCGCGGCCCCCGGGACGGCGGCGAGCGCGACGAGCGCGGCAGCCGCGACGCCGGCAACCGCGACTCGGCCAGCCGCGACGGCGGCAACCGTGACTCGGCCAGCCGCGAGGAGCGGGGCAACCGCGACGGCGAGCGCGAGGACCGCAGCCGCGACTCCGGCTCCCGCGACGAGCGCGGCAACCGCGAGGACCGCAGCCGTGACGACCGCGGCCGCGAGGACCGGAACCGGGACTCCGCCGGCCGGGACGAGCGGGGCGGCCGCGACGGCGCCGACCGGGACGGCGAGCGCGGCGGGCGCAACCGCGGCGACGGCGACTCCGGTCGGCCGGGCCGCAACAACCGGGACGGCAACCGCAACGACGGCCCGGGCAACCGCAACGACGGCCCCGGCAACCGCAACGACGGCCCGGGCAACCGCAACGACGGCCGCAACGACACCCGGGATCCCCGGAACGACGAGGACGACGACGACTTCGAGGGCGGCCGCGGTCGCCGTGGCCGTCGGTACCGCGACCGCAACCGGCGCGGTGGCAGCACCGGCGGGCGCGAGCGTTTCGACCAGGGCGAGCCCACCGTCAGCGAGGACGACGTCCTGCTCCCGGTGGCGGGCATCCTGGACGTGCTGGACAGCTACGCGTTCGTCCGCACGTCGGGGTACCTGACCGGCCCGAACGACGTCTACGTCTCGCTGTCCCAGGTGCGCCGGTACGGCCTGCGCCGCGGTGACGCCATCACCGGTGCGGTCCGCCAGCCCCGTGAGGGCGAGAAGAAGGACAAGTACAACGCACTGGTCCGGCTGGACTCGGTGAACGGGCTGGACCCGGAGCAGGCGCGCAACCGCCCCGAGTTCACCAAGCTGACCCCGCTCTACCCGCAGGACCGCCTGCGGCTGGAGACCGAGTCGCACCTGATGACGACGCGGCTCATCGACCTGGTCATGCCGATCGGCAAGGGCCAGCGGGCGCTGATCGTCAGCCCGCCGAAGGCCGGCAAGACGATGGTGCTGCAGTCGATCGCCAACGCGATCACGACCAACAACCCCGAGGTCCACCTCATGGTGGTGCTGGTCGACGAGCGGCCCGAAGAGGTCACCGACATGCAGCGCTCGGTGAAGGGGGAGGTCATCGCCTCGACCTTCGACCGGCCGCCGGCCGACCACACCACGGTCGCCGAGCTGTCGATCGAGCGGGCCAAGCGTCTGGTCGAGATGGGTCACGACGTCGTCGTCCTGCTGGACTCGATCACCCGGCTGGGCCGCGCCTACAACCTGGCGGCCCCCGCCAGCGGGCGCATCCTCTCCGGTGGTGTCGACTCCACGGCGCTCTACCCGCCGAAGCGCTTCCTCGGTGCCGCCCGCAACATCGAGAACGGCGGCTCGCTGACGATCATCGCCTCGGCGCTGGTCGAGACCGGTTCGACGATGGACACGGTCATCTTCGAGGAGTTCAAGGGCACCGGGAACGCCGAGATCAAGCTGGACCGCCGGCTCGCCGACAAGCGGGTCTTCCCGGCGGTCGACGTGAACGCCTCGGGCACCCGCAAGGAGGAGATCCTCCTCTCGCCCGACGAGCTGGCGATCGTGATCAAGCTCCGCCGGGTGCTGTCGGCCCTGGAGCCCCAGCAGGCCCTGGAGCTGCTGCTCGACCGGATGCGCAAGACGCGCAACAACATCGAGTTCCTGATGCAGGTCCAGAAGACCACCCTGGGCGTGAACGAGAAGGAATGACGCTCCTCCCGCCCCCGTCGCACGCGGTGGGGGCGGGAGCGGCACCTCACGTCCGGGCACCTCGCCAGGGACGTACACTGGCCGACTGAGCCTCTGCCGCCGCCCCGCGGCGGTGATCGAACCAGCAGACCCCGAGACCAGAGAGAGGGTGTACCGGCATGAAGGCCGACATCCACCCGCAGTACAACGTCACCGAGGTGACCTGTGGTTGCGGGAACACGTTCACCACCCGCAGCACCTCGCCGACCGGTCAGCTGACCGTCGAGGTCTGCTCGGCGTGCCACCCCTTCTACACCGGCAAGCAGAAGATCCTGGACACCGGTGGCCGCGTCGCCCGCTTCGAGAAGCGGTTCGGCAAGCGCGCTGCCGGCACCCCCGCCGGCCAGTAGCACCTCCGACGGCGCCCGCGCCGCCCTGCACCAGGGCGGCGCGGGCGCCGTCGTCATGTCCGCCCCCGTCCGCGGCCTGTCGGGACGCACAGCAGGAGGAGTGCCCGTGAGCAGCAGCACCGGAGCCGGCAGCGACCGGCTCGCCGGCCTGCTCGCCGAGCACCGCGAGCTGGAGGCCGAGCTCGCCGACCCGGCGGTGCACGCCGACGCCGCGCGGGCCCGCCGGCTGGGCCGGCGGTACGCGCAGCTCGCCCCGGTCGTGGAGACCGCCCGGGCCCTCGACGCCGCGACCGACGACCTCGCCGCCGCTCGGGAGCTCGCCGGGGAGGACCCGTCCTTCGCCGCGGAGGCCGAGGAGCTGGCGGGCAGCGTCGGTGAGCTGACCGGCCGGCTCACCGAGCTGCTGCTGCCCAAGGACCCCGACGACGACAAGGACGTCATCCTCGAGATCAAGGCGGGGGAGGGCGGGGCGGAGTCGGCGCTGTTCGCCGGGGACCTGCTGCGGATGTACCTGCGCTACGCGGAGCGGCGCGGCTGGGCGACCGAGGTCCTCGACGCCGTGCCGGCCGAACTGGGCGGGTACAAGGACGTCGCGGTGGCGATCAAGTCGCGCACCGACGAGGGGATCTTCGCCCGGCTGAAGTTCGAGGCCGGCGTGCACCGCGTGCAGCGGGTCCCGGTCACCGAGTCCCAGGGCCGGATCCACACCTCGGCGGCCGGGGTGCTCGTGCTCCCCGAGGCCGAGGAGGTCGACGTCAGCGTCGACCCGAACGACCTGCGCATCGACGTCTTCCGCTCCTCCGGGCCCGGCGGGCAGAGCGTCAACACCACCGACTCCGCGGTGCGGATCACGCACCTGCCGTCCGGGATCGTGGTCAGCTCGCAGAACGAGAAGAGCCAGCTGCAGAACCGCGAGTCGGCGCTGCGGGTGCTGCGCTCCCGGCTGCTCGCCGCCGCCCGGGAGGAGGCCGCCGCCACCGCCTCGGACCAGCGGCGCAGCCAGGTGCGCACGGTCGACCGCAGCGAGCGGGTGCGCACCTACAACTTCGCGGAGAACCGCATCGCCGACCACCGGGTCGGTTTCAAGGCGCACAACCTCGACCAGGTGCTGGACGGCGACCTCGACCCGGTCCTGGACGCGCTGACCGCGGCCGCGACCGCCGAGCTGCTGGCGGCCGGCTCCTGAACGCCCGCACGCTGCTCGCCGACGCCGCCCGGCGGCTGGCCGACGCCGGCATCGAGTCGCCCCGGGTGGACGCCGAGCTGCTGCTGGCCGCCGTCCTCGGGGTGACGCGCACGGCCCTGCTGACCCTCGGCGAGCTCCCCGCCGCGCAGGCGGCCCGGTACGCCGCGCTGCTCGACGAGCGCGCCGCGCGCGTGCCCCTGCAGCACCTCACCGGGACCGCGCCCTTCCGCCACCTCGAGCTCTCGGTCGGTCCGGGGGTCTTCGTGCCGCGCCCGGAGACCGAGCTGGTCGCCGGCTGGGTGCTGAGCCGGATCGCCGGGCTGGCCGCGCCCACCGTCGTCGACCTGGGGGCCGGCTCCGGTGCGATCGCGCTCGCGGTGGCCAACGAGCACCCCGGCGCCCGGGTCGTGGCCGTCGAGCGGGACGCCGCGGCGATCGAGTGGACCCGGCACAACGCCGCCACCCGTGCCGCCGCCGGTGACACCCCGGTCGAGGTGCTGGCCGGTGACATGACCGACCGGGCGCTGCTGACCGGGCTGGACGGGCTGGTCGACGTCGTCGTCTCCAACCCGCCGTACGTGCCCGACGGTGCCCGGTTGCCCCGCGAGGTCACCGAGCACGACCCGCCGCTGGCGCTGTGGGGCGGTCCGGACGGGCTGGACGTCGTCCGCGGGCTGCTGGGCACCGCCGCCCGGCTGCTGCGCCCGGGCGGCTGGCTGGGCATCGAGCACGCCGACCAGCAGGGGAGTGCGCTGCCGGCGCTGCTCCGGGCCCACGGCGGCTGGACCGACGTCGCCGACCACCGTGACCTGGCCGACCGGCCGCGCTACACGACGGCTCAGCTGGGCGGGCACCACGCAGCGCGGTGACCCGGGCTGCCGGCGACGGAGACGAGCAGGTCCCGGCGCTGCACGCTGATGCCCGGCACGGCGCACGCCCGCTCGAAGCCGGCGTCGGTGTACTCGACGTCGATCACCGCACCGCCGTGGACGTCGGTGTAGGCGGCGCACTCGGCGTACTGCCCGCAGTCCTCGGTCACCGCGAAGTCGAACCCGAGGCCGGCGCCGGTCAGGTCAGGGGCGTTCTTCTGCGCGATCGTGAGCCCGGCCCGGTGGGCGCGCTGGACCAGCAGCTCGGCCATCGCGGTGGCGTCCGTGACGTCCAGCAGCCCCCCGGACCGGGTCCAGCTGTCCAGGTTGTCCGGCTCGACCGCGTCGAAGCCGTCGGCGGCGCAGCCGTCCACCCACGGACCGACGACACCGAGCACCGCCGCCCGCGACTCCGCGGTCGAGATGTCCAGCAGGAACTCGTCGGGCCAGTCCGGGTCGGCGACCCGGTGACCGGCGGCGTCGTGCAGCAGCAGCTCCTCCGGCCACGTGGCAGCACCGCCAGGCTGGGTCTGGAACGCGTTGACGTAGCACGCCGACCACAGCCCGGCCGCCGGCCGGTCGGTGCGGTCCCGGACCACCCCGTCGACCCCCTCGGCGGGTGGGTGGGCGCCGCCGAGCTGGTAGTCGACCCGGGCACCGGGCGGCAGCCCGGGCACCGACGCCGGGACGGTGCCGGGTGCGGCCGCCGTCGTCCCCGGCGTGGGGGCGCCGCAGCCGGTCAGCGTGGCCACCAGCACCGCGACCGACGCCGCCGACCCCCACCCGTCCACGGCGAGAAGGTACGTGGGGGAGACTCCCCACCCGTGGCTGACGTGTTCGACTGCAGTGACCCCGACCAGCGCGAGGCGGGGCTGACCGCTGCCGCCATGGCGCTGTCCCGGGGTGAGCTCGTCCTGATCCCGACCGACACGGTCTACGGGGTGGCCGCCGACGCGTTCACCCCGGGCGCGGTCGCCCGGCTGCTGGCGGCCAAGAACCGGGGCCGCAACATGCCGGTCCCGGTGCTGGTGGGGGAGGCCTCCACGCTGGCCGGGCTGGTCGTCACCGTGCCGCAGGTGGCCCACGACCTGGCCGCCGCCTTCTGGCCCGGGGGACTGACCCTGGTGGTGGAGCACGCGCCGTCGCTGGCCTGGGACCTCGGGGACGCCGAGGGGACGGTCGCCGTCCGGCTGCCGGACGACGACGTGACCCGGGACCTGCTGCGGCGCACCGGCCCGCTGGCGGTCTCCAGCGCCAACCGCTCCGGCCGCCCGGCCGGCACGACGGCGGCGGAGGCGGCCTACCAGCTGGGCGAGCACGCCGCGGTGGTCCTGGACGGCGGGCCGCGCACCGGCTCGGCGGCCAGCACGATCGTCGACTGCACGGCCCCGACCCCCCGGGTGCTGCGGCTGGGCGCGGTTGGGCTCGAGCAGCTCCGCGAGGTCGTCCCCGACATCACGGACTGAGCAGCCGCTCCCGGGGGCGAGGGTGCCCCGGGGCGGGCCACGGCCCGCCTCCGGCAGGCCGTCCGCCGCCGGGGCGCGGAACGGCTCGTCCCACGGGGGACGGCAGCTGCCGCGGTGCGATGCGCAGCATCGCCGTGGCGCAGCGATACCGTGGTGCGACAGCCGCGCGCCCCTCATCGACGAGTGCACGCGGGCGCCCGCACCGAGCAGCAGGAGTGCACCCGCGATGAGCACCCCGGCCACCACCCCCTACTGGGGCCCCGACTTCGACGCCCTGGCCGACTTCGACCCGGAGATCTCCGGCGTCGTCCTCGACGAGCTCGACCGGCTGCGCGGCGGACTGCAGCTGATCGCCAGCGAGAACTTCACCAGCCCCGCCGTCCTGGCGGCGCTGGGGAGCACGCTGTCGAACAAGTACGCCGAGGGCTACCCGGGCCGCCGGTACTACGGCGGCTGCGAGGTCGTCGACCGGGCCGAGGAGATCGGCATCGCCCGGGGCAAGGAGCTGTTCGGGGCCGAGCACGTCAACCTGCAGCCGCACTCCGGTGCCAGCGCGAACCTGGCGGCCTACGGCGCCTTCCTGCAGCCCGGGGACACCCTGCTGGGCATGGCGCTGCCGCACGGCGGGCACCTCACCCACGGCACCAAGGTCTCCTTCTCCGGGAAGTGGTTCAACGCCGTCCAGTACGGCGTCGACGAGACGACCGAGCACATCGACTACGACCAGGTCCGCGACCTCGCCCGCGAGCACCGGCCCAAGCTGATCGTGGCCGGCGGCTCGGCGATCCCGCGGCTGATCGACTTCGCCGCGTTCCGGGAGATCGCCGACGAGGTGGGCGCGATCTTCATGGTCGACGCCGCGCACTTCATCGGCCTGGTGGCCGGCAAGGCGATCCCCTCGCCGGTGCCCTACGCCGACGTCGTCACCTTCACCACGCACAAGGTGCTGCGCGGCCCGCGTGGCGGGGCCATCGTCTGCAAGGCCGAGCACGCCAAGGCCATCGACAAGTCGGCCTTCCCGATGATGCAGGGCGGCCCGCTCATGCACGCCATCGCGGCCAAGGCGGTGAACCTCAAGGAGTGCCTGCAGCCGGAGTACCAGACCTACGCCCGGCAGGTCATCACCAACGCCCAGGCGCTCACCGAGGGCCTGGCTGCCGAGGGGCTGCGGCCGGTCGCCGGTGGCACCGACACCCACCTGGCGCTGCTCGACCTGCGCCAGGTCACCGACACCGCCGGCGAGCTGGTCACCGGCAAGGTCGCCGAGGCCCGCTGCGACGCGGCCGGCATCGTGCTGAACAAGAACGCCATCCCCTTCGACCCGCAGCCGGCCTCGGTCGCCTCCGGCGTGCGCGTCGGCAGCCCCTCGGTCACCACCCAGGGCATGGTGGAGAGCGACATGAAGTCGATCGCCTCGCTCATCGGCACCGCGATCCGGGACGCCGACGGCTCCCGCACGGCCGACGTCGCGGCCGGGGTGCGCGAGCTGGTCGGCGCCCACCCTGCTTATCCCCACCCAGCCCCGCCGAACGCGCACCCCGAACCGTCGCGCGTCGGCTGAGCCGTGCGCGAGTACGCCGTCGTCCTCCTCGCCGCCGCGCTGGTCACCTTCCTGGCCACGCCGGTGGTGCGGGTGGCGGCGGTCCGGTTCCGGGTGATGGCTGCGGTCCGTGACCGGGACGTGCACGTCATCCCCACGCCCCGCGGCGGGGGAGTGGCGATGTACCTCGGCGTGGCCGCCGGCGTGCTCGTCGCCTCGCAGCTGCCCTCGCTGCAGCGCAGCTTCGAGTTCAGCACCCAGACCATCGCCGTCCTGGTGGCCGGCGGGCTGATCTGCCTGCTCGGGGTGCTCGACGACCGGTTCGGCCTGGACGCGCTCACCAAGCTCACCGGCCAGATCGCCGCGGCCGGGGTCATGGTGCTGCTCGGCGTGCAGCTGGCCTACGTGTTCCTGCCGGTCGCCGACATCGGCACGCTGTCCCTGGGCCCGGACGTCGGGGTGCCGGCGACGATCCTGCTGACCGTCCTGACCGTCAACGCGCTGAACTTCATCGACGGGCTGGACGGGCTGGCGGCCGGGGTCTCGGCGATCGCGGCGCTGGCCTTCTTCGCCTACAGCTACCACCTGGGCCTGGTCGGCTTCGACGACGTGGCCAGTGCGCCCGCGCTCATCACCGCCGTGCTCGCCGGGGCCTGCCTGGGCTTCCTGCCGCACAACTTCAGCCCGGCCCGGATCTTCATGGGCGACTCCGGCTCGATGCTGGTCGGGCTCATGCTGTCCGCCGCCGCGGTCTCGGCCACCGGGCAGACCGACTCGCAGACCCTCGGCTCGGCGGCCAACCTGCTGCCGCTGACCCTGCCGCTGCTGGTGCCGATCGCGGTGCTGTTCATCCCGTTCATCGACCTGCTGATGGCGGTGGTCCGGCGCAGCATGCGGGGGCAGTCGCCGTTCGCGCCGGACAAGATGCACCTGCACCACCGGCTGCTGTCGATCGGTCACTCCCACCGCCGGGCGGTCCTGATCATGTACTTCTGGGCGGCGCTGCTCAGCTTCGGCGCCGTCGCGCTGTCCATCACCGGGGGCACCGTGGAGGTCCTCGTCATCGTGGGCGCCCTGCTCGTGGTCGGCGTCGTGGTCGTGCTGAGCCCCCGCGCCCGCCGGGCGGCGATCGCCGCCCGCGAGGCCGAGCTCGCGGCGATGAAGCAGCGCAGCCGCGCCGCGCACCCGGCCAGCCGGGCGGTCCGGGACGGCGCGGGGACGACGCGTCCCCCGTCGGCCGTGACGCCGTCCGCGCCGTCCACCCCCGCCGGGGTGCACCGGTGACCGGCGCGCGGGCGACCGGGGACGCGCCCTGGGACCTGTCGTTCCTCCGGGTGGGGCTGCTGGTCACCGCGGCGGTGACCGCGGTGGCCGCGGTCGTCGTCGGTGTGGCGCTGAGCTGGGCCGACGCCCTGACCGTGGTCGTCGGCGCGGTCGTCGTCACGGCGTTCTTCTGCATCTCGGGGCTGGTCGTCGCCTGGGCCGGCAAGGTGGACGACACCTGGACGATGCCGGCGGCGCTGGGCACGTTCGGGCTCAAGGCGCTGGTGCTGTTCCCGCTGCTGACCGGCCTGCCGGCCGAGGGGTGGCCGGACCGCCGGGTGCTGGCCTGGACGGTGGTCGTGGGCGCCCTGCTGTGGAGCGGTGTGCAGCTGCGCTGGGTCTGGACCAGGCAGCTCTTCTACGTCCCGCCGCCCACCCCGCCGGGGGAGCGGGAGCGTTCCCCGGAAAACCCGGCGCCGCACGGCTGATAGTGTCCGAACCGATGGCCGAGGACACCTCCGAACCTGGGGGCGCTCGACCACGACCTGCGCGCGCAGCTCGTCAGCCCAGTGGGGCCGACATGGGCTGGGCGGTCACCGGGACGCTCCTGTCCGGGATGGCGGTGTGGGGCGGGGTCGGGTGGCTGATCGACCAGTGGCTGGACACGCGAGTGTTCTTCCCGGTCGGGATCATCCTCGGCGTGACGGTGGCCATCTACGTGGTGGTCAAGACCTACGGCGAACCCGACCCGGCCCCCGGGCGGGACGCCGGAAACCCCCCGGGCGGACGACGGAGCCGGCCCAGGACGCAGAAGGGACAACGGTGACCTCCAGCGCCCACGCGCTCGGCGACGTGCTCGCTGTGGAGAGCGACCCCGGCGGCGGCTTCACGCCCCCGGGCATCGGTGAGTTCTACCCCGAGGTCCTGACCAGCTTCTCGGTGCTGGGTGTGGGTTTCGAGATCACCCGCATCACGATCATCGCCTGGGTGGCCACGCTGGCCATGATCGCCTTCCTGGTCCTCACGGTCCGCAAGGCGCAGATCGTCCCCGGCAAGATGCAGTTCATCGGCGAGACCGGCTACTCGTTCATCCGCGACGGGATCGCCCGTGACGTCGTCGGCCCCAAGGGCCTGCCGTTCGCGCCGTTCCTGGCCTCGCTGTTCTTCTTCATCCTGGCGAACAACCTGATGGCGATCATCCCGTTCGCCCAGATCTCGCCGATGTCGAAGTTCGCCTTCCCGCTGGTGCTGGCGCTGATCTGCTGGGTCGTCTACATCGTGGTCGGCATCAAGAACCAGGGGCTGTGGCCCTACTTCCGGGACATCATGTTCCTGCCCGGCGTGCCGAAGCCGATGTACATCCTGATCACGCCGCTGGAGCTGCTGCAGAACTTCATCGTCCGGCCGTTCACGCTGGCGATCCGGCTCTTCGCGAACATGTTCGCCGGCCACATGCTGCTGGTGACCTTCGCGCTCGGCGCCACCTACCTGCTCACCGTCGGCAACCTCTCGGCCGTGTTCGGGCCCATCTCCGCGCTGATGGCGATCGTGATGACGTTCTTCGAGCTGCTGGTCATCTTCCTGCAGGCCTACGTCTTCACGATGCTGATGGGCACCTACCTCAACGGTTCCGTCGAAGCGGCCCACTGACCGCACCACGGTGGTCCGCCCGTCGGGCCGCTCCCCAGAACTGCACCACCCGCAGGACCCCGCCAGCCGCCCGGTGACCACCGGGCGACCGACACAGGAGGAACACCCCGCAATGATCGAGGTACTCGCAGAGCTCGAGGGCAGCATCGGTTCGGTCGGCTACGGCATCGCCACGATCGGCCCCGGCATCGGTGTGGGCCTCGTCTGGGCCGCCTACATCCAGGCCACCGCGCGCCAGCCCGAGTCGGCCGGCCTGACCCGTACCTACGCCTTCCTGGGCTTCGCCCTGGCCGAGGCGCTGGCGCTGATCGGCTTCGTCGCCCCCCTCGTCTACGGCACCTGATCCCACTCGTCGGACGAGTTCGGTCACTGACACCCAGACGAGGACGTTGAGAGCATGAGCATCTTGGCTGCGGAGAGCGCGAACCCGCTCCTCCCGCCCGTCGGCGAGATCATCGTCGGCCTGATCGCCTTCGCGGTCCTGCTCTTCGTGGTGGTCAAGTTCGTCGCCCCGCGGTTCGAGCAGGTCTTCCAGGCACGCCGTGCGGCGATCGAGGGCGGCATCGAGCGGGCCGAGGCCATGCAGGCCGAGGCCAAGGCGGCGCTGGAGCAGTACCGGGCCCAGCTCGCCGAGGCCCGCAACGAGGCCGCGCAGATCCGGGACTCCGCCCGGGCCGAGGGGCAGCAGATCATCGAGCAGCTGCGCGCCCAGGCCCAGGAGGAGTCGGCTCGCATCGTGGCCCGTGGCGAGGAGCAGCTCGCTGCCTCCCGTCAGCAGGTCGTGGCCGAGCTGCGTGGCCAGATCGGCACCCTCGCCGTCGAGCTGGCCGGCCGGGTGGTCGGCGAGTCGCTGGCCGACGACGCCCGCCGCAGCGGGACCGTCGACCGGTTCCTCGACGAGCTGGACCAGATGGCCGTGAGCAACCCCGCCGGGGACGGCGCGGTGCAGCCGGCGGCGACCACCGGCAACACCGGCAGCTCGGTGTACGTCCCCGAGGGCAAGCGCTGATGCACGCCTCCAGCCGGGCCGCGATGGAGGAGTCGCGGGCGAGCCTCCAGGAGAAGTCGCAGGGGGCTCGCAGCCGCAACCACGGTGACGTGCTGCTCACCCTGTCCGACGAGCTGTTCGCCGTGGCGGACCTCCTGGACGGCCAGCCGTCGCTCCGGCGGGCGCTCTCGGACGCCTCGGTGCGGCCCGACGACCGCGCCGGCCTGGCGCGGCGACTGCTCTCCGGCCAGCTCGGTGCCGACACCATGTCGGTCGTCGAGACGGTCGCGCGGCAGCGCTGGTCGCGGCCCCGGGACCTGGTGGAGGCCACCGAGACCCTCGGCACCGAGGCCGCGCTGGACGCCGCCGACGCGCGCGGGGAGCTGGAGGGCGTCGAGGACGAGCTGTTCCGGTTCGGCCGCATCGTGGCCGGCGACGCCGACCTCGCCCGCATCCTCGGCGACCGGTCCGCACCCCGGGAGGGCAAGACCGCCCTCCTGGACCGGCTGCTGGCCGGCCGGGTCAGCCCGGTGACCGAGCGGCTGGTGCGGAACGCCCTGACGAGCTCGCACGTGCACAACCCGGAGAACGAGGTCGAGCGGCTGTCCACGATGGCCGCCCGGCGCCGGGGACGTTCGGTCGCGCACGTGACCTCCGCCGTCCCGTTGACGGCCGCGCAGGAGCAGCGGCTCATCGACGTGCTCGGCCGCCTGTACGGGCGGACGATGGGCCTGCAGGTCCAGGTCGACCCCGACGTGCTCGGTGGCCTGGTCGTCCGGGTGGACGACGAGGTCATCAACGGCAGCATCGCTGCGCGACTCGAGGCCAGCGGCCGGCGGCTCGCCGGCTGACCCAGCTCGACCGGCACCGCCGCACCGCACCACCACAGACACCAGCAGGAAGAGGACGCAGAGCCATGGCCGAGCTGACGATCTCCGCGGACGAGATCCGCAGTGCCATCCAGAACTACGTCACCGACTACACCCCGGACGTCTCCCGGGAAGAGGTCGGGGTCGTCACCGAGGCCGGCGACGGCATCGCCCGGGTCGAGGGCCTGCCCTCGGTCATGACCAACGAGCTGCTCGAGTTCGAGGGCGGTGTGCGTGGCCTGGCCCTGAACCTCGACGTGCGCGAGGTCGGCGTCGTCATCCTCGGTGACTTCTCCGGCATCGAGGAGGGCCAGACGGTCCGCCGGACCGGCGAGGTCCTCTCGGTGCCCGTCGGCGACGGCTTCCTCGGCCGGGTCGTCGACCCGCTGGGCAACGCCATCGACGGTGGCAGCCCGATCGAGACCACCACCCGTCGCGCCCTCGAGCTGCAGGCGCCCACCGTGGTGCAGCGGCAGTCGGTGCACGAGCCGATGCAGACCGGCATCAAGGCGATCGACGCGATGACGCCGATCGGCCGCGGCCAGCGTCAGCTGATCATCGGTGACCGGCAGACCGGCAAGTCGGCGATCGCGCTGGACACGATCATCAACCAGAAGCAGGCCTGGGCGACCGGTGACCCGGCCCAGCAGGTGCGCTGCATCTACGTGGCGGTCGGCCAGAAGGGCTCGACGATCGCGGCGACCAAGGCCGCGCTCGAGGACGCCGGCGCGATGGAGTACACGACCATCGTCGCCGCTCCCGCCTCCGAGGCAGCCGGCTTCAAGTACATCGCCCCCTACACCGGCTCGGCCATCGGCCAGCACTGGATGTACGAGGGCAAGCACGTCCTGATCGTGTTCGACGACCTGTCCAAGCAGGCCGAGGCCTACCGCGCCGTCTCCCTGCTGCTGCGCCGCCCGCCGGGCCGTGAGGCCTACCCCGGCGACGTCTTCTACTTGCACTCCCGTCTGCTCGAGCGTTGCGCGAAGCTCAACGACGAGCTGGGCGCGGGCTCGATGACCGGCCTGCCGCTGATCGAGACCAAGGGCAACGACGTCTCGGCCTACATCCCGACGAACGTCATCTCGATCACCGACGGCCAGATCTTCCTGGAGACCGGGCTCTTCAACTCCGGTGTCCGCCCGGCGATCAACGTGGGCATCTCGGTGTCCCGCGTGGGTGGCTCGGCGCAGATCAAGGCGATGAAGTCGGTCGCCGGCCGCCTGCGCCTGGACCTCGCCCAGTTCCGTGAGCTGGAGGCCTTCGCCTCCTTCTCCTCGGACCTGGACGCCTCCAGCCGGGCCACGCTGGACCGTGGCCAGCGCCTGGTCGAGCTGCTCAAGCAGGGCCAGTACTCGCCGTTCCCGGTCGAGCGCGAGGTCGTCTCGCTGTGGCTCGGTACCACCGGCAAGCTGGACAAGGTGCCCGTCGCCGACGTCCGCCGCTTCGAGGCGGAGTTCCTGGAGTTCGTCGAGCGGGGCGACAACGTCGTCTTCGACTCGATCCGGAGCTCCAAGAAGCTCGAGGACGACACGGTCGCCAGCCTGGAGCGGTCGGTCGAGGCCTTCTACGGCCGGTTCACCACCTCCGACGGCGAGTCGCTGCAGGTCAACGAGCCCGAGGCCGAGGCCATGGACGCCCGCGAGCGGGGCCAGGAGACCGTCCAGGTCAAGCGGGCCGGCTGACGATGGCCGGTTCCCTCCGCGCGCTGCGCCGCCGGATCCGCTCCACCCAGTCGACGAAGAAGATCTTCTCGGCCCAGGAGCTGATCGCCGGTGCGCGCATCGTGCGTGCCCAGGCCCGGGTGGAGGCCTCCAAGCCCTACGCCCGGGAGATCACCCGCGTGCTGTCGGCGCTGGCCGGCTCGGCGAGCCTGGACCACCCGCTGCTGACCGAGCGCGAGAACCCCCGGCGGGTCGCCGTCCTGGTGATCACCTCCGACCGCGGGTTCGCCGGCTCCTACAACGTCAACGTGCTGCGGCGCACCGAGGAGCTCCTCGCCCTGCTCCGCAACGAGGGCAAGGAGCCGCTCCTGTACGTCGTCGGCCGCAAGGGCGAGACGTACTACCGGTTCCGCGACCGGGACATGGAGGAGACCTGGACCGGGTTCTCCGAGCAGCCCGGGTACGAGAACGCGCAGGACATCGGCCGCACCCTCATCGCCGCCTTCACCGCTGGTGAGGACGACGACGAGACCGGCGCCGGCGCTGACGACGTGCTCGGCGTGGACGAGCTGCACATCGTCTACACCGAGTTCCGGTCCCTGCTCTCCCAGGTGCCGGTGGCCAACCGGATGGCCCCGCTGGTCGTCGAGGAGGTCGACGAGCTGCGGGACGACCGCGACGCCCAGGTCGAGGAGGCACGCAGCTCCGACATCACCCCGGCGTACGAGTTCGAGCCGTCGGCCGAGCAGCTGCTCGACGCGTTGCTGCCCAAGTACGTGACCACCCGGATCTACGCGGCACTGCTCGAGGCGGCGGCGTCGGAGTCGGCCTCCCGCCGGCGGGCGATGAAGTCGGCCTCGGACAACGCCGAGGAGCTGGCCAAGAACCTCGCCCGGCAGGCCAACCAGGCCCGCCAGGCCGAGATCACGCAGGAGATCAGCGAGATCGTCGGTGGCGCCGACGCGCTGGTGTCGGCCAACGCCGACGACTGAGCCACCCGCCCCGTCCGCGGCACCGACCGCCGCGGACGGGGACACTCAAGACGCGAGACCACCGAGCCCGAGGGCAGGAGAGCAGCACAGATGACCGTCACAGAGGAACGTCCGTCCAGCCAGGAGACCGTCGGCGCAGGCCGCGTCGTCCGGGTCACGGGCCCGGTCGTCGACGTCGAGTTCCCCCGCGACGCGATGCCCGAGCTCTTCAACGCCCTCAAGGTCGAGGTCACCCTCGCCGACCTGGGCAAGACGCTGACCCTCGAGGTCGCCCAGCACCTGGGTGACAACGTGGTCCGCACCATCTCGATGGCCCCGACCGACGGCCTGGTCCGCGGCGCGCAGGTCCGGGACACCGGGGGCCCGATCTCGGTGCCCGTCGGTGACGTGGTGACCGGGCACGTGTTCAACGCCCTGGGCGAGTGCCTGGACACCCCCGGCCACGCCGAGGACGCCCTGCACTGGTCGATCCACCGCAACGCGCCCAAGTTCGACCAGCTCGAGGGCCGCACCGAGCTGCTGGAGACGGGGATCAAGGTCATCGACCTGCTGACCCCCTACGTCCGCGGCGGGAAGATCGGCCTGTTCGGCGGGGCCGGCGTCGGCAAGACGGTGCTCATCCAGGAGATGATCCGCCGCGTCGCGCAGGAGTTCGGTGGCGTGTCGGTGTTCGCCGGCGTCGGCGAGCGCACCCGTGAGGGCAACGACCTGATCACCGAGATGACCGAGTCCGGCGTCATCAACTCGACCGCGCTGGTCTTCGGCCAGATGGACGAGCCGCCGGGCACCCGGCTCCGGGTGGCGCTCTCGGCCCTGACGATGGCGGAGTACTTCCGCGACGAGCAGGACCAGGACGTGCTGCTCTTCATCGACAACATCTTCCGGTTCACCCAGGCCGGCTCCGAGGTCTCCACGCTGCTGGGGCGCATGCCCTCCGCGGTGGGCTACCAGCCGACCCTGGCCGACGAGATGGGCACGCTGCAGGAGCGGATCACCTCGACGCGGGGGCGGTCCATCACCTCGCTGCAGGCGATCTACGTGCCCGCTGACGACATCACCGACCCGGCGCCGCACACCACGTTCGCGCACCTCGACGCGACGACGGTGCTCTCCCGGCCGATCTCGGAGAAGGGCATCTACCCGGCCGTCGACCCGCTGGACTCCACCAGCCGGATCCTCGACGCGCAGTACATCGGGCAGGAGCACTACGACATCGCCCGCGAGGTCCAGCGGATCCTGCAGCGCTACCAGGAGCTGCAGGACATCATCGCGATCCTCGGCATCGACGAGCTCGGTGAGGAGGACAAGGTCACGGTGAACCGGGCCCGTCGCATCGAGCGGTTCCTCTCGCAGAACATGTTCGTCGCCGAGGCCTTCACCGGGCAGCCGGGGTCCTACGTCCCGCTGACGGAGACCCTGCAGGCCTTCAAGGCGCTGACCGTGGGCGAGTACGACCACGTTCCCGAGCAGGCCTTCTTCATGTGCGGTGGCCTCGAGGACCTCGAGCGGAACTACGACAAGCTGAAGAAGAGCTGAGCCCGGGCCTCCTCGCCCCGTCGCGCGCGACGGGGGAGGGGCCCCTCCGCGCCGCGCGCAACGGCCGGGCACCCCTTCGGGGGGTGCCCGGCCGTTGCCGTTCCCGGGTGGCCGGCGCGGGCCCCGGTGCCGGTGCGCGCCCGTCCGGGCGCGGGCGACCGGTGACGGTCCGCGCCTGCACGACACCGGCGTGCAAACGGCACGCCATCCGATCGGGTGGCCGGGAGCAGAGGTGCTCAAGTCCTGGCCATCAGGTGACGACCATGTCCACCAGCACGTCCGAGCAGCGGACGTCACGCACAGGAGTACGACGTGCACACCTGGGGTCTGGCAGCGGCGCTGCGCGGTGGGACGGCGATGACGGCGACCTCGGTGGGCGACCCGGCCCGCCACGAGGCCTCGGCGGACGACGTCCTGGAGTGGAGCTGGCCGCCGTACGCGCCGCTGCCCGTGGAGGGCGAGCCGTTCGACACCGCCGAGTGGGCGCCGCCATCGGTGGTCTGGCACCCCCAGTTGCGGCTGGGGCGCTGGACGGTGGTCTACCGCCGCACCGTCTGCTGACCGGACCCGCTGCGCCCGCGGGCCCCCAGGCCATGCCGTGGCCAGCGGTGCTCCCCCCATCGGGGCGGTGGCCGGCAGGGGTCGGCAGCCTGTGGCGGGACCTGGCCCCGGCCGCCGGTACAGTGTCAGGGACCCGCTGCCGCGTCCGTCCGGACCGGCGGCCCGCATCACCGGCCTGGCACGGGCGGTCGATGACCCTGGAGGACTGACGTGGCGACCCTGCAGGTCGAGCTCGTGGCCGTGGAGAAGATGCTCTGGTCCGGTGAGGCCAGCATGGTCATCGCCCGCACGACCGAGGGTGAGCTCGGGGTCATGCCCGGCCACGCGCCGCTGCTCGGTGAGCTGGCCCCCGGTGGGGTCGTCCGCATCCGCACCGAGTCCGGCGACGACCTGGTGGTCGCCGCCCACGGTGGTTTCCTCTCGGTGACCGAGCGCGGGGTGTCGATCCTGGCCGAGACGGCGGAGATCTCCTCCGACATCGACGTCGAGCGGGCCCGCGAGGCGCTCCGTCGCGCGGAGCAGGCCGGGGACGACCCGGAGGCGCTCGCCGCCGCCCGCCGGGCCCAGTCCCGGCTCCGCGCCGCCGGCCAGGACGCCTGACCGCCGGCTGAGTCCCTCCGCGACCCGCTCTCGGCCGACGAGCCCCGCCCGGTGACCACCGCTGTCCTGGTCCTCGTCGGGCTGCTGCTGGTCGCGCTGGTCGCCGCCTTCCTGCTGCGCCGCCGGTTCCTGCTCTCCGGGCTGGGGGCGGTCACCATGTGGCTGCGTGCGCCGGGCACCTCCCGGTGGGCCGTGGGCGTCGCCTGGTACTCCGGCGACATGCTGCTCTGGTACCGCGCCCTGTCGCTGTCGGTCCGCCCCAACCGGCGACTGTGCCGGGCGCAGTTCCAGGTCGACGCCCGGCGCCGTCCGACCGCGGCGGACCTGTCGCTGCCCGACGAGAGCGTGATCCTCACCGTCCGCACCGGGTCCGGGCCGCAGGAGCTGGCGATGGACTCCTCGACGGTGACCGGGTTCCTGTCCTGGATCGAGTCCGCCCCGCCGGTCGACCGCTGACGGAGGACCCCGCTGCCCCCACGCTCCGCGAGGACTCCCGCAGCGGGGCCGTCCGGTGGCCCAGGTGGTGTTCAGCCCTCCCGGGCCGCGCGCTGGGCGTGCACCCCGCTGTGGGCCCCGGGCTCCCAGAGCACGTCGCCGTCGGGGTTGGCGGCGCGGGCCAGGATGAACAGCAGGTCCGACAGCCGGTTGAGGTACCGAGCGGTCTCGGCGTTGGTGCCCTCGGCGTCGACCGCCAGCAACGCCCAGACGCTGCGCTCGGCCCGCCGGGCCACCGTCCGCGCCGTGTGCAGCAGTGCGGCGAGCGGCGTGCCCCCCGGGAGGACGAACGAGGTGAGCGCGGGCAGCTCGGCGTTGGCGGCGTCGCAGGCCGCCTCCAGCCGCTCGGTGTAGGCCGCGGTGATCCGCAGCGGCGGGTGCTCCGGCGCCTCCTGGATCGGGGTGGAGAGGTCGGCGCCCACGTCGAACAGGTCGTTCTGCACGCTGCGGAGCAGCCCGGTGACCTCGGCCGACGGCCCGCCCAGCGCCACGGCGACCCCGAGCGCGCTGTTGGTCTCGTCGACGTCGGCATAGGCGATCAGCCGCGGATCGGTCTTGGCCACCCGGGACATGTCCCCGAGGTGGGTCTGCCCGGCGTCACCGGTGCGGGTGTAGATGCGGGTCAGCCGGACGGTCATGGGCCGAGCCTAGGAGATGGACCTCGCCGCCCCCACCCCTCGCGGGCGCGGCGTGCGAGCCCGCGGCGGGGCCACCTTAGGCTGGGCGCCGTGGACTGCTTCGAGGTGACCGGCGGGGCGTCCCTGCGTGGCCGCGTCCGGGTGACCGGTGCGAAGAACAGCGCGCTCAAGCTCATGGCGGCGGCCCTGCTCGCCCCGGGCCGGACGACGCTGGACGAGGTGCCCGACATCCTCGACGTCTCGATCATGAGCGAGGTGCTGCGGCGCCTGGGCTGTGGCGTGACCTTCGAGCGCTACCCGCTGGAGCCCGGTGGCAGCCCGAGCGGCGGCGGGCGGGTGCTGATCGACGTCCCGGAGCGCCCCTCCAGCGAGACCGACTACGACCTGGTCCGCCGGATGCGTGCCTCGATCAGCGTGCTCGGCCCGCTGGTGGCCCGGCTGGGCACCGCCAAGGTCGCGCTGCCCGGGGGTGACGCCATCGGCTCCCGCGGGCTGGACATGCACGTCGCGGGCCTGGAGCGGCTCGGTGCCACCGTGGTCAACGAGCACGGCTTCCTGATCGCGACCGCCCCGAAGCTCGTCGGCACCTCGATCTGGCTGGACTTCCCCTCCGTGGGGGCGACCGAGAACCTCGTGATGGCCGCCGCGCTGGCCCAGGGGACGACGATCGTGGACAACGCCGCCCGCGAGCCGGAGATCGTCGACCTGTGCCGGATGCTGGTCGCGATGGGCGCCGAGATCGAGGGCGCCGGCACCTCCACCATCACCGTGGAGGGCGTCCGGGAGCTGCACCCGGTGGCCTACTCGACCGTCCCGGACCGCATCGTCGCGGGCACCTGGGCGATCGGCGCGGTCATGACGCGGGGCGACCTGGTGATCGAGCGGGCGGTGGCCGAGCACCTGAGCGTGCCGCTGGAGAAGCTGGTCAACGCGGGCGCGACCGTGGAGTCCCGGGACGACGGCATCCGGGTGGCGATGACCGACCGACCGCGGGGCATGGACGTCGTCACGCTGCCCTTCCCCGGCTTCCCGACCGACCTGCAGCCGATGGCCGTGGCGCTGGCCGCGGTCTCCAGCGGCACCGCGCTGATCACCGAGAACGTCTTCGAGGGCCGGTTCATGTTCGTCAACGAGCTGGTCCGGCTCGGGGCCGACGTGCGGATCGACGGCCACCACGCCGTGGTGCGCGGTCGGGAGCGGCTCTCCAGCGCCCCGGTGCTGGCCACCGACATCCGCGCCGGGGCCGGCCTGGTGCTCGCGGGGCTCCTCACCGACGGCGTCACCGAGGTGCAGGACGTGCACCACGTCGACCGCGGCTACCCGGACTTCACCGAGCAGCTGCGCGGCGTGGGCGTCCAGATCGAGCGGACCCAGCGCCCCAGCTGACCCAGCCCGGAGGCGCGGGGTCCTCCCTCAGCGCCCGCCGAAGGAGAGGGCGAGCGCGCGGGCGCGGTCGAGGTCCTCGGGGAAGACCAGGACGTCGGCCCGGTGCGCGGCCGGCTCGCGGATCGTGGACCGGATGCCGGCGTCGCTGAGCACCGCCCGCAGGGCCAGCGCCGACTCCCGGCGGGTGAGCGTGGCCACCGGGGTGAGCAGCTCCTCGCGCCGGACCGGCTTGGCCGACGAGGAGCCCGAGGCGAAGGCCCAGCGCAGGAAGAGCGCGATCAGCACGAGCATCAGGACGGCGATGGCGGGGCCCACGGCGTAGTGCAGGCTCCCTGCGTCGATCGGCACGCTGACCTCCCTGCGGCGCGGGCGGCCGGCCGGCCGCGAGCCCGGGGCCGAGTGTGCCACCGCCGGGGGACGACCGTGGCTACTCGTGAGTAACCGCCCTACACTCCGCGGGCATGCCGTTCCCTTCAGCGCCGAAGGACCGCGACCGTCCCTGGGTCATGCGCACCTATGCCGGCCACTCCTCACCGGGGGAGTCCAACGCCCTCTACCGCCGGAACCTCGCCAAGGGGCAGACCGGGTTGTCGGTCGCCTTCGACCTCCCCACCCAGACCGGCTACGACCCCGACGACGAGCTCGCCGTCGGTGAGGTGGGCAAGGTCGGGGTGCCGGTCGCGCACCTCGGCGACATGCGGGCGCTGTTCGACGGCATCCCGCTGGACGAGATGAACACGTCGATGACGATCAACGCGACGGCGATGTGGCAGCTGGCGCTCTACCAGGTGGTCGCGGAGGAGCAGGGCCACGACGTCGCCCAGCTGGCCGGGACGACGCAGAACGACATCATCAAGGAGTACCTGTCGCGGGGGACCTACGTCTTCCCGCCGGCGCAGAGCATGCGGCTGATCACCGACATGGTCGCCTACACGGTGACGGCGATGCCGCGGTGGAACCCGATCAACATCTGCAGCTACCACCTGCAGGAGGCCGGGGCGACGCCGGTGCAGGAGATCGCCTACGCGATGAGCACGGCGATCGCCGTGCTGGACTCGGTGCGCGACTCCGGGCAGGTGCCGCCCGAGCGCTTCGGCGACGTCGTCGCCCGGATCTCCTTCTTCGTCAACGCCGGGGTCCGCTTCGTCGAGGAGATGTGCAAGATGCGCGCCTTCGGCCAGCTCTGGGACGAGCTGACCGCCGAGCGCTACGGCGTCACCGACCCGAAGCAGCGGCGCTTCCGCTACGGGGTGCAGGTCAACTCGCTGGGGCTGACCGAGGCGCAGCCGGAGAACAACGTCCAGCGGATCGTGCTGGAGATGCTCGCGGTCACGCTGTCCCGGGACGCCCGGGCGCGGGCGGTGCAGCTGCCGGCCTGGAACGAGGCGCTCGGCCTGCCCCGGCCGTGGGACCAGCAGTGGTCGCTGCGGCTGCAGCAGGTGCTCGCGTTCGAGACCGACCTGCTGGAGTACGAGGACCTGTTCACCGGCTCGGTGGTGGTCGAGCGGAAGGTCGCCGAGCTGGTCGAGGGTGCCCGGGCGGAGATCGCCCGGGTGCAGGAGCTGGGCGGCGCGGTCGCCGCGGTCGAGTCCGGCCACATGAAGAGCGAGCTGGTGGCCTCGCTGGCCCAGCGCCGCCGCCGGATGGAGAGCGGCGAGGACGTCGTCGTCGGCGTCAACCGGTACACCACCAGCGAGCCCAACCCGCTGCTGGCCGACCTGGAGACGGCGATCCAGACCGTCGACCCGGCGGTCGAGGCGGCGGCGCAGGCCGCGGTGCGGCGGTGGCGCGGGGAGCGGGACCCCGGGCCGGTGGCCGAGGCGCTCGCCGAGCTGCGGGCGGCCGCGGGCACCGACGCGAACCTGATGGCGGCCACGCTGCGCTGCGCCCGGGCCGGGGTGACGACGGGGGAGTGGGCCGGCGCCCTGCGCGCGGTGTTCGGGGAGTACCGGGCCCCCACCGGCGTCGGGGCGGCCGCCGCCGGAGCAGCCGACAGCGCCCTGGCCGAGGTGCGGGAGGCGGTCCGCCGCACCGGGGCCGAGCTGGGTGGCCGGCTGCGCTTCCTGGTCGGCAAGCCGGGGCTGGACGGGCACTCCAACGGCGCCGAGCAGATCGCCGTGCGGGCCCGGGACGCCGGCTTCGAGGTGGTCTACCAGGGGATCCGGCTCACCCCGGCGCAGATCGTCTCCGCTGCCGTCGAGGAGGACGTGCACGTGGTCGGCCTGTCGGTGCTGTCGGGCTCGCACCTGCAGGTGGTGCCGGCCGTGCTGGACGGCCTGCGGGCGGCCGGCCTGGACGACGTCCCCGTGGTGGTCGGCGGGATCGTCCCGGACGGCGACGCCCGGCGGCTGCGGGAGCTGGGGGTGGCCCGGGTCTTCACGCCGAAGGACTTCGGGATCACCGACATCATGGCCGAGGTCGTCGCCGTCGTCCGCGAGGCGAACGGGCTCCCGGCTGACGTCCCGGCGCCGGTGCCCGTCTGAGGGAGGACGTCGGCCGATGAGCTGTTGACAGTCGATCGACAGCGAGCGAATCTCGATCCATGCCGCATGCTCATCCGCTGGTGCTCCCGATCCGTTTCCTGCTCGCGCTGGTGTTCGCCGCCCTCGTCGCCGCGCAGGTCTGGGCAGTGCCGGGGATGCTGCCGGAGCTGGCCGACCCGTCGCTGGAGCAGTCGCTCGTGCGTGAGGCGATGCTCTGGGCCGCGGTGTTGGGCCTGGCGTGCGTCCAGGTCGTCGTCGTCTGCACCTGGAAGCTGCTGACCATGGTCCGCACCGACTGCATCTTCAGCGCGAGCTCGCTGCCGTGGGTCAACGCGATCCTGGCGGCGCTGGCCGTCGGCTGGCTCATGCTGCTGGGGACCTTCGTCAGCTCGTACTACTTCATCGTCGACGAGGTCAGCGACGACCCGGGGCCGCCGGTCCTCCTGCTGGTGCTGCTGCTGATCGGGGCGGTCGTGGGGCTGCTGATGGTGGTCATGCGCGCGCTGCTGCAGCAGGCCACCTCGCTGCGCACCGACATGGAAGCGGTCATCTGATGCCGATCGTCGTGCGCATCGACGTGGAGCTGGCCAAGCGGAAGATGGGCGTCGGGGAGTTCGCCGAACGGGTCGGGCTCACCCCGGCCAACGTGGCGGTGCTGAAGAACGGCCGGGCCAAGGCCGTCCGCTTCAGCACCCTGGAGGCGATGTGCCGGGTGCTGGACTGCCAGCCCGGCGACCTCCTCGAGTGGGTCGAGGACGACCACGCCGAGCCGCGCCCCGCGGAGGCGGCCCACCACTGACCGGCCGCCGGCCCGGTGCCGCGGTCAGTCGAGCCGGACGACGACGCCCTCGGTGGCGCTGCGCCGGGCGGCGTCGAGCACGGTGAGCGAGGCGACGGCGTCCCGGGGGTCGACCGGGACCAGCCCCTGACCGCGGACCGCGGCGGCGAACGCCGGGTAGAAGGTGTCCCAGGCGCCGGGCAGGGTGGGGACCCGGTCCTCGTGGTCGCCCCGCCGGACCCGCCCCCAGCGCTCCTCCGGTTCCGCACCCCAGTCCGGGCCGCGGGTGGCCGGGGTCTCGCCGGCGACGAGTGCCTCCTCCTGGCCGTCCATCGGCCCGCCGACGACGTAGCTGCCGGCCGTGCCGGTGACCCGGAAGCGGTCGCCCGGTGCGCCCTCGCTCCAGCTGCCGGCCAGGTGCGAGCGGGCGCCGCCGGCGTGCGTGAGGGCGACGAAGACGTCGTCGTCCAGCCCGTTCGCCCGCACCCGCCACTCGGCGTAGACCGACGTCACCGGGCCGAGGAGCACCAGTGCCTGGTCGACCAGGTGGCTGCCGAAGTCCAGCAGCGTGCCCCCGCCGGACGGTGCCGGGCCGGGGTCGGGGGTGAACCGCTCGAACCGGGACTCCAGCCGGGTGATCCGGCCCAGCGTGCCCGCCTCGGCCAGGGCCTGGACGGTGCGGAAGTCGGAGTCCCAGCGGCGGTTCTGGTAGGGCGCCAGCGGCAGGCTGAGCCGCTCGGCCCGCTCGACGCTGGACCGCGCGGCCGGCGCGTCCAGGGCGAACGGCTTGTCGCAGACCACGGCGAGGCCGAGGTCGAGCGCCTGGTCGGTGAGCGCGGTGTGGGTGTCGGCGGGGGTCGAGATCGCCACCGCCTCGACGCCGGCCGCGGCCAGCTCGGCCAGCGACCCGACGGCGGTCGCACCCGGGTGCTCCCGGCTGAGCAGTGCGCGGCGCTCGGTCGAGGAGGTGGCGACGGCGATGAGGTCGCACTCCCTCGCGGCGGCCAGCAGCGGGGCGTGGAAGTACCGGCCACCGAAGCCGTACCCCACCAGTCCGAACCGAACGGGCTCCACCACGGTGCTCCCCACCTCGACGACGCGTGACCGGATCATCTCCTGTCCGCCGTCGGGGGCACCGGGCGGCACCGGGCGCCGCGGTGCAGGGAGGGCCGGGCCTCAGAGCAGGGGAGCCGGGTGGCCGAACAGGTACCCCTGTCCCCGGGCCACGCCCAGCGCCCGCAGCGTCCGGACCTCGGCGGGGTCCTCGATCCCCTCGGCCACCAGCCGGGCACCCGTCGCCCCGGCGAAGCTGACCATCGCGGTGACCATCGCCTGCTTGGCCGGGTCGGTGTGGACGCCGGCGACGAGCGCGAGGTCCAGCTTGATCACGTCCGGGCGCAGCCGCAGCACGTGCCGGAAGCTGGCGTACCCGGCACCGGCGTCGTCGACGGTCAGCCCGATGCCGGCCTCGCGGAGGGAGGTCAGGGCGGCTTCCAGGGCGTCGTAGTCGTCCACCGGGCTGTGCTCGGTGACCTCGACCGCGACGTCCAGGTGCCGGTGGTCCAGCAGCAGGTCGGTGACCGTCCGCGACAGCAGTGCCGCCGGGGAGAGGTTGATCCCCAGTGGGCGCCCCGCGGGGAGCCGGGGGGCCACCGCCAGGGCGGCCCGCGCGGCCAGCTCCTCCAGCTGCACCCCCAGCCCCGCGGCCGCGGCGGCGCTGAAGAGCCGTTCCGGTCCGTCGGCGACGCCGGGGAACCGGGCGAGCGCCTCGTAGGCCACGACCTCCTCGGTGGCCAGGTCGACGATCGGCTGGACGTGGGTGACGACCGCCCCCTCGCTGAGCACGTCGCGCACCCGGCCGGCGGGGTCGGCCGGCGGTGCGGGCAGCGGCTCGGCCAGCCGGTCGGCGATGAGGTCGGCCAGCAGCTCCAGGGTGCGGGCGGCCGCGCCGTCCAGGTGCGCGCCGTCGTCCCGGCTCACGCAGCACAGCATCCCGACCGGGCGGCCGTCCGGTGCCCGGACCGGGGCGCCGACGTAGGACCCGATGCCCAGGTCGGCGGTGACCGCCAGCTCGCGGGTGTCCGGGTTCCGGCGGGCGCCGGTGACCACCGGGGGGAGCTGCCCGCTGAGCACCCGGACGCAGAACGAGCCCTCCAGGGACGGCTGCATCCCCTCCCGGACGTGCATGGCGTCCAGCGCGCCGGTGGCGGCGCGGATGTGCTGGGTGCTCTCGGTGAACGTCGACATCCAGGCGACGTCCATGCCCAGCCGGGTGCGGGCCGCGTCGAGCACCCGGTGCAGCCAGGCGGGGGACAGCGCGACGGACGGCGGGGCCGGCGACGGCGGGGGCCCGTTCACCCCGGCAGTGTCACCCACGACGGGCTCCGGCGGAACCACCTCGTCCCGATACACCGGCGGGTCGCCCGCACCACCCCGGGTCAGGGCACCCGGGGCCCGAACCGGACGTCGACGCCGGGGGAGAAGAGCACGCTGTCCGGGGCCCCGCCCACCGTGGGCAGACCGGCCGCCGCGACCAGGTCGTCCTCGAGGTGGAGCAGCTCCGCGGTGTGCAGCGGCCACTCCGGGTGCTCGTTCGGCCAGTAGGCCAGCCGGCCCCGGGTCTCCTGGTGCAGCCCCCAGCGGCTGGTGAGGAACCGGGGCAGCGGCCCGGGGTCGGCCAGCCGGTCACCCACCCGGACGGCGACGGTGCCGCCGGCGCCCCGGGGGCCGGGCCAGCGGCGGGCCGCCCGGTAGGTGATCCGGTCGCCGTCGCGGGTGGTGCTCATCCGGGACCACAGGTAGGGCAGCCGGGCGACCCAGCGGGCGGCCAGCACCGGCAGCAGCCGGTCGGCCTCCAGCGACCGGAAGACCACGCCCCGCCGTCCCTGGTCGTCGACCGAGTACAGCCGCACGTTCGTCTCGGCGAAGGAGCCGAGCCAGGGCAGCCCCGGCGCCCCGAGCAGGCCGATCCGGCGCATCCGGAAGGGGATGAGGCCGACGTGCGTCACGCCGTCCAGCTCGTCGGGCCGGGTGCCGGCCGGCAGCAGCGGGGCCACCAGGGCCGGGTCGACGGCCCAGTGCAGGAAGGTGACGTCGCGCCAGCCCTGGGTGAAGACCGTGCGGCGCACCGGCCGGGGTGACGTGGGGCTGATGCTCTCGGCGGCGCTCACCCGGTCAGCCTGCCCCCACCTCGGCCCGAGCGCGCTCGGCCACCGCGTCGCCGGGGGTCCGGCGCCGTCCCAGCAGGGACCGCAGGCCCTCGCCGAGCGCGGCGAGTGCCAGGGCCAGGCCGAGGCCCAGCAGCAGGCCACGGAGCGGGTCCCGCTCGAAGGCCAGCCCGCCCACGTACCCGACGCCGGCCGACCAGCCGGCCCAGGTGAGGGCGGCCAGCGCGGCGAACGGGGTGAACCGGCGCAGCGGCCAGCCCACGGCCCCGGCGGTCAGCGTGACCGCCGTCCGCAGCCCCGGCACGTACCGGGCGGTGACCAGCAGGACGCCGCCGCGTGCGGCCAGCAGCCGGCCCGCCCGGTCCAGCGCCGCCCGGCGCCGGCTGCCCGGCCGCGCCCCGGCGTGCAGCCGGGGGCCGGCCCGCTGCCCGATCAGGTAGGAGGCGTGGTCGCCGGCGAAGGCGCCCAGTGCGGCCACCGCGACCACCCCCGCCAGGTCCGGCTGCCCGGTGGCGGCGAAGACCCCGGCGGTGATCACCACGCTCTCGCCGGGCACGACGGGCAGGAAGCCGTCGAGGGCGGCCAGCGAGAACAGCACCAGGTACACCCACGGCGAGGCCATCAGCTCCTGGACCCACCCGAGGACGGCGTCGGTCACGGTCGGCTCCCCGGGGACGGCATGCCCCGAGCCTGCTCGGCCGGCCCGCCGGGCACATCCACCTGGAGTCGTCACCGGCGTCCACCGGGAGGATGACGGGGCGGCGTCTTCCGGCGGGCCCGCCCCGGGTCGCGGGCCCGCGATCATGATCCGGCTCACCCCGCGGAATGACCGGCGGCGGTGTGCGCCTTCGCCTGCACGTGACCGATCTCTGGGGGCTGACGCGGCGGCGCGTCGTCGACCACGGGCGGATGACCACCTCCCGCTAGGGGCGCGCACGGTCCCCGTCCCTCCACCACCCCCGCACCGCCCAGAGAGGCACTCCCCGTGCTCGCACGTCTCCGCCGCGTCCCGTTCGCGGTCCAGGTCCTGCTCGGCCTGGTCATCGGCATCGCCCTCGGCCTGGTCGCCCGCGCGATGGGCCCGGTCCCCGGCTCCTTCGTCGACGGCGTCCTGGTGCCCGGCACCGACGCCAACTGGCTGACCAGCACCCTCACCACCATCGGCAACACCTTCGTCGGACTGCTCCGGGCGATCGTCGTCCCGCTGATCGTCACCGCGATCATCGTCAGCATCGCCAACCTCAAGCAGGTCTCCAACGCCGCGCGGCTGGCCGGCCAGACCCTGCTGTGGTTCGCCATCACCTCGCTGATCGCGGTCTCGATCGGCATCGGCCTGGGGCTGCTGACCCGGCCTGGTGACCGCAGCTCCGTCGACGCGGGCCTGGCCACCTACGAGGGGGGCTCGGGGTCGTGGTGGGACTTCCTCACCGGCCTCGTCCCGGCCAACTTCCTCGGCCTGGAGGGCGGCGCGGACGGCGTCAGCTTCAACATCCTGCAGCTGATCGTCGTCTCGGTGGCCATCGGCATCGCCGCGCTCAAGGTCGGCGCGGCCGCCGACCCGTTCCTGTCGGTCACCCGCTCGGTGCTGGCGATCGTGCAGAAGGTGCTCTGGTGGGTCATCCTGCTCGCCCCGATCGGCACCGTCGGCCTGATCGGCAAGGCCGTGGCCAGCTACGGCTGGGGGTCCCTGGGCTCGCTGGGCGTCTTCGTCGGCGCTGTCTACGCGGGCCTGGCGATCGTGCTGCTGGTCGTCTACCCGGTGCTGCTCAAGCTGCACGGCCTCTCGCCGCTGCGCTTCTACGCCGGTGCGTGGCCGGCCATCCAGCTCGCGTTCGTCTCCCGCAGCTCCATCGGCACGCTGCCGGTGACCCAGCGGGTGACCGAGGCCGACCTCGGCGTCCCGCGCAGCTACGCCTCGTTCGCCGTCCCGCTCGGCGCCACGACGAAGATGGACGGCTGCGCGGCGATCTACCCGGCGCTGGCCGCGATCTTCGTGGCCGGGTTCTTCGACGTCGACCTCTCGATCACCGACTACCTGCTGATCGCCCTGGTGTCGGTGGTGGGCTCGGCGGCGACCGCGGGGGTGACCGGCGCGGTGGTGATGCTGACCCTCACGCTGTCCACGCTGGGGCTGCCGCTGGCCGGCGTCGGCCTGCTGCTGGCGGTCGACCCGATCCTGGACATGGGTCGCACCGCCACCAACGTCACCGGCCAGGCACTGGTGCCCACGATCGTCGCCAAGCGCGAGGGGCTGCTGGACCTCGACCGGTTCAACTCCACCCGCACCGCCGACCCGCTCGCCCCCGTCGAGCAGCGCGACGGGGTGGACGCAGACCTGCGCTCGCCGCAGCAGGTGTGATCCGGGCGCTCCCCGGGCCGCGGCCCGGGGAGCACACCGCGGTCAGTCGGTCAGGTCGGCGCAGCCGGACTCGTGCGGCAGCAGCGGGCGGAAGGTGATCGACCAGCGTGCGCCGTCCGCCCCGACCCAGGGGGTCAGGGTGGTGGCGTCCCGGGCCGCGTCGGCGACGTCCTGGGCCTGGTCGCCCGTCGCCGTTACGCAGGTCACCCCGGGGGCGACCGGCTCGCCCGGCAGCGCCGGCCCCGGCCAGGGCACCTCCGGGTGGGTCAGGTCGTCACCCGGCTCCGTCCACGGCCCGGCCAGCGCCGCGACCGCCTCCGGTCGGTAGGACTCCGGTGGCTGACCCTCGCCGTACAGGGTCTGCGAGAGGTCGGTCAGCTCGTCGAGCAGGTCTTGCAGCTGGGCCCGCGCCTCCTCCTGCTGCTCGGTGAGCCCACCGGCGCCCGGCTCCCCGGGCAGCCCACCGACGCCTGCGGTCTCCCGGAGTGCGTACACCTCCCGCTGCACGGTCCGGTCGGCGGTGTGCAGGGTGAACCGGGTGGAGGTGGCATCGGCCAGGGGCGGGGAGCCCAGGTCGGTCGTCTCGGCGATGCCGGCGTCCAGCGCCCGCTCGGCGAGCTGCTGCACGGTGGCCTCGTCGACCTCCTGCACCTGGACGTTGGGCCAGGCCGGCCCGGGGTACATCTCCGGCACCGGCCCCTGGGTGATCACCCGGCCGTCGGCGTAGACGCTCACGATCGGCAGCCGCCCGGCCAGCATCTCCGGCGTCGTGAAGCCGCCGACGTCGGCCACCTGGACCACCAGCGTGTCCTCGCCCGCCGGCAGCGCGACGTCGGCCGACCCCGTCGGCGTCGCGCTGGACGGACCGGGCGGCGCCGCCCCGGCCCCGCCCCGCTCGGCGCAGGCGGTCAGCAGCGAGACCGCCAGCAGCAGGCCGGCGGCGGGACGGAGGGCAGGTGGGTTCCGCACGGGGAGTACACGGCCCGGCGGCCCGGCGGGTTCCGGGCGGGGTCCCCGCCGGTGCGGAGGGCGGCTCCGGCGGCCGGTAGCGTCGACGTCCGTGCGCCTGGTCATTGCCCGCTGCTCCGTGGACTACATCGGGCGGCTCACCGCCCATCTCCCGCCCGCCACCCGGCTGCTGCTGGTCAAGGCCGACGGCTCGGTGTCCATCCACGCCGACGACCGGGCCTACAAGCCGCTGAACTGGATGAGCCCGCCGTGCGCGCTCAAGGACGAGCTCGTCGACGGCGCCGGTACCTGGACGGTCACCAACAAGGCCGGCGAGCAGCTGGTCATCACGATCGAGTCGGTCGAGCACGACTCCCGGCACGACCTCGGGGTCGACCCCGGCCTGCAGAAGGACGGCGTGGAGGCCGACCTGCAGCGCCTGCTCGCGCTGCACGTGGAGACCTTCGGCGCCGGTTGGTCGCTGGTGCGCCGCGAGTACCCGACCGCGATCGGCCCGGTCGACCTGCTCTGCCGGGACGCCGGCGGCGCGACGGTGGCCGTCGAGATCAAGCGCCGCGGCGAGATCGACGGGGTCGAGCAGCTGACCCGCTACCTGGAGCTGCTCAACCGCGACCCGCGGCTGGCGCCGGTCAAGGGCGTCTTCGCCGCCCAGGAGATCAAGCCGCAGGCCCGGGTGCTGGCCGCCGACCGCGGCATCGACTGCCTCACCGTCGACTACGCCGTCCTCAAGGGCACCGACGACCCCTCCCAGCGCCTGTTCTAGGAGGGCCCCGTCGCCCCCCACCACCCGCTCCGCGCGCGGCGGGCCCCTGCGACGGGGCCCCGGCTACCGGCCGGTAGCACCCCGGGAGGCCGGTGGTGGGAAACTGCTCGCGATCACCGGACGGCGGAGGGACGGCACCGTGGCCAGAGAACTGACCGAGGTCGGCGTGGTGGGGCTGGGCACGATGGGCGCCGGCATCGCCGAGGTGCTCGCCCGGGCCGGGCTGTCGGTGACGGCGGTCGAGGTGACCGACGAGGCGCTGGCGCGGGGACGGGCGCACGTCGAGCAGTCGACCGGCAAGGCCGTCGCCCGCGGGAAGCTCGAGGCCGGTGACCGCGACGCCATCCTGTCCCGGATCCGGTTCACCACCGCGATGGAGGACCTCGCCGTCGCCGAGCTGGTCGTGGAGGCCATCCCCGAGCGGATGGAGCTCAAGGCCCAGCTGTTCTCGAAGCTGGACGCGATCTGCCCGCCGGACACCATCCTGGCGACCAACACCTCCAGCCTGTCGGTCACCGAGCTGTCGGTCACCACCGGCCGCCCCGGCAAGGTGATCGGGATGCACTTCTTCAACCCGGCGCCGGTGATGAAGCTGGTCGAGATCGTGCGCACCGTGGTCACCGAGCCCTCGGTCGTCGAGGACGTCGAGGCGCTGGCCGCGCGGCTGGGCAAGATCGACGTGACCATCGGCGACAAGGCGGGGTTCATCGCCAACGCGCTGCTGTTCGGCTACCTCAACCACGCCGTCTCGATGTTCGAGAACCGCTACGCCAGCCGCGAGGACATCGACGCCGCGATGCGGCTGGGCTGCGGCCTGCCGATGGGCCCGCTGGCGCTGATGGACCTCATCGGGATCGACACCGCCTACGAGATCCTCGTGACGATGTACCAGCAGTCGCGCAACCGGCTGCACGCCCCCGCGCCGATCATCAAGCAGATGATGACCGCCGGGCTGCTGGGCCGGAAGAGCGGCCGCGGCTTCTACACCTACGCCGGCCGCGACTCCGCCGAGGTCGTCCCGGACGCCGCGACGCCGGCCACCGGCGGCGCCGCCGAGGGGGCGCGCCCGGTCCGCAGCGTGGGCGTCGTGGGCTCCGGGACCATGGCCGTCGGGATCGTCGAGGTGGTCGCCAAGGCCGGCTACGACGTCACCTTCGTCGCCCGCACCGTGGACAAGGTCGAGGCCGTGCAGCACGCGCTGACCCGGTCGCTGGACAAGCAGGTCGCCCGCGGCCGGCTGGAGGAGGCCGAGCGGGACGCCGCGCTCGCCCGGGTCACCGGCTCGGCCCGGCTCGACGACCTCGCCGACGCCGACCTGGTCATCGAGGCCGTGGTCGAGCACCTGGGCGTCAAGCAGGCCCTGTTCGCCGCGCTCGGGGACATCGCCAAGGCCGGCGCGGTGCTCGCCACCACCACCTCCAGCCTGCCGGTCATCGAGTGCGCGAAGGCCAGCGAGCGCCCCGGCGACGTCGTCGGCCTGCACTTCTTCAACCCCGCGCCGGTGATGAAGCTGGTCGAGGTGGTCTCGACGATCGCCACCGAACCCGACGTCGCCGCCACCGCGCACGCGCTCTGCGCGCAGCTGGGCAAGCACGCGGTGTCCTGCACCGACCGCGCCGGGTTCGTCGTCAACGCGCTGCTGTTCCCCTACCTCAACGACGCGGTCAAGATGCTGGAGGCGCACTACGCCACCGCCGACGACATCGACGCCGCGATGAAGGTCGGCTGCGGCTACCCGATGGGCCCCTTCGAGCTGCTGGACGTCGTCGGCCTGGACGTCGCCCTGGCGATCGAGCGGGAGCTGTACACGGAGTTCCGCGAGCCCGGGTTCGCCCCCGCGCCGCTGCTCGAGCACCTGGTCACCGCCGGTTACCTGGGCCGCAAGGCCGGCCGCGGCTTCCGCGACCACGCGAACCGCTGACCGGTGCCGCGCCGAGGGGGCTCACGGCGTGGTCCGGGCCGCGCCCGGACCACGCAGCCGGGGCGTGGGCCGGTGGCGGCCCGGCAGCCGGTCGAGGAGGCCTCCGACGGCGACTGGGTGGTGCGGCCGCTCACCGGGGCCGGCAGCGACAAGAGCTACCGCTGCCCGGGGTGTGACCAGCTGATCCCGCCCCGGACGCCGCACGTGGTCACCTGGCCGGCCTACGCCCGGGACTCCGACCTGGACCCGTGGGACACCGACTCGGCCGCCGACTGGCGCCGGCACTGGCACACCGTGTGCTGGCGGGCCCGCGGCCGCCGGCGCTGAGAAAGGACCCCGGTGCCCCCCACCACTCGCACGCTCGCGGCGGGCCCCTGCACCGGGGCCGGAGGGCGGGTGCCGCCGGCTCAGGTGGCGGTCGCTAGGACGACGACGTTGTCGGTGTAGCTGCGGCGCGAGCGGTCGAAGTCGCCGCCGCAGGTGACCAGCCGGAGCTCGGCCCCGGTCGTCGGGCCGTAGACCTCCTCGGTGGGGAAGTCGTCCTTGGGGTGGGCGGCCACCCGGGTCACCGTGAACGTCACCGGCCGGCCGTCGCTGCCGGTGACGACCACCTCGTCTCCCGCGGTCAGCTCCGCCAGCCGGGAGAACACCCCCGGGCCGGTGTGGTCGTCGACGTGCCCGGTGAGCACCGCCGGGCCCACCTCGCCGGGCACCGGTCCGGCGGCGAACCAGCCGGCCTGGGCGACGTCCGCCGGGGGCAGCAGGGCGCCGGCGTCGTCGACCCCGATCGGGACGAGGTCGGTGTCCACGCCGATCGCGGCGATGCGCAGCCCGGCCGGGGCCGCGACCGTGCGGCCCGCCGCCGCCACGGACCCCGCTGACCCAGGGGACTCCGCTGTGGCGCCGAGGGCCACCGGTGCGGGCGGTGAGGCGACCGCGGGGGCGCGCGCGGCGTCGGACGGCTGGTCCACGAGGGCCGCGCCGCCGGCGACGACGGCCACCACCAGCAGTGCTGCCCGCAGCACCGCCGACCCGGGCCGGGTGCGCCGGCCGGACCGGCTCGTCGGTGTAGTCATCGCCGGCCGGTCCGGATCTCACGGACGCGGTACTGGCCGGCGGCCAGCAGCAGGGCGGTGAGCGAGAGGACGGCGAGCGCGGTGCGGCCGACCGGCAGCCCGTCGTCCGTCGCGGTGCCACCGCCGCCGGCCTCCACGCCACCGACCGGCACGACGCCGGGGCCGGCGGCGTCCAGCACGGTCGTCACGCTGAGCCCACCCCCCTCGCGGTCCAGGACGAGCACGGTCTGGACGGACCCGGCGGCGAGGTCGACGGGCAGCTCGGCGGGGGCGCCGTCGTCACCGGTCACGGTGAGCGTGCCGGCGCCCGCGGGCACGTCGACGGGGTCGGTCGAGCCGGGGAAGGCCAGGTCGGTGGCGAGCACGGTGCCCCCGCCGAGCGCGACGTCCAGCGGGGAGCCGGTCGCGGCGGCGTCCAGCACCCGGACGCGGGCGGACCCGGTCGGCGGCGACGTGAGGTCGTCGGTCAGGACGGCGAGGCCCAGGTCGGCGAAGAGCCCGACGCCGGCCACCGTGGTCGCGCTCCCGGGGGCCACGGTGAGCGTGGTGGACAGCACCGGAGGACTGCCCGGGTCCGCCCCGGCCGCGCGGGCGCTCACCGTGTACCTGCCCGCCGGCACGCGCTGGTACGGGGAGACCTCGCCGTAGCCGACCGCGGGCAGCACGACCTCCGCGTCCGGCTCGGACACCGGGTCGACGGTGACGTCGACCGAGGGGGTGTCCGGGGAGAGGTGCGCCGTCCTCACCAGGCCGCTGTCCGCCGCCGGTGCGGCGGCCGCCCCCGCGGCGAGGGGCAGGCCGAGCGCGCACAGGCCGGCGCTGAGCACGGCGAGCAGCGCGCTCCGGGACAGCCGGGACACGGTGCTCCTCTCCGGTGGTGGTCGGTCGCCTCGACCTCCCGCAGCGCGGGCGGGGTGCGCCGGAGAGGGCCGTCGAGGAGCAGAGGCTGCGGTCAGCCCCGGTGGGCCGGCGGCGGACCACCCTGACCGGCCGGCACGGCCGGGGTCGGCTGGACCCGCGTGACCGGACCGCGGGCCGGGACCGGTGGCGTCTGCCGCACGCCGGGCTGGGGCCGCTGCTGCGGCGCCTCGGCCGCGGGCTGCTCCGCCGTCGTCCGGTCCGCACCCGGTGCCTGCTGCTGGGTCGGGTGGGCCGGGGCCGGCGTCCGGACCGGCTGCTGGGCGCCGCCCGTGGGCACCGACTGGGCCGGGACCGACTGCGTCTGCGCGGCCTGGACCGGGACGGCCTGGGTCTCGGTGGGCGCGGGCTGGCTGGCCTGGGTCTGGGCGGCCGCCGGCTCCGCGGCGGGCGGCGCGGCCGGACGCTCCGGGGCGCTGGGCTGCTCCTCGGTGGCGGGGCCGGCGTCGGACGGCCGGTCCGGCGCGGAGTCGGCAGCGGACGGCGCCGCCTCGGGCTGCTGCACCGGCTCGGCCGGGGCCGCCGGCCGGGCGTCCTCGGCCTGCGGCACCTGGTCGGAGAGGTCGGGCAGCCGGCCCAGCAGGGTGCGCACGTCGGCCAGCCGGCGGGTCAGGTCGTCCCGGACCGCCCGGATCGCCGCCGCCGAGGCCTCGGCCTCGGTGAGGGTGTGGTGGGCCCGCTCGTCGGCCTCGGCGATCCGCTGCTGGGCGGCGGCGATCGACGTCTGCTCGCGCTCCTGCTCCAGCCGGGCGGCCTCGCTGCGGCGGGCCCGCTGGGCGATCTCGAAGTCCTGCTCGGCCTTGGCGCGGCGGCCCTGGGAGTCGGCGTCGAGCCGGGCCACCCGCTCCTGCGCCTTGGTGACCAGCTCGTCGGCGCGGGACTGGGCGACCGCGGCGATCTGCTCGGCGTGCTGCCGTGCCTCGGCGACCAGGCGTTCCGCCTCGGCCCGGCTGGCGGCCGAGCGCTCCCCGAGGGCCCGCTCCTCGCCGGCGATCCGCTCCCGGATCGCCTCGGCCTCCGCGGCCACGGCGGCCTGCAGCTGGGCGGCCTGCTCCTCGGCCGAGCGCCGGATCTCCGCCGCCTCGTCCTGCGCGAGCTGCAGCATGTTGGAGATGCGCTCGCCCATGTTCTCGAACGTGGGTGCGCTGGCACTGGCGGCCCGGCGCCGCAACGACTCGACCTCGCCGTGCAGCGCCTGGAGCTGACGGGCGAGGTCGGCCGACCGGGCCACGGCGGCGTCCCGGTCGGCCAGCGCCACCCCGAGGTCGGCGTCCAGGCTGGCCAGCGTCTCGGCGACCTGGTTGCGGTCGTACCCCTTGCGCACCACGTCGAAGGTGGGGCCGCCGTCGCGGTAACCGAACTCGTCGTCGCGGGGGTCGCTCATGACCTCATCCTCGCATTGATCCCGCGGCGCAGTCAGCGTGTCGGGGGCAGCACCCAGGGAACTCCCAGGTCGACGCGGTTCACACGTCGCGGAAGCGGTTGATCGCCGCCAGGTGCCGCTCCCGCTTGGCGTGGTCCCGCACGCCCAGGCCCTCCTCCGGGGCGAGGGTCAGCACGCCGACCTTGCCCTGGTGCAGGTTGCGGTGGACGTCGTAGGCGGCCTGGCCGACGTCGTCCATGGCGTAGGTCTTGGACAGCGTCGGGTGGATCAGGCCCCGGTCGATCAGCCGGTTGGCCTCCCAGGCCTCGCGGTAGTTGGCGAAGTGCGAGCCGACGATCCGCTTGAGGTTCATCCAGAGGTAGCGGTTGTCGTAGGAGTGCAGGAACCCGCTGGTGGAGGCGCAGGTGACGATCGTGCCGCCCTTCTTGGCGACGTAGACGCTGGCGCCGAAGGTCTCCCGGCCGGGGTGCTCGAAGACGATGTCGGCGTCGTCCCCGCCGGTCAGCTCGCGGATCCTCGCCCCCAGCCGCTGCCACTCGCGCGGGTCCTGGGTCTCCTCGTCCTTCCAGAACCGGTACTGCTCCGCGGACCGGTCGATGACCAGCTCGGCGCCCATCGACCGCACGATCTCGGCCTTCTCCGGGCTGCTGACGACGCAGACCGGGATGGCGCCGCCGTTGAGCGCCAGCTGGGTGGCGTAGGAGCCGAGCCCGCCGGAGGCACCCCAGATCAGGACGACGTCGCCCTGCTTCATGTTCGCGCCGTTGTGGCTGACCAGCTGCCGGTAGGCGGTGGAGTTGACCAGCCCCGGGCTGGCCGCCTCCTCCCAGGTCAGGTGCGCCGGCTTGGGCATCAGCTGGTTGCTCTTGACCAGGGACAGCTCGGCCAGGCCGCCGAAGTTCGTCTCGAAGCCCCAGATCCGCTGCTGCGGGTCCATCATCGTGTCGTCGTGGCCGGCCGGGTCCTCCAGCTCGACGGACAGGCAGTGGGCGACGACCTCGTCGCCGGGCTTCCACTTGTTGACCCCGGGGCCGACCGCGATCACGACGCCGGCGAGGTCCGAGCCCACCACGTGGTAGGGCAGGTCGTGCTTGCGGGTCAGGTCGTTGAGCCGGCCGTAGCGGGCGAGGAAGCCGAAGGTCGAGACCGGCTCGAAGATCGACGTCCAGACGGTGTTGTAGTTGACCGAGGAGGCCATCACCGCGACCAGCGCCTCGCCCGGCCCGATCTCCGGGGTGGGCACCTCCTCGACGTGCAGCGCCTTGCGGGGGTCCTTGTCCTTGGTGGGCAGGCCGTCGAACATGTGCTGCTCGTCCTTACGCACCAGCACGGCGCGGTAGGACCCCGGTGTCGGGAGCCCTCCGATCGCGTCGAGCTGGTCGGCGAGGACGGCGTCCCTGATCTGGTCCATGCGTGCGCTCCCGGGTCGTCGTTGGCTCGGAGGGTGCAGTGCGGTGGCCGGAGGTTACTGGCGGGTAGCTCCGGCTGACCAGGGTGTGTGACCCAGGCAACTCATCCGTGCGGAGCGGGCTCGACCAGCTCGACGAGCACCCCGCCGGTGTCCTTGGGGTGCACGAAGTTCACCCGGCTGCCCGACGTGCCGCGCCGGGGGGCGTCGTAGAGCAGGCGCATCCCGCGCTCGCGCAGGGTGGCGCTCGCCGCCTCCAGGTCCGCGACCCGGAACGCCAGCTGCTGCATCCCGGGGCCGGAGCGGTCGATGAACTTCGCGATCGTCGACTCCGGCGTCAGCGGCGCGAGCAGCTGGATGCGCGTCTCGCCGTCGCCGACGGCGAGCATCGCCTCGCGCACGCCCTGCTCCTCGTTGGCCTCCTCGTGGACCGAGTGGATGCCGAAGGTGGCTGCGTAGAAGGCGATCGCCTCGTCCAGGTCGGGCACGGCGATGCCGACGTGGTCGATCGTGGTGAACAGGCCGGTGTGCGCGTCGTCGGGCACGGCAGGGGTCATGCCGCGCATCCTCCCGCCGCCGGCCGGCCACCGGCAGCCGGTTGTGACCGGCTTCACGCCGATGTCGTGGCCCCGGTCACCGGTCCGGCACCACCGGAGGGCGTGAGCCCTATCCTGACCACAGCCCGTGGTGTCCCGATGGTCTGTCCCGAGGGACCACGCGGTGTCCTGCCGAGACGGTCGCCAAGGGCGGTGACCGGGAGTTCCTGGAGCCTCGATGAGCCAGCCCGCACCCACCCGTTCCGTGATCGTCGGGGGCGCCCGCACCCCGATGGGCCGCCTGCTCGGCTCGCTGAAGGACTTCTCCGCCGCCGACCTGGGCGGGGTGGCGATCAAGGCAGCGCTGGAGCGCGCCGGCATCACCGGCGACCAGGTCGACTACGTGATCATGGGCCACGTCATCCAGGCCGGCGCCGGCCAGAACCCCGCCCGGCCCGCCGCCGTCGCCGGGGGCATCCCGATGTCGGTGCCCTCCTTCACGCTGAACAAGGTCTGCCTCTCCGGCATGGACGCGATCGCCCTGGCCGACCAGCTGATCCGGGCCGGCGAGTTCGAGGTCGTGGTCGCCGGCGGCATGGAGTCGATGACCCAGGCGCCGCACCTGCTGCCCACCTCGCGCACCGGCACCAAGTACGGCGACGCGACGCTCGTCGACGCGATGGCCCACGACGGGCTCACCGACACCTTCGACCAGGTGGCCATGGGCGCGCTCACCGAGCAGGCCAACAGCCGCTACGGGCTCACCCGGGAGGAGCAGGACGCCTTCGCCGCCGCCAGCCACCAGAAGGCGGCCGCGGCGCAGAAGAACGGCCTGTTCGACGACGAGATCACCCCCGTGCTCATCCCGCAGCGCAAGGGCGACCCGATCGAGTTCCGCGAGGACGAGGGCATCCGCCCCGACACCACCGCCGAGAGCCTGGCCCGGCTCAAGCCGGCGTTCTCGAAGGACGGCACGATCACCGCCGCCACGTCCTCGCAGATCTCCGACGGCGCCTGCGCGGTCGTGGTCATGTCCGCGGCCAAGGCCGCGGAGCTGGGGCTGACCGTCCTCGCCGAGATCGGCGCGCACGGCGTCGTCGCCGGGCCCGACGCGACGCTGCAGAGCCAGCCCTCGCGGGCGATCGCCAAGGCCTGCGCCCGGGAGGGCATCGACCCCGCCGACCTGGACCTGGTCGAGCTCAACGAGGCGTTCGCCGCCGTCGGCATCGTCTCCACCCGCGAGCTGGCGGTCGACCCGGAGAAGGTCAACCCCAACGGCGGGGCCATCGCGCTGGGCCACCCGATCGGGATGAGCGGTGCGCGGATCGTGCTGCACCTGGTCCTGGAGCTGGGCCGCCGTGGTGGCGGGGTCGGTGCCGCCGCGCTGTGCGGCGGCGGAGGCCAGGGCGACGCGCTCGTCCTGCACGTGCCCGCCCGGGCGTGACCCCCGAGCCCGAGGGCACTGCCGTCCAGGCACCGGCCGCCGCCGTCCCGTCGGGGCGGCGGGGCCGGCGGGCGGCCGACGTCGGCACGCTGGTCGCCCGCGCCCGCGAGGGGGACGCCCGCTCGGTGGCCCGGCTGATCTCCCTGGTCGAGGACGCCAGCCCGCTGCTGCGCGAGGTCGCCGCCGCGCTGGCCCCGCACACCGGCCGGGCCCGCGTCCTGGGGCTCACCGGCCCGCCCGGGGTGGGCAAGTCGACCACGACGACGGCGCTGGTCCGCGCCTTCCGCCGGGCCGGCCAGCGGGTCGGGGTGCTGGCGGTCGACCCGTCGTCCCCGTTCTCCGGCGGCGCCCTGCTCGGCGACCGGGTGCGGATGCAGGACCACGCCGGGGACAGCGGCGTCTACATCCGCTCGATGGCCTCCCGCGGCCACCTCGGCGGGCTGGCCTGGGCGACGCCCCAGGCGCTGCGGGTGCTCGACGCGGCGGGCTGCGACGTCGTCCTGGTCGAGACCGTCGGGGTCGGGCAGTCGGAGCTGGAGGTCGCCTCGCTGGCCGACACGACGCTGGTGCTGCTGGCGCCGGGGATGGGCGACGGGATCCAGGCGGCCAAGGCCGGCATCCTTGAGGTCGCCGACGTCTTCGTCGTCAACAAGGCCGACCGGGACGGCGCCGACCAGACGGTGCGCGACCTGCGGGCGATGCTGTCCCTCGGTGGCCGGCACGCCGGGCCCGGGGCCTGGCGCCCGCCGATCGTGAAGACCGTCGCCTCCCGCGACACCGACAACGGGGTCGACGACGTGCTGGCCCGGCTCGCCGAGCACGGGGAGTGGCTGGCGGCCTCCGGGGAGGGGCGTCGGCGCCGGGTCGAGCGCGCCGCCCGCGAGGTCGAGGCGATCGCGGTCGCGGGGCTGCGGGAGCGGATGGGCGACGTCTCCGGTTCCGCGGCGCTCGGTGCGCTGGCCGAGCAGGTGGTCGCGGGGGAGACCGACCCCTACCGCGCGGCCGACGAGCTCATCGCGCAGCTCTAGGGGCTGGCGGGCAGGATGGCGGCGTGAACGGGACCCCGGATGCCGTCGTCGTCGGAGCCGGACCCAACGGGCTGGCGGGTGCGCTGCGGCTGGCCGCGGCCGGGCTGTCGGTGCGGGTGGTCGAACGCGGCGACCGGGCCGGGGGCGGGCTGCGCACCGAGGAGGTGACGCTGCCCGGCTACCGGCACGACATCTGCGCCTCGGTGCACCCGATGGCTGCCACCGCACCGTTCTTCCGCGAGTTCGACCTCGCCTCCCGCGGGGTCCGGCTGCTCCAGCCGGAGATCAACTTCGCCCATCCGCTGGAGGGTGGCCGCGCGGCGCTCTCCCACCACTCGCTGGAGCAGACCGCCGCCGGGCTGGGCCGCGACGAGCGCGGCTACCGCCGGCTCTTCGGGCCGCTGCTGCGCCAGGCCGACGAGATCACCGACTTCTTCCTCACCTCGGCGTTCCGGCGCCTCCCGCCGGTCACGAGCTTCGCCGGGGTCGCGGGCTTCGGGCTGCAGGGGCTGCCCAGCGTCGGCTGGCTGGCCCGCCGGTACTTCGACGACGAGGAGGCGCAGGCGCTGATCGCCGGTGCCGCCGCGCACGGGATGCTCGACCTCAGCCGCCCGCTCACGGCGGCGCTCGGCATGTTCCTGGGGATGATGAGCCACCACAACGGGTGGCCGCTCATCGAGGGCGGTTCGCAGCAGCTGGCCGACGCGATGGTCACCGCGCTGGAGCAGCAGGGCGGCGAGGTGGTCACCGGCCACGAGGTCACCGACCTGCGCGAGTTCGACGGCGTCCCGGCCGTGCTGCT